>JBKJJZ010000271.1:0-3802 GCA_046597705.1 Vicinamibacterales bacterium | reverse complement strand
CCCTATGCACAACGAGTTTACGGCAGTGTTTGAGCGGGACGGCGAGTGGTTCGTGGCCTACTGCCCGGAAATCCCTGGTGCGAATGGGCAGGGACGCACGAAGGATGAGGCCCGAGAAAGCCTGACTGCGGCGATTAGCCTAATTCTCGAGGACCGCAGAGAAGACGGCCTGCGTGGAGTACCGGCCGACGCCGAGCGTGAGACGGTGACCGTGCGGTGAAGAGGAGCTCGCTACTGCGGCACCTCCGCCGGAACGGCTGTGTGCTCAAGCGAGAGGGCGGCGCATTCACTCTGGACCAACCCCGTCAATGGCGCCGTTGAAGCGGTGCCCAGACATACCGAAATCGCAAACATCCTCGCCAAGAAAATCTGCCGGAACCTCGGTATTCCTGAGCCGTGATCTAACGTCGTTGATCCGCTGTCTATAACGACTGCGCTTTCCGGGTGTAGAATCGGCCCATGACCGGTCGAGCACAAGCGCTACTTCGTGAGGCACTAACTCTGCCAGTCGATGAGCGTGCCGATGTGGCCGCCGAGCTGCTAGCGAGCTTGGATGATGCCGCCGCTGATGACCCTGCCGAAGTTGAAGCGGCGTGGGCGACTGAGATTGAGGCGCGCGCCAGGCGGGTGATGAACGGCGAGTCAGCAGGCGAGGCATGGCCTGATGTTCGTGCGCGAATTCTGAACCGCCTCAATGAGCGATGACATCGGTGTTCCGGTCGGAACCCGAGGCGTCGGCTGAGCTCGAAGCGGCGGCGCTGTGGTACGAGGCGCGCCGCGCGGGGGTTACCGAATGACGTTCCGGCGCGGAGACATTCATTCGCGCGATTTCCGTACCACGTAGCCTACTTGGACTGGCAGGGGGGCATCCGAGTCCTGGCAGTCGCACATGATCGTCGCAAGCCTGGGTACTGGTTCTCCCGAATCTGAATCTCGTCAGCCTAACGACTGCGCTTCAGCCGCGGCGGAACCAAATGCTTGCACGCGCCGCCGTCGGCTGCACGGCGTGTTAGGCCTCAACTCGGACCACCTGGCCGGCTTGAATCGTTGACAGCGCTGGCAACGCGTTTGGCACGACTGGGAGTAGGTCTTCGATTGCGTTGCTTGTGGCGACCATCACCAACACTCCGAGTCGCCGCTTCGAGATGTTCTGCTGGAATGGCATGTTCTTGTCGCCGGTGATGAGAACCTCGAACCCTGCGTCTTCAGCTTTGGTCAGGAGCACGCCGTTCTTGAGCCCGGCCCACGCTTCCTGCTGGACGGTCCTCACTTCGTGGTCGACGAAGTACGGAACCAACTGTCGTGGAAGCTGCTCATCGGCCAGTACGCGCATCGTGGCTCACCGCTTCGTCGGCTGCCTCCAGCGCGGCGACTGCTTGGTCACGCGACACGCTGGGGAACGCATCGAGAAACTCATCGAGGCTGTGGTTGCGAGCGAGGTAGTCGATTAGGTTTCGGAATGGGACACGCGTGCCGACGAACACGGGCGTGCCCCCGAGAATCTCGGGATCGCTGTGAATGGCGGCCGCAGTATGGGGCATGTCCTCTCCTTGAGTTCGATTCTAGCCCGATGCTCGCGTTGAGGCCTAACGCCAGCGTTCACCAGCGGCCGCTCATGATTGCACCGGCGGGCGACTGGTGCAACGCGAGGTTAGCCAGGCCTGTGAATCCTCGGCTGCCAGTAGAGTGGACGCCGGTGAGCATGCGCCACCGCAACGATAAGAACCTGATGTTCGGAGACCTGATAGACCACGCTGAATGGGAACCGCCTCAGTAGGAACCGGCGGGTACCATGATCGAACGTGGGCCAAGTCTCGGGCTCTTCGAGAATCGCGACCTCCGCAGCGTCCAACTCTTCGCTGAATCGCTCGGCCGCCGACGGACTCCGCTCGGCATACCAACGCGCGGCGGCTTCGGCCTCGATCACGGCCTCAGCGAGGTACTCAAGCTTCCTGGGCACGCCCGGCCGCCGCATGGATCCGACGCCGCGCTTCGGTCCAGGACACTTGAGGCGCCGTCCCCTCCTTAACGCGGGCCACACGCGACCGAATTTCTTCGGACCAAGCGGCTTCTGCGTCGGTGTCCACGTCGGTCTCGAGGCTGCCGATCAACTCGGCCGCAAGGGCCGCGCGTTCCTCGTCGGGAAGCTGAAGTGCTTCAACGAACAGTTGCTTTGAGGTCATGGACCACAATCTACCATTTCAGCCAACCGCTGGCTGATCTGGCTAATTCTTCGCCGCAATCTCCCCCAACAGTCTGACGACCTCGTCCATCTGCCGAGATGCCTTCCGGCTGTTGTTGTAGAGGACTCCGACACAACTCCACAAGCCCAAGAGCGCAACGCTAACCCACATCTCAAACATCATGTGCCTCCCAGGCATCCCAAGGACCCGATGGCGGTGCGCTCCATCGGACCAAGCCGGTATTCTCTTCGTCTGGCTAACGTTGCAAATGAACCGCGCGCCAACGCGCTTCAGCGGCGCGTCGGCTCCATTTGCGTGTTAGCCAGTCGACTAGAACCCAGGGAATCCGAGACTCTTGAGAGTGGATAATTCCTGTGGACTCAGAGTCCAGGCAGCAGCAAACCTCTCAAGTTCACTTGGAATTGGATTCGATCGTTTCTGCATGTCAGGGACGGTCGTAACAACGATGGCCGGTTCAGAGGCGGTCGCCGGGTAGAACCGTCCGTGTTGGCTGGCGCTGTCTGGCTTGAGTTGATCGGCGTCGTATCGACCCCAGAAGATCGCGAGGTACGGTCTATTCTTCAGGCCGCGCCACAGCTGTTGATCGATGGGGGTGGGATTGTTGTAACGCCCCGCGTGCCACCACAAGAGGCCGAAGGCTGGAAAGTCTGCTGGGTCAGCGGGTCGGAGAACGACTGGTTCGCAACTGTCTCGCCGTACACCATAACGGCTGACGGGCTGATCGCCGAGACCGGCGTCGATGTGAGCCCGAGTAGCAGCACGGCCACGAACAGCGGCCACCTATGAGCGCCTTTCATGCAACCTCCTCATGAGCGGAATTGTGATACCGATTGCTTTCGTCTGGCTAACGCTAGCCGTCAGCCGCGGCGGCGCTCATCATCGCACGCGCTGCCGTCGGCTGCACGGCGTGTTAGACCGCGTTCCTCGATAGAGAAAGGATCAATATTGATGCTTCCTCGCCCGCTTCGAACTGCTGGGCTCGGTCATGTTCAGCCATCAACAATTGGGCGACGGCATCCGTGCCGGCGTCTCCAACGTCGAGCCAGATGACCTTTGGCGGGAACCCCTCCACATAGCTGCGCTCGCGGAAGTCGGTGTCCTTGGACACGATGACCAGGCCTGAACTCCGAGCGAACTGCCACAGAGCATCATCGACGTGGCCCTTGAGGCCGACATCCCGAACATGCACGCTGCCCGGGTAGTCGACGGCGACCAATCGGACCAGGCGCGGGCTCAGATTCTCGTCGAAGAGGAGCTTCACGCCACGGAACTGGCGAGTCGTCGTTCGCGGGCAGCCGCAAACGCCAGGCAGGCCCGAATGTCGTCGAGCGTCAGGTCGGGAAAGTCAGCGACGATCTCGTCCTCGCGCATGCCACCGGCCAAGTACTCGAGTACGTCGTAAACAGTGATTCGAGTTCCCTTGACGCACGGCTTCCCGCTCCGCACCCCGGGGTTGACCTCGATTCGAGTCTGCCACTCCATTGCCGGATTCTACACCCTGTTCCGAGACAGCCTTCACAAGTGTGGCGCGCCGTCTAACGCCAGGCTTCAGCCGCGGCGGCATCAAATGCTTGCACGCGCCGCCGTCGGCTGCAAGC
>JBKJJZ010000248.1:0-4298 GCA_046597705.1 Vicinamibacterales bacterium | reverse complement strand
GCCCATCCAATTTCGGCGCCCCTGAAGGGAAGCCCTACGTACGTCCGAACGTAGGGCGTCCCTTCAGGGGCGCGAGTCACGCGCGGATGAGGGCGTCGACGTACGTGGCGTTCGATGTACGTAGGGCGTCCCTTCAGGGGCGCCGACTACCGCACGCCCATCAGCAGCTCGACGACGAGCTGGTCGAGGCGTTCGTAGGGGAGCGCCTTCGACGCGAGCGCCGCGCGATCGAAGTGTCGCGCCTTCAGCGCCTTCATGCTTTCAGGTGAGTACGTCTGCGGTGGGCCGTCCCCGCTTGCTGTGCGTATCTCTTCGAGAAGCCCCTGAATCTCGGAGTCGTTCCTGAACGCGCGGGCCTTTTCCTTCAGGATCAGATACGTCCGCATGCAGCCGCGCGCGAAATCCCACACGCCATCGGATGACTCGCTGCGATAGGCGTGCGCATCGAAGTGACGCGGGCCGTCGTAGCCGGATTCTTCGAGTAGCTTCACGACGAAGAACATCGCCTTGATCGACTCCGACCCGAAGCGCAGGTCCTGATCGAACCGGCCGGGTTTCTGATCATTCAAGTCGATGTGAAAGAGCTTTCCGGCGTCGAGGGCCTGTGCCACGGCGTGGCAGAAGTTCAGTCCGGCCATATGCTCATGGGCCACCTCCGGATTGACGCCCACCATCTCCGGGTGATCCAGGGTCGCGATAAATCCCAGGTAAGCGCCGGTGGTGGGGAAGTAGATGTCCCCGCGTGGTTCGTTGGGCTTTGCCTCCAGTGCGAAGCGAAGCGCGTATCCCTGATCCAGAGCGTATTCGCACAGGAAGTTGACGCCGTCGCGAAACCACTTGATCGCTTCGATCGGGTCTTTCGCGGCGTCAACTTCGGCGCCTTCGCGCCCGCCCCAGAACACGTATGTGCCTGCGCCCAGTTCCACACCCAAATCCATCGCGTTCATCGTCTTTTGCAGCGCGTAGGCCCGTACGGCGGCGTCAGAAGACGTGAAGGCACCATCACGAAACACCGGGTCGCTGAAGAGATTCGTGGTGGCCATAGGGACGCACAGCCCCGTGTCCTTCAGGGCGTGTTTGAAGGACGCGACAATGCGGTCCCGGTCGGCTGGTGTCGCATCGATGGGCACCAGGTCGTTGTCATGCAGGTTGACGCCCCAGGCGCCAAGCGGCGCAAGCCGCTCGACGATCTCAATCGGGTCGAGTCGCGGCCGCGTGGGTTCGCCAAACGGATCGCGACCGGGATTGCCGACCGTCCAGAGCCCAAAGGTGAATTTGTCTGCTGGCTCAGGAACGAAAGATTGCATGCGCCATCGTAATGGGGAACTGGGGAATAATGGCGCGCATGCTCCGCATCCTCTATCCGCTAATCCTCCTGGCCGTCGCGAGCGCCTCTGCACAGTCACGGCCCGCGCCGAACTGGACGGCCGCCGATGCAGAGTCGTTGACGCATTACCAGGCACTCATTCGGCTTGACACGTCCGACCCTCCGGGACGCGAACGGGAAGCGGTGGACTACCTGAAGAAGGTGCTCACCGCTGAAGGCATTGAGGTGCAGGAATTCTCCAGTGAGTCGCACCGGCCCAATCTTGTCGCCCGGCTCAAAGGCAGTGGCGCCAAGCGGCCGCTCCTGCTCGTAGGACACACCGACACGGTGAATGTCGACATCAGGAAATGGACGTTCCCGCCCTTCAGTGCGACGCTTGATGGTGGGTACGTCTACGGACGGGGTGCCGTGGACGACAAGGACAATGTCACCGCATCGCTGATGGCGATGCTTCTGCTTAAGAGACTCAATCTACCGCTCGATCGCGACGTGATCTTTCTCGCCGAGGCCGGCGAAGAAGGAGCGACGCACGTGGGCGTCAAGTTCATGGTGGATCAGCAGTGGGGCGCGATTGACGCGGAGTATTGCTTCGCTGAGGGCGGTAATGTCATGCGCGAGGGCGGCCGCGCGAAGTACGCGTCCGTTCAGACGCTGGAGAAGATTCCATTCGGGATCGAACTGGCCGCAACGGGGCCCGCTGGACATGGGTCGGTTCCCCTGCAGAATAACGCGGTGGCGCACCTCGCCAAGGCGGTGGCGGCCCTCAGCGAATGGCAGCCGGAAATTCGGCTCAACGAAACGACCAGCGCATTTTTTAAACGGTTGGCCGACATTTCAGAGCCGGAAGCCGCCGCCAGGTATCGTGCCGTGGCCGACCCTGCCAAGGTGAAAGAGGCCGATGCCTACTTCCGCCGCTTCGAGCCGCGGCTTGCCGCGATGCTGCGGACCACGGTATCCCCGAATATGTTCGCGGGCGGTTATCGCATCAACGTGATTCCGTCGGACGCCCTGGCCACGTTCGATACGCGGATCCTGCCGGACGAAGATCTGACTGCTTTCCTCGAGCAGGTACGCAAAGTGGTGAACGACCCTTCCGTTGAAGTCCGCCTGGCAAAGCGCAATCCTCGGCCAGGCGGCGTGGAAGCGCGCATCGACTCCGATGTCTTCCACGCGCTCGAGGCGGCGATCAAGACGCACTACAACGTGACCACCTTGCCGACCATGGGCACCGGCGCAACCGACATGGCGTTTCTGCGCGAAAAAGGGATGCAGTGTTACGGCGTCGGACCAGCCCTCGATATGGAGGATGCCGCGAAAGGCTTCGGCGCGCACAGCGACCAGGAACGGCTCCTTGTGAGCGAGCTGCACCGCTTCATCCGGTTCTACTGGGACGCAGTTGTCGCAGTCGCGGGACGCAAGTGACTGGCGGAACTGGCGGAACTGGCGGAACTGGCGGAACTGGCGGAACTGGCGGAACTGGCGCGATCATCGGCGCCACTGCGCTGCTTCTAGCCGCGGCGGTTGTTGCGGCCTCTTCGCCGGCGCCCGCACAGGGCGACCTGACAGCGGCGTTGCGCGCCACCGACGCGCCGGCAAATGCCATCTGGCTCGACAGTCTCGACCTCGCAAAAATGGTGCAGCGTCGTGAAACACCGCGACCGCGCGCGACGCTGGCCCGGGCGCCTCGAGGGCGCGGCGCCGGAGCTGGAGCCGTCCCAGCCACTCCTGCCGGCGGTCGTGCGGCTCCGTCGGCCCCGTTGCCGATCACGCTGGGAGGCGTTCAATACCCACACGGCATCGGGACGCTCTCGATCAACGAAATCATCATCGACCTCAAAGGACAAGCCACGCGCTTTGTCGCGATGGTCGGACTCGACGACAACGCGCCAGCGCAGGGGTCGGTCACGGTCGAGGTCTGGGTGGACAACAAGAAGAAACTGATCACGCCGGTGCTCAAGACCGGTGGCGCGCCAGTCATGGTGGACGTCGATCTTACCGGCGCGAAGTTTCTGGAACTGACGCTCGACGACGGTGCGGATGTGAGCACGGGGGACTACGCGGACTGGGGCGGTGCACTGCTCTACCTGAAGGCTGGCGCGACCGAGAAGCCGGAGACCTGGACGTTTCCCTCCGAGGCACCCGCGCGGATCGCGTCGGGTTGGCCGGTCCAGCCGAGGATCAACGCGCCACGAATCACCGGCGGCACGCCGGGCCGGCCGTACCTGTTCAGGATTCCCGCCACGGGCGAGGCGCCCATGACGTTCGCGACGCGAAACCTTCCCGCGGGTCTGACGCTCGACCCCACCACCGGCATCATCACCGGTGCGATCGCGCAGGCGGGCCGCACCACCGTGAACGTCACGGTCACAAATGCGCGCGGGCGCGCTACCAGCACGCTCACCATTGTCGGGGGACCTGACGCGCTTGCACTGACGCCGCCGCTTGGTTGGAACTCGTGGAATGTCTGGGGCCGCACCGTGGACGAGGCCAAAGTGAAGGCGGCCGCCGACGCGATGCTCTCCAGCGGACTGGCCGCGCATGGCTATCAGTTCGTGAACATCGACGATGGGTGGGAAGGCGCGCGGGATGCCAAAGGCGTGCTGCCGTCGAATGAGAAATTCCCGGACATGGAGGCGCTCACCGCCAGCGTCCACGCGAAGGGGCTGAAGATTGGCATCTACTCCTCGCCAGGCGCGCGCACCTGTCAGGGATTGCCGGGAAGCCTCGGGTACGAAGAAATCGATGCAAAGACCTGGGCCGAGTGGGGCTTCGATGTGCTGAAGCACGACTGGTGCTCGTACGGCAGCACCGATCCCAACCAAGCCGTCGCCGACCTGCAAAAACCCTACATCGTCATGCGCGATGCGTTGGCGAAGACCGGTCGCGATTTCATCTACAGCCTCTGTCAGTACGGCATGGGCAAGGTGTGGGAATGGGGCGCCGATGTGGGGGGGAACTATTGGCGGACAAC
>JBKJJZ010000596.1:0-8916 GCA_046597705.1 Vicinamibacterales bacterium | reverse complement strand
CTTCAGGGGCGCCACCCTCACGTAGGGCGTCCCTTCAGGGGCGCCACACGGTTATAGAGGTCTTCGTACTGCGAGGCGATGGCGTCGGGACGGAAGAGGCGAGTCATCGATAAGTTCGTCGATGACCGGGTGCGACGGCCAGAACCGAGGGCCTCGGTAAGCGCGCGGGCGAGCGCCGGCGCATCCCGCCTTGGCACCACGGCCACGTCGTCTCCAAAAATCTCGTGCAGTTCCACACCGCCGGGGTGGTCGGCAGACACCACTGGCGTGCCACAGGCGAGCGCCTCAACCGCGACTGTTGGCAAGGCCTCGAGCAGCGAGGGGAGTGCAAACACATCCGCTACGGCGGTGTAACGCGCCACCTGGTCGTTCGACACGAGGCCGGCAAACGTCACCGCATCGGCGATTCCGAGAGCATCGGCCTGCGCTTGGAGCGCCGGGCGAAGTGAACCCGTACCGCAAATCACCAGTCGCACGTCCTGTCGCGTCTTCCTCACGAGGGCGAACGCGTCGAGGAGGTAGGTCTGGCCCGCCAACTCGTGCAGTCGTTTCACGTTGACGATGACGCGAGGCTCTCTGATACCGAGCGATTCATGCCAGACCCACCGGGTGGCGTCCTCTCGCGCGTCGAACGTTGCCGGCACCGCCGGGTAGATCACCGAGAGGTTCGGCCGGTTCAGACCGAGCTCGATCGCTCGAGCCATCAACCCCTTGCTGTAGAACGTCACGGCCGCGGCACCCTCATAGGCGCGCGTGAAGAAATCCAGAAGCCATCGCTTCTGGTAGTGCCAGATCTCGGTGCCGTACAGCGTCAGGACGTACGGGATGCCGCGACCCCTGGCCCACTGCGCGGCCGCTTCCACCAGCAGTCCATTGCTGTGAAGGTGCAGGAGGTCCGCCTCTCCCGCCACGCGATCGAGTGTTGCGCGGATGCGGCGCGTACGCTGGAGAGCGTCGATGCGAAGCATTCGCGACAGCGGAGACACACCCTCACGGCGAGGCACCCATTCGACCGGCCCAGCCACCGGAGTCTGCGCGCTCCCGCCTTGTGCCGGCGGGTGCGCGACGTATCGCACCTCATGCCCTCGTGTCTTCGACCATTCCCCAGCCAGCGCCGGCAGGATGGCATTCGCCGCCTGGTCGGGAGGCAAGTGGGGAGAGACGTGGACGATTGTCACTGGGGACCTGAGGAACTGGGGACCTGGGGAGGTGAGGAACTGGGGACCTGGGGAACCGAGGACCTGAACTCCTCGAAGGTCATCCCATGTGCGCGCAGGTCGCGCGTTGCGTAGGTGAGGAAGGTGCCCAACCTGCCGTAAAACGCGTCGAGCTCCCCCTGCGTCTTGTTATACGGACTGCCTCCGACGATGACCTCGCTCGAGTGGAAGAGGAGATTGAGGATGGGTGCACCGCGATCCACGAGCTGGCGGCCGAGGCTGCACATGTCTTGGGCGGAACTGTACGATGGCCGGAGCCAACGGATGTGCGCGATGTGCGCGAGTCGAAGGGCCCGTTTGACGTGGTAGTTGAATGGCGCCCGGGCATACAGACGTTCGACGAACGCCGGCACCTTGCGATTGAGCGCGGCTGAAATCGGCAGCTCCATCACCTGACTCGAGCCCGGCCGCGTCGCATCGTCATACGCCAGGAAATACGGCGTCAACGGTGCGCCCACGAAGTCCGGTCCCTGTTTGTGAGCTTCATAGAAGAGCGGGGCGACGCTGGAGTCCACGAGGTAGCCCTGTTGCTCCAGCGACGACACATGTGACGCCGAAAAACCAAAGCGGCCGGACCGGTACGAGACTGGCCGCGTGCCGACAGCGGTCGTAATCGCGCCGGTCAGGTTGGCCAGCTGCGCGTCGAATTGATCGAGCGGCAGTGACAGCGCGTACGGATGTCTGCGCACATCGTCTTCGGTGCATGGTGGCGTCTCCCACGCGTGATGGTGCGCGCCGATTTCGCAGTCGCCACGCGCGACCAGTTCGCGCAGCACCTGCGCAGACCGGGGATCGGTCGCCACCGGGTGGGTAATGACGTAGGTAGGTCGCACACCATGACGGGCGAAGAAGTCGTGGAGGCGGCCCAGCGCGTAGATGTTCTCGAATCGCTGATTCAGGCGTGCGTCGAGGTCCCACTGGTTGTCACCCTCGGTGTCGATGGCGACGAGCAGGGCGGGTCCAGCCGTCATGTCATCGGTCCTGATCGGAATCGCCGAGTGTGACGTGCCACGTTTCGGTGTTCTTGTAGAAACTCGCGGGCATTTCACGCGCGTTGATTTTGGCCACGAATTCCATCGTGGACCTCACGACGAAGTAGCCCGACTGTTTCAGCAACTTGCGGAATCCCGCATGCAACGCGAAGGCGCGAACCTTGTCGGAATCGGCCGCGCGCGCTTCGCGATCGACCCAGCGCAGGAGCGTGAGGAAACCCGCCTGGTCATCGGGCGCCGTCAGCCAGTCCACAACGATGGTGACGCGCCCGCGGGCTTCCTGGAGATGGCGGTAGACCACATAGCCGGCCACCTCGCCTTCACGTTCGAGTACCGCAATGCTGTAGCGCACATGAGGAGCCTGGATGTATTTCCAGTTGAGGTACGCCGCGTCGCGCCGCACGGCAAAGGCGAACTGCGGCCCCACGCGTTCCCACAGCGCATTGAAGCGGCTGTCAAAGTTGCGGATGACACGCACTTCGCCTTGAAGGGGCCGCGTGCGCGCCACCAGCCTGATCCAGGGCAGCATCACCGCCGACAACAGCCGATTGGCTGTGACCGACCAGCCCGGACGCCGGAGGGCGCGGCGCGTCAGCGGCTTGACGAAACACGGCACGGGGCCGGCGTCGGGCCAGCGCATCTTGAGGAAAAGGCGGTACGAGGAATCGGATAGTCCAAGCCCCAGCGATGCACCCACGTTGCGGTCCCACGTGCGGAAGAGGACTTCGCCCAGGCCCTGGCGCTGCCGTTCGGGCGCCACCATGACGTCCATGCCCCACGCGGCGTCGATCTCATGGCCCTGGACGGAGAGCTTTACCGGCATCGTGGCGTATTGTCCGATGATCGTCTGCGTTTCCCGGGCAACCCAGATGAGCGGGCCGTCGGCTGGGCGATGCGGATTATTCCGGTACTGCCACTCCCATCGCAGCCGGTTTGCTTCCGCCGAGTCCGTGCCGAAGACACGCCGGTACAGCGCTTCGACAAGGCGCTTGTCTTCCGGGCGGTAACGTTCGATGGTGGCCATTATTCCAGCACGTACTCCATGTTACTGATGAGTGCGTCCTGGGTGAGTGGACTGGTGCGCAGCCAGTTGCCGAGCGAGGCCGGCATCTTCCGAACGGTGGACGTCGCGTGCAATTCTTCCCGGACGATACGCAAGCCGGCGTCCGCGATCTGCTGCCTCAGCCGGCGGACCGTGACCAGTTCCAGCAGATCGTCATGCTTCCAGATGCCGTTGCGTGCGTCTCGTATGAAAGAGTTTTCGTGCGCGGGCTCTTTCAGGGTCCACGGTGCGTAGCGCGCCAACAGCCGGAACGTTCGAAACGCGACCCATCGCCCCGTGATCAGGTGCAAGGGAATCTGCACCTTCAGGCGCGGCAGGTGCGCGCCGGCAAATGAAAGATACGGCGCGGTTGAAAGAAAAAACCGCCCCCCCGGCGCCATGACTCTGCGGCACTCGCGAAGGTAGAGCGGCGCGTCGGGCACGTGTTCGATGACCGCATGCGACAGGACCAGATCGAAGACGCCCGGCGCAAAGGGCAGTTGCATGCCGTCCGCCTGGAGAAAATGCAGTTTCGACGAGAGCCCACGCTCGTGGGCGAGCCGGACGCCCGCGTCGCCGAAGCGATTGATGGGATCGATGCCGATCACCTGATCGGCGTGGTCGGCCAGCGAGAGCGGCATGCCGCCTCCGCCACAACCCGCGTCGAGCACCCGTCCTCGCACCTGCACGCCCGCGCGCTCGAGGAACGCGATGACCTTTGCGGATCGGTAGTACTCGAACAGCGCGTAATCGTATTCCGAGCGGAACCGCCGGTCGGCGTGCGTCCTGATGAGGTCTTCACTGATGTCGCGCACGGGACTCCGGTCCGTCGGGAAACTTGTCGATAAGTGCCGCCCGATCGGCACCTGGGGCCCTGTCTATTTCGAACGCGGCCACATCGAACTCCGCGATGATTCGCTGCCCTGGGTAGTGCTCGATCACATCGAGGATGACCGGGCCTTCATAGCCGAGACTCGCGCGTCCGTTCGCCTGGGTATACGTGAGTATATAGCGCGCGTCATTGCGCTCCAGCCGGTCCACATAGTTGCCGAAACCGGGGCCGATGAAGAGCGGCGCGATGGCATTCTCCAGTGCGAGGCCGTTCGCAAGCTTGCCATGCACCAGGGTTCGTGCCGGCAACAGTCCACCGAGCGTGCGTGACGCCTCGACGTTCAGGAACGTGCGTTCACCGGCCCAGCGGCCGAAGAGCGTGAGATCGGCGCCGCAGCTGATCACCACGATGGCTATCGCGGCGGCAAGCGGCATCCGGGCGCCCGCAAGTGCGCCAGCCCAGGTCCGCCACTTCCACCACGCGGTTGCAGCCAATGCCGCAGCCAGCACCGCGGATACCCGCACCGAGGTCGCGTAGCGGCCGGCCAGTACATCGTCGATCCAGACGAGCCGCAGGATGCTGCCGAAGACGAGGTAAGCGAGAACGGCGATAGTGAGAACCGTGGCGACGCGGGTGAGCGTTCCCCCGTAGGGCGTGGCTTCAGCCGCGCCGCCATTGGCGAAGCTCAAGCGAGGCCCTGCGTGCCGGGCTGGGGCCAATCGAAGGCTCGCCAGCGCAATCAATGCCGGCACGAACATGACGTAACGGCGTTCGTTCCCGGAGTCGTGCACGACCAGTTCGACAAGACCCACCAGCAGCCACAGCACGGCAAGGCGTTCGGCCGGGTGCGCCGACCGCCACCGGGTGACGATGCCCGCCGCCGCTGCCGAAGCTACCAGGACAATCAGCCACATTCGCGTGAAGACACCGTGCGTCAGCGGCAGCCATGAAGCGCGATCCATCACTGCGCCCAGGCTGTACTCCGGCTTGCGCGTGACGGTCATCTGCCAATTGTAAAAGTGGAACTCAGCCCAGTTGGGAATTACGAACAGGGCCAGGGCGGCGACGCCGGCCAGGACAAGGCCTAACAAGGTGGCGGAGGTGCAGGAACTGGCGGAACTGGCGGAACTGAAAGAGCGCCGACTGAGCCACCACGACGTCGCAAGTTCGAGTGCGAGCGCGCCCACGAAGAACGCCGCGGCCGCCTTTGTGAAAAATGCGAGCACCACGGCAACGCCGGCCAGCACACCCCATCGCGGCTGCTTGAACGCGCGGGCGTAGGCCGACCATCCCACCACGATGAACATCGTCATCGTCGATTCCATGAGCGCCGCGCGGTTCCACATCACGAAGGTGTAGTTCGTCGCCAGGAGCAGGCCCCCAACGATCGCGGCCTTTCGGCCGCTGATAGCGGACAGGCCCCACATCAACGCGAGAATCGCAATGAGGCCTGAGACCGCCGGCACCGTGCGCGCTTGCCACGTGCCCACGCCTAACGTCTTGAATGCGGCCGTCTCCAGCGCCGTGAAGACTGGCGCGATGAACATGGGATTCCACTCGTCAGTGCGCCAGATTCCCCACAACGCCTGATTGCGCGCGTTGTGCACCCATGCGCCCTCGTCGTGCCACACCACCCCGGCGGCGGTGGCCGGGCCGGTTGCGGGATCCGCTGTCAACCAGAGGCTGCGCAACGCGCCTGCCACGAGGAGCACAGACAGCACGCCCACGATCGAGGTGCGACGAACCTTCACCGGCGTCTCCACACCTCGAAGAGGGGCGTCTCGCGCTCGAGTTCATAATCCGATGTGAGCCACGCCTCGAGCTTCGGAGTGCGATGGAAGAAGACCGATGAGTCTGCCTCGACGGCCTTGTCGTAGCGGCCCCAGTCGCGTTTCTGGAGGGCGACCAGTGCAGGACGCTCTCGTTCGAGATCTGCCGCCACCGCGTCCGAGCCGTATCCCGGCGTGCCCGCCGCAAACTCGATGACCACGGGCCGGCTCCAGTGAAAGCGCGACGCACTGCGCCGCTCGCCTTTGACGAACACACCCGGCGAGAACCCGAACACGTAGATCGAATCGGTCGGGGAAGTGGTGGTCCTGACCTCTGCCGCAAGATCCTCCACTTCGCTCGCCACGAACTTGTGGAGGTTGGGTTCACCAAACCGCGCCAGGTACGTCTTGCGATCGGTTGTGCCGGTGAGCGCGCTCCAATCGGCGCGGGTGGATTCGACGAGCTTGGGCAGGTGTCCTGATTCTCCCGGGCGCAGGCACGCCGCCACCAGCACGGCCATCGTCACGATGGGCACCAATGGCCTTCTGCGCCAGTTCGACAGGAGCGGCGCAAGGCCCACGGCCGCCATCATGGCCAGGGCGGGTGCCGCCTGGATGAAGTATTGAGGGAGGTCGCGCGCGCCGTTGATCAAGATCGACAGGCACGAGGCCGCCACCCAACTCAGGATCACCAGGCCGCACAGCGCCGCCGCACTGCGTGGCGACCGCAGCCATGTGAGCATCGCAAGGATCGCGCCCGCGCCGCCAAGAATCCATAACGCATCGTTGTGCGCACGTTCGATCGGAAACGTGAACAGATACCGAAGCGGAGTCGTGCCCTGAAACGTCTCGCCCGAATAGGCGACGTTGTAGGTCCAGGTCGCCAAATACAGGTCCTGCCAGGCGCCTGCCATACCCATCGCGAGCAGCGGCAGCGCCACTGTCAGCGCGCCCGCGCCCGTGATCCAGCTGAGATCTCGAAGGCCTGAACGCCATGACGGCTCGCCATCCCGCGGCCAGACAAACACGGCGACGACGATCGCCAGGGCGTAGGCGGCCGCGTTGTACTTCAGCCAGAACGCGCACCCTAACAGCACACCAATACCGACGAGGTGGCGCGTGGTCCGACGCTCAGCTGCGACAAGAGTCATGGCCAGCGTCACCGCCAGCAGAATGAAGGTCTCGCACTGCGCGCGCACATATGCGCCGCCCAGCCGCTGCACCATGTATGGATTTCCAAAGAACAGGAAGACCGCAGCCGCGCCGAATCCGATGCCTTCGCTGAACCGCCTTCGGCCGATCACCACCAGCAGCACGGCAACGAGACCGGTCGCGGCCATGTCTGCAATCGGCACCACCGATTCATGCGGCCAGATCGACCAGAACACGCCATAGATCACGTGAATGCCCGGGGGCTTCTGATCCCATGCGGCGGAGTACGGTGCATGTCCCGCGATCAGTTGCTGGCCGGCGTATGCATACAGGCTCTGGTCGCCAGCCATGGGCTGCGCGATCGATGGCACACGCAACAACCACAACGCCATCAGCGCGGCGATGGAGAGGGATCGGGCATTCATACGAAGCGGGCCAAGCGTATGAATTATAGTGCTGGGGTGTCCGCCCGTCCCGCGCCCGACTTGACGATGGTCGTGCCAACCTATAACGAACATGATCGACTGGCTGAACTCGTCGAGGCCGTATTCGCCGCGGCCGATGCTCGGGGCCTCTCGCTTGAAGTCGTGATTGTCGATGATAATTCGCCGGACGGCACGGGGCAGCTTGCCGATGAACTTGCCACGCGGTATCCGATGCGCGTAGTCCATCGTGCAGGCAAGTTGGGATTGGGCACGGCGGTAGTGGCGGGCTTTGAGGTGGCATCGGCGGATGCGGTCGGTGTGATGGACGCGGACTTCAGTCACCCGCCCTCGCTCGTACCGGTGCTCTTCGCGGCGTTCCGCGCCACGGGGGCGGACGTGGCGGTGGCCAGCCGCTATGTCCCCGGCGGTTCGACTCCCGACTGGCCCTTCAAGCGCCGTCTCCTCTCCAGAACCGCGTGTCTGCTGGCGCGCGGGCTCTCACCCATTCGTGACGCAGCATCCGGGTTCTTCATCATCAAGCGTGCGATTGCCGCTGGCACCACGATCAAGGCGGGTGGGTTCAAGATCTGCCTCGAACTGATCGTTCGGGGAGGCGTGCGCAGCCTTGTGGAGCTGCCGTACCGCTTTGATGATCGCGAACTGGGCCAGAGCAAGATGAGCACCCGTGAAGCGGCCGGATATCTTGTGCAACTGCGGGATTTGTATCGCGAGCGCTTCTTTCGAGGAAGGCGTCCGCCGCACCAATATCGGCAGCTGTCGGTCACGGAGGTCGCGGCGCTACCGCGCCTGTGACACTCCGCTCTAACCTAGTTCATCGGATCCACTCGATCCATGCGTCCCCGGCTGTCGTCACGGCCGCGATAACGGTGATCACGCCGGCGACGCGCACCAGGCCGCCGCGGCGCCATGCCGATACAGCGCCGAGGGCTGCCCAGATTCCGATCGCCGGAGACGTCGCAAGCGCCACGCGAGTGACGAACTCGAGCGCGTATCGATAAAACCCGTGCTCGACCGGTGTGACTGCCACGCTGATCACGAACAGAAAAAACGTCACGGTGAGCGACGCGATAGCCAGCCCCAACCTGTCGCGCCATCCGCGCCGGATCCAGATGACGACACCAGGCATCGCCAGCAGGAAGAGGGGCCAGCCAATTGACCGGACGCTGGTCCGCGCGGCATCTGTCACCCGCGTCGTCACGGAGACCGGCGTCGCAAGGGGGGAGGCAACCGACACAGCCCCGGACGTGGCGCGCACCCGCATGGCCGATCGAAACGCCTCAGCAAAATGCCCGTAGTAGAGGACGACCGACAACAGGCCGGCGGCGATGAATGCGGCGCCGATCACCCACGCCTCACGTCGCAAGGGCGGGCGCCCGAAGAAGCGATACAACAGGACCAGTGTCGCAAGGACGGTGCTGAGCAGCGTCAGCGTGCTGATGTGGCACAGCAGCGCGAACGCACACAGC
>JBKJJZ010000571.1:0-10042 GCA_046597705.1 Vicinamibacterales bacterium | reverse complement strand
AAAGACGCGGCGCCCTGGCTACGTAACGGTCTGCGAGGACCAAGGGCGATTCGGGCTACTGCGTCCAGGTGGAACGGAATCTAAGATACAAGGGCGTGGCTTTAGCCGCGCCAATTCACGGCGCCCCTGAAGGGACGTGTCGCACCTTCTGCCGGCTACACACATCTGAGAATCGGCTCCAGAATTGCCTGATTGGTGGCATTGCCCAACTCCATTGCCTCATTGCCCCATTGCCTCATTGCCCCATTCTTATTTGAGCAGCGCGAGCCGCTTGCCCGATTCCTGCTCAACCACCTGATGCAGCGAGTTGCCCTTCGTGTCCATCGTGACGATCGCGGGGAATTCGTTCACCTGGAGATGCCACATGGCTTCGGGCGTGCCCAGCTCCAGCAATGACACGTCGTCCACGCTCGTGATGCAGCGCGCGTAGAACTGCGCGGCGCCCCCGATGGCGTTCAGGTAAACCGCGCCGTGCTCCTTGAGTCCAGCCAGCGTGCGGGCGCCCATGCCGCCCTTACCCATCACCACTCGCACCCCATAGCGGCCGATGATCTCCGCCTGATAGGGTTCTTCGCGCATGCTGGTGGTTGGCCCGGCGGCAGTCACCGTCCATTTGTCGCCGTCCTTCTTCACGACGGGGCCACAGTGATAGAGAACGCCGCCGCGCAAGTCCACCGGAGGCTCGTGCTTCATCAGGTACGAGTGCACGGCATCGCGGCCGGTATAGACGCGGCCTGACACCAGGACCACGTCTCCCACGTTCAGGCTGCGAATCGTGGCCTCGTCAATGGGCGCCTGAAGGACCACCTCACGTCCCGTCCTCGGAAACCCGCCTGCTGAACCCTCCGGCAGCATTGGCGGCTGTGGCGTTGCGGGGTCGCGATAGAGCCACTTCGTGATCGCGCCGCTGGACGCATCCACGTGCACGCCGAGCCGGCGAAACGCCCAGCAGTCGTAGGCCACCGACACGAAAAAGCTTGCGGGCAGGCGATTGATTGCGCCGATCTTGCAGCCGATGAGCGACACCGCACCACCGAAGCCCATTGTTCCGATCTCCAGGCTGTTGATGGTGGCCATCACCTGCCGCTCGACCTCTGCCAGTCTCGGATCGGGATTGACGTCATCGAGCGTACGAAACAGCTGTTCCTTCGCGTGCTGATATCCGGCCGTGCGGTCGCCACCGACGCAAACACCAACCGCGCCGGGGCTGCAGCCCTTGCCTTGTGCTTTCCAGATCGCGTGCAGGATGCACTTGCGGACGCCTTCGAGCGAACGATCGGCCCGGCCCAGGTGATCAAGCTCCGCGGGCAACGCATACTGCGCATTCACGTTCTCGCAGCCGCCGCCCTTGAGCAGGAGTTTGACCTCGATGTCCTCCCGGTCCCACTGGTCGAAGTGAATCACCGGTGTGCCGGGACCGAGATTGTTGCCGCTGTTCTCGCCCGTGATGGAATCAATGGAGTTCGAGCGGAGCTTGCCGCGTCGCGTCGCCTCAGCCACCGCGTCGCGGATCTGCGCGCGCACCCACATCTGGTTGACGCCGACGGGCGTGTGGACCTCGAACGTCGGCCACCCGGTATCCTGGCAAATCGGTCCTTCGCATGAGGCGGCCTGGTCGATGTTCTCCGCGATCACGGCCAGCGCCTGTGCCCCTCGCGTACCGGCCTGTTCCACGCCCATCGCGTGCCGCATTGCCACGCGGACATCGGCCGGCAGGTCTGTGGCCGTGCGCGTGATCAACTCGACCATGCTGTCAAAGAACTGGGATGCCATCGGCAAAGTATAAACCTGCCGCTGGAGCGGTATAGGATCAGCACGTGCGAGTGGTCGTCTCGATCGTGCTGTGGTGGGTGTGGTTGGCCGGCGCCGTCGGCATGCCGGTGGCCGCGTCGTTCACCCAACAGCCGCACACCGCCCGTGGGCGCCTCTTTCCTCCTGAAAAGCTTGGCGAACTGGAAGGCCGCGATCGTGATGAATGGCAGGAGCCTGACCGCATCATGGACGAGCTCGGCATCGCCGATGGCGCGCGCGTTGCGGACGTCGGTGCCGGCGGAGGATGGTTCACCATCCGGCTGGCCAGGCGCGTGGGGCCGAACGGCCGCGTCTATGCGGAAGATGTGCAGCATCAGATGACCGAGTCGATCGAACGGCGAGTGCAGCGCGAGGGCCTTCGCAATGTGGAGACCACGCTCGGGACGCCAACGAATCCAAAGCTGCCAGGCAACCTCAACGCCGTGCTCATTGTCGACACCTATCCGCAACTCGAAGAGCCGGTCCAGATCCTGAAACACCTGGCCACGGCGCTGGCACCGAACGGCCGGATCGGGATCGTCGATTGGCGAAAAGACGTATTCGGGCCGGGTCCCGCGATGAACGAACGGCTGGAGCCCGACGTGATCATTCGCGACGCCAGGGCCGCGGGCTTGCGGCTCCACGCGCATCAGAAGTTTCTGCGCTACCAGTACCTCCTGGTGTTTACGCGGTAAAGCGTTGATGCCAGCCCTGCCCGGATTCTTTGCCACATACCAGGACACCATCGTCCGCAGTCTCGGCGAGATGGTGCCGGTCGAGGCCACACCGGTTCACGATGCCATGCGCTACACGCTGCTCGCTCCCTCGAAGCGAGTGCGTGCCGTCGTCGTTCTACTCTCGGCTGACTTATGCGGCAGCGCATCGCGAGCGTTGCCTGCGGCATGCGCGATCGAAGCCATACACGCGTCCTCGCTCATCCTGGACGACCTGCCGAGCATGGATGATGCGCCGTTGCGCCGGGGCCGCGCCACGGTGCACACGGTCTACGGTGAGGCCATCGCGATTCTGGCGGCTTTCGGTCTCTTGAACGAGGCCTACCGTCATCTCAGCCGCAGCTACGACGGGCCACTGGCCGCGCGCCTCACATCGCTCTTCACCGATGCGGTTGGCCTTGACGGACTCGTGGCAGGACAGGCCGAAGACGTCCTGGCGACGGACAGCGCACTGAGCTTCGAAACACTCGAGCGGATTCATCGCCGCAAGACCGGGGTGCTGTTCAGCGCCGCCGCCACGGCCGGCGCCCTCACCACGGGCGGATCCGCTTCGGACATCGCGGCCCTCACCGCATACGCCAAGAACCTCGGCCTCGCGTTCCAGGTAGTGGACGACCTGCTTGACGTCATCGGCACACCCGAGGAAACCGGCAAGGCCGTGCGGCACGACGCGCGCAAGACGACATTCGTCTCGTTCAGCGGAGTGGATGGCGCGCGCCAGCTTGCTCAGGACCTTTGCCGGACAGCCACGGCGGCGCTCAAGCCCTTCGGGCAACGGGCATCGCGGTTGGGCGAACTCGCTGACTTCGTGGCAGCGCGGAGGCTCTAGTGTCAGACGAGAATCGCGCGTCTGTCCCCGTTGACGATCTCCGCGAGCGTTTGCGGGCACTGGGTTACCTCGATGCGCGCGTGGATCGGTTTGTCCTGGGCCGCACCTCTTCGGGCAGCGCTTCAGCGTGGGCCCTTTCTGCCAGCGTCCGCATCGGCGCTCTGGCGGGCGCGTTGCTGGGCCCGGCCGCGGCCGTGGGTCTGTCGGCGCGAATGCCGGGGCTCGTCACGAATGTCACTGACGCGATTGTGCTGGCGCTGTATCTCGCGGTGCTGCTCGGCGCCGGCTCGGCCGTGTTGGCATTCGTCGCGACGTTTGCCGCTGGCGCGCTGGCCAGACGGGCGGCCTCGCGCCGGGATTTCGCCGTTCACGCCCGTCGAGCCGCGTCCCTTGCCGGCTGGATCGTCGCGGGCGCGTGCCTGCTCTACCTGACCTTGTGGTGGCGGACGACGACCGCGCCTGGGGCTCCGCTGGGAAGTACGACCGCCCAGGTTCTTGTCCTGGCGATCGCGGTGGCGATCAGCGTCCTCATTGGCCACACGGTCACCGTGACGGTGCTGGCCAGTCTCGTGCGCTTCGGCCTTGCAGGCTCGCTTCAGCGCGGCTCGCCGCTATCGTCATGGCGCGTGTTGCTCCCTGTCAGCGCGACTGCCCTCGTTGGCGCGTTCGCCTTGCTCGTGGCGACAGCACCCGCAGACTCATCCGCCACGACGATCCCGCCGCTGGCCATCGTGCCCACCGGACTGCGCGTCGTCGTGATCGCCATTGACGGCGTGGATGTGGCCACTCTCGATCGACTCATCGCCGCCGGGGCCACGCCGGTGCTTGGGGCGCTGACCACGCAGGCGCGTGCCACATTGGCCAATGACGCCGATCGGGATCCCGCGCGAGTCTGGACCACGATCGCCACGGCGCAACCACCGGAGCGCCATGGCATTCGCGCACTCGAGGGGCGGCAGGTGGCGGGCGTCGAAGGTCGCCTGGACTCTGTGTCTCCGGCAATGGCATTGTTGACCGCGGCGACGGACGTGTTGCGGTTCACACGGCCGGCACTGGCGTCGGGCCAGGAACGCGTTGTGCCCGCCTTCTGGGAGGTTGCCGCCACTGCCGGGCTTCGCACTGCAGTCATTCACTGGTGGGCCACATGGCCGGCTCCCGAAGGTCAGGGTGTGGTCATCTCGGATCGCGCGATTCTTCGGCTCGAGCAAGGCGGGGCCTCGGCGGGCGAGATCGCACCAGCGGCGCTCTATGAGACCCTGCTCAAAGGCACGCAGGCGCGCCATCGCCGGATCGAACTCGCCACATCGCCGGCGTGGCCATCCGCGCAAACCGATGACATTTCAAAAACACTGCGGCGATCAGCGGAGTTGGACGCGATGGTGTTGGACCTGGGCGCCGATCCCGCACTGGGTCCGCTGGACCTACTGACTGTCTATCTGCCAGGACTCGACATCGCCCAGCACGCGCTCCTGCAAGGCCGCGACGGGTCGCCGCTCGCCTCTTCTGCAATGGCTGATCGCGTGCGGGGAATTGAGGCCTACTACGCGTTTCTTGATGCAGCGCTGGCGCAATGGTTGTCCGCGCTGCCACAAGGGAATCGGCAGATCGTGATGGTGATGCAACCGGGGCGCGTGCAGCAGCCATCGGCTGGGTTGCTTGCGGTCAGCGGCAGCGGCGCGGCAACGTCGACTCTCAGCGAGGTGCCGTCGACGTCAGTGGCACCGACCATTCTCACCGCGCTTGGTGTGCCCATCGCGACAGACCTTGCCGGAAGTGCCGCGCGATCGATGTTCTCGGAAGTGTTTCAGACGAAGTATCCCGCCCGGACTGTTGGCACCTATGGTGAGCGGCGCCGGCCGGGACAAAGCCGAACCGGCAAACCACTCGACCAGGAAATGATCGAGCGAATGCGAAGCCTGGGGTATGTGCGTTAGCTGGCGCCCATTTGGCGCCCCTGAAGGGACGCCCTACGTGCGAGGTGCCGACAGGAACCGCCAGGCCGTCGGCAGCAGCATCGCGGCCATCACCGCTTTCGCAACATCCGCGACTACGAATGGGACGATGCCCTGGAGGACGGCGGACTCGAAAGAGCCAGTGTAGACAAGCATCCAGGTGAGGCCGCCCGTGTAGATCACGGCGAGGCCGGCGAGCATGGCTAGGACTGACGAGAGAAACGATCGATCCCACCCGCGCTCGGCCAGGAACCCCGTCACAAACGCGGCCGCGGGATAGGCCAGCAGGTAACCGCCCGTGGGCCCCAGCAAACGCGCGGCGCCGGGCGGCAGAACCAACGAGGGCGCGAATACCTGCAGCCCCGCGATGCCGGCGGCCAGATACGCCACCTGAGACGCCGCGCCCAAACGCGAGCCGAGCGCTGCTCCTACCAGCAGCGCGACCAGTGGCGTCAATGTGAACGGCACGGCCGTAAACGGCACGGGCACCGTAAACTGAGCGGCAGCGGCCGTCAGCGCCACAGCGAACGTGACGGCCGCCACGCGCGCCACGGACCCGAACGTCGAGGACGATGAGGCGCCGAGCGAGACATCAAGAAGGGACCCGCGAACGGTGTGCACAGACATTGAAGAGGATTCTAACGAATGCGCACGGCACTGACAATCGCGGGCAGCGACTCGGGCGGGGGCGCCGGCATTCAAGCGGACCTGAAGACGTTTGCCGCCTTCGGGGTGTACGGCACCTCGGCCATTACGGCTGTCACCGCCCAAAACACGCGTGGCGTCACGTTAGTGGGGGCCATGGATCCGGTTCTGGTCGTGGCGCAGATTGAGGCGGTCGCGTCAGACTTCGGCATCGCCGCCACGAAGATCGGCATGCTGGCCAACACCGCCATCATTGAAGCCGTGGCCGATGCCATCACACGCTTGTCGCTACCCTCGATTGTCCTGGACCCGGTGATGGTGGCCAAGGGTGGCGACCGCCTGCTCGATCCTTCGGCGGTGGCGGCACTTCGTAAGTGGCTGATTCCACTGGCGGGCGTCCTGACGCCGAACGTCCCAGAAGCGGAAACCCTGACGGGACTCACGATCGCGTCCGTGACGGACCAGCGCGAGGCGGCGGCCAGGCTGATCGCCCTCGGTGCGCGCGTGGTCGTCATCAAGGGTGGTCATCTGGCAGGCCGGGCGGTCGACGTATGGCACGACGGAACACGGTTCCTTGAATTGGACGCCGAACGCATCGAGACGCCACACACGCACGGCACCGGCTGCACTTTTTCTTCAGCGATTGCCGCGTGTCTGGCGCTCGGCCAAGCCCCAGAAGACGCCGCCAGGCAAGCGAAGGCGTATGTGACCGGTGCCATTCGTCATGCGCCTGGGCTGGGACACGGTCACGGCCCACTGCACCATTTCTGGATGCAGGATAATGCCCTCTGAGGAAATGACGAAAATGTCGATGTTCACACCCGATACCTATCGTGCCCGCCGCGCCCGCCTGAAGAAAGACATCGGTTCGGGCCTGCTCCTGTTTCTCGGTAATGACGAAGTTGGCATCACCTACATGGCCAACACGTATCCCTTCAGGCAGGACAGCACGTTCCTGTACTTCTGGGGCGTGGACCAGCCCGGCGTGGCCGCGCTGATCGACATCGATCGAGACACCGAAACGCTCTTCGGCGACGACCAGACGATTGCGGACGTCGTGTGGTCCGGTCCGCTGCCCACGCTCGCCGACCGCTGCGCGCCCGCCGGCATTGGCGCGCATGCACCGGCCAACGCCCTGGCGGAACTTGTTGGCGCTGCTGTGCGCGAGGGCCGTCGCGTGCACTTCCTCGCGCCGTATCGCGCAGAGCACACGGACAGGCTCTCGGCGTTGCTCGGTTTGCACGCGAGTGTCGCGCGCGCGTACCGGTCCGAGCCGTTTCACGCAGCGGTCATCGCGCAACGAAGCTACAAAACACCGGAAGAAGTGGCGGACCTGGATCACGCCGTGGACATTTCGCGTGAGATGTACGCGGCGGCGATGCGCGCGGCCCAGCCTGGTAAACATGAGTACGAGGTCGTGGCTGAGATTTCCCGCGTGGCGATCGCCCGCGGTGGCCGCTTTTCTTTTCAGCCCATCTGTTCCGTCCACGGCGAAACACTGCACAACCCGTTCTATCGCAACGTCTTGAAAGCGGGCGATGTGATGATTCTCGACTCGGGCGCGGAGACCGCCCATCACAACGCCAGCGACATCACCCGCACCCTTCCCGTCGGCGGCACGTTTACCGCACAACAGCGGTTGATCTACGAGATGGTGCTGCGCGCGCAGCTGGCCGCGATTGCGGCCGTCGGGCCCGGCACGCGCTTTCTCGACGTGCACCTGCTGGCCGCGCGCTCATTCGCCACGGATTTGAAGGCGGCCGGATTGATGAAGGGCGACGTGGATGAGGCCGTCGCTGCGGGCGCCCACGCGCTGTTCTTCCCGCACGGCCTTGGCCACATGCTGGGCATGGATGTCCATGACATGGAAAACCTCGAAGAGCGGTTGGTCGGGTACCGGCAGGGTCTCGAGCGCAGCACGCAGTTCGGTCTGGGGTACCTGCGCATGGCGCGCGAACTTGAAGCCGGGTTCGTCGTCACCGTCGAACCTGGTCTGTATTTCATCCCGGCGCTGATCGACCAGTGGAAGGCCGAAGGTACGAACGCGTCGTTCATCAACTTTGCTGAAGTGGACAAGTTCCGCGATGCGCGCGGATATCGCATTGAAGATGACGTGCTCGTGACGAATGCCGGCTACCGGGTGCTGGGCCCGGCCATTCCGAAGACCGTGGCCGATGTCGAGGCCGCGTGCCGCGCCTGACACCAGCCGTGTGCCGGCGGTAATCGCCGGTGAAGGGGCGCCCCCTTCCCTCGTTATACTGGTGCGATGTTGTCGGTGACTTCCGCCCCCCTGTCAGTCGAGGCCGTGACGACCGAGGTCGAGGCCTCGGTGCGTTCGCGCGGCGAAGGCTGTGGGGCGGTCGCGTCGTTTATGGGCCTCGTCCGCGCCACGCACAAGGGGCGGACCGTTAAATACCTGGAATACGAGGCGTTCGACGCGCTGGCCCTCAAGGTATTCCAGCAGATTCAGGCCGAAGCCGCCGAAGAATGGCCGGGCGCCGCGCTGGGCATCGTGCATCGCACCGGGCGGCTGGCGGTGGGAGAAGCGAGTGTCGTGATCGTCGCAGCCACCGCGCACAGGGCGGAAGCCTTCCAGGTCTGCCGCTACGCGATCGAACGCATCAAACAGATTGCGCCGGTGTGGAAACACGAATTCTTCGAGGACGGCGAAGCGTGGGTTGAAGGCGCGGTTGCCGATCCCGACGACGAGGCCGCGCGGGTGCGCGCGCGGGAGATCGCATGCGCGTGACTGTGCGCCTGTTTGCCCGGCTCAAGGAGCTGGCCGGCACCGACACCATGACCGTTGAGGTCGAGGAGCCGGCCACGGTCGCGATGGTGTGGCTGGCCGCAGCGGCCATCGCCCCGGCCCTGAACCCGTTTGAACGCGCGCTGTCGTGCGCGGTCAACGCCACGTTTTCCCGAATGTCGCATCAGGTCTCCGAAGGAGACGACGTGGCATTTCTTCCGCCGGTATCCGGCGGCTGATGGTAGGTCATGACGCCGCAAGTCAGTGAAAAACTCAAGTCGATGGAAGCGCGCTATCAGGAGTTGATGCGCCTGGTCAGCGACCCATCCGTCCAGTCGGATCAGACCGCGTTCCGCACGCACTCCAAGGCCCTGGTGGAAATGCAGCCGGTGGTGGAGGGATACGGGCAATGGAAGGAACTCGACGCCGAGCGTCAGGGACATCGCGAACTCGTCGCCGGTGACGATCCGGAAATGGCGGCGCTCGCGAAGGAGGAGATTCCCGCGCTGGAGGCCAGGCTCGACGCGCTCGAGCAGAGGCTGCGCCTCTTGCTGGTGCCTCGCGACCCGAACGACGACCGGAACATCGTTCTCGAAATCCGCGCCGGCACGGGGGGCGACGAAGCGGCGCTGTTCGCGGGCGATCTGTATCGCATGTATTCGCGCTATGCCGAGCGCCAGGGGTGGAAGGTGGACGTCCTCTCGATGAGCGAGAACGGGATCGGCGGCTTGAAGGAAGTGGTCGCGTCGGTCGAGGGCCGCGGCGTGTACGGCTTGTTGAAACATGAGAGTGGCGTCCATCGAGTGCAACGTGTGCCCACCACCGAAGCCCAGGGCCGCATCCATACCTCAACGGCCACCGTGGCCGTGCTCCCGGAAGCCGAGGAAGTGGACGTCCACATCGAGGCCAAGGACCTGCGGATTGATACGGTCTGTTCCAGCGGCCCGGGTGGCCAGAGCGTCAATACGACCTACTCGGCTGTGCGGATCACACATCTGCCCACCGGCGTCGTGGTTTCTCAGCAGGATGAGAAGTCGCAGATCAAAAACAAGGCGAAGGCGATGAAAGTGCTGCGTTCACGCCTCTATGAAATGGAGCTGCGCAAGCAGCAGGACGCCATCGCCCAGGAACGACGCGGGCAAGTGGGCACGGGTGAACGATCCGAAAAAATCCGCACCTACAACTTCAAGGAAAACCGCATCACCGATCACCGCATCAACTTCACGATGCACCAGCTGCAATACGCCCTCGACGGTGACCTGGCGGAGCTCATCGATCAGATGAACACCCACGAGCGGGAAGAAAAATTGAAACAGGTGACTGAGGGCCCGGACACGGCGCGATG
>JBKJJZ010000481.1:0-3826 GCA_046597705.1 Vicinamibacterales bacterium | reverse complement strand
GCCGGATCAGGCGAACCGGTCGGCACGGGTTGTGTCACTCGGATGCTCCAAGCTGTTTACGATATCCGAGAACCCACCATTTACGCATCCACGGAAAGTACAGTCTTCGGAGGCCGGGTCTTCCGCCTTCGCATAAAGCTTCGGCGGACCGCCGTAGCCTTGGCGGAGGCTGGTCAGACCCGGCAAATTCCCATCTGCAGCGGCGACGCTCACCCACCTCCGGACAGTTTCAAATCCTGCGTCTTCTTCTCTCCGTCGCGAATCGTAATTTTCAGAGACGCTGGAATCAGCTCCTCGAGAAACTGGCGATTCGCCAGATCGCCCGGTTCCAGACGAGTCACCGCGGCGAGAAAGTACTCCCCCGCCGGCAGACCAATGACCGTGAACGTCCCATCAGTGGCCGGCTGGGCCTGCAACACACGTCGGCTTCCACTCGCCCAGTAGGCACGATCCGAAGCAAAGACCACGATGGGAAAGGCGCCGGTGGGCCGGCCAGCGGCGTCAATCACCTTGCCGCCCAGTTCGGCAGGCTGATTGGTCAGCGTCACGACGACTCCGGAAACGGGCACATCGGCTTGCAAGTCGATGCCGGTGTCGGCCAGGTCCCGCTCGCCCCAGCGAACCGACTTCACGACCCAGCCACTCAGGGACGGGGCGATTCCTGGAATCATCGTGTTCACCCGCATCCCCTTGCCAGTCACCGAGACCTGATACCGGCCCGGCGTCAACCCGCGGACCGCGAACGTGCCGTCCGCTTTGGCCTGGCCTGAGGACGAACCGAGTAGCCTGCCGACGATCGCCGCCATCGGGTCGCCGGTGGATGGCTTCGAAATGCCAATGCGAAGAGTTGCCGCGTCAGGGGGCACACCACCGCCTTCGACGACGATGGCTCCTTCGATGGTCAGGCTGTCCCGCAAAGCGAGACTGAGCGGCCCAACGTCCTGTCCATTCACGACGATGGGCTCAGCTGCCCAGAGCGAGGCCGGGTTGTCCGGTCCGCCGCCGAACATGCCCGTCATTGAATTTGCGAGCGCCATCGCCTGCGCGAGGCTGGCGTCAGCCTGAGAGACGGGCGGCGCATCCGGACGCCGCGGGGTGCCTCGCACCATCAGGGTGTGGCGCCCCGGCAGCACGCCGGACAGGGTGAACGCGCCATCCTGCCGTGTCACGCTGCGGCCTCCGGCCATCAGGCCCGTCACCATCCCGATGAAATCGCCATCGCCTGCGCCTTCGGGTTCGAGAGTGACGGTGGCGCCTGCAGACGGCGCACCGTCGGGACCGATGACGGTTCCCGTCACTTTCGCGGTGGGTAGGAATGACAGCGAGAAGTCCACGTTGGCGCGTTCTTCACCAGCGCGCACTGTCAGGATTCCCGCATCAGACGTGAAGGTAGTTCCGGGAAAGAACACGGTGGCATACGTCACGGCTGGCCCCGCCGGCGGCGGGACTGTGGCGGCGTCAGGCGCGCGTGAGGATCCGGAAGCTGCCGCCAGACTTTGATCGGCCCAGCGCACTTCTGCGTCCGTGACCTGTCGCAATTCCCCGCCCGTAAAGCCCGACTGGGCCCGAGCCTGCACCACGTAGTCGCCTGGAGGAAGTCCGAACACACGGTAGACGCCAATGTCGTTCGTGTCGGACGGTGCTGCGACGGTCACCAGACGTCGGCGTCCATCCTCCGTGCGGGCCTGCATGACCTGCACGGTGAGACCCCGCGCCGGCTGCCCGCTGGCAAGCCGCACGGCACCAGTCACTACCGCGCCGCGCATGATGGGAAGGCGAAGGCCTTCCACGCGCTGGCCATTCGCCACGGCGATGGGCACGCCTTGGGTGTCCGTGGCACTTCGGGCCCCGTACACCGAATTCACCCACGCCGGTTTCTGACCCACGAGCGTGTAGTTGCCGGGGGCGAGGCCGGTAAACGCAAACCGCCCCTCATCGTCAGTGACCGCTGTCCGAGGCGTGACGATCTGGCCTGATGCGAGGAGCACGCTGACGCGGCGCACAGGCTGCTGCCGTTCATCCGCGGTGATCACGGTGCCGGCGACCACGCCCGTGCCTGTTACTTCGGTGGGCTTGTCGCGCGGGGTCACCTGACGATCGCGCTGCACCTGAGCTGCGGCAGTCACTCCCGCGGCAAAGACGAGGACGGCGAGGAGGCCCCAACGCGCGTTCATCGCACCACCTGCGCGAGCCTGATCGACATCGTCCGCGTGTCGCCGTCGGACAGGGTCAACGAAGTGGCCGCGCGCGCGAGCGCTTCATAGACAGCCGGGTTCTGCATGTCAGGAAGCAGGTCGTCAGGCACAGCCACGATCAGGTAGTCGCGTCCCGGCAGACCCGCAATCGAAAATGCGCCCTTGGCTTGCGTCCGGATGTTTCGCGTCAAGCGAGAGGACATGCCTTTCGCAATCCACTCGCGGTAGGCGGCCGGAAACACGATCACGGTACCCTCCGCGGGCGCACTGGCCGCATCGGTCAACGTGCCGGAGATTGTCGCTTGCCGGTCTGTGTACGTGAGTACGACATTGCCGATGTTCTCAGCGCCCAGTTCAAACGGCTGATCGACCGCATCGATGCCGTTGACGATGGCAGACTTCAGGAACCATCCGGCAGCAGTCCGGCCGGCGTTGCCAATCACATACTTTCCAGCGGCATTGCCCGTGGTCGAAAAGCGGCCGTCTGCACTGACCGGTGTCGCTCGCATGGGGGGGCCCTGAGTTTCCATGGGCGTGAGCATCACGCTGATGCCGGTGAAGGGCGGCGGCGGCGCAGTACCGACGAACTCGACGCGGCCCGACACGGTGGCGCCTGTCGCGAGCGTGATCGTCAAATCCATAATGTCTCGCTCAACCGACACCTGGACGTCGGCAAACAAAGTGAGTGCGTCCGCCGGAGAGATGGGACCGCCTCCACCCATCAATGCCGCGAGCTGGGGATTGTTCGCAATCGCGGCCGGCGGCGCCTGACGGCCGGGCCGCACCACTTTCACCAAGTACTGTCCGGCAGGCACACCGAACATCTGGAACGCTCCGTTCGCTGCGCTCGCTGAACGTGCGACGTCATTGCCGATGTCGCCGCTATCGGTTTCCGCAACACTCAACAGGCGCAGCTGTGCGTTGGCCAGTGGGCCTTCCGGCCCCATCACGAATCCGCGGATTCGCGACGTGGGCGCGAGCGGCATCCTGATATCGATGCCGCTGCGCTCCTCGCCCGAAGCCAGCGTCAACACCGTCGCCTGGCTCACAGTAGTTGCCGCGGGAAAATACTGCGTCACATACGCGGCGTTGGGACCATCGGCACTCAGCACCGCTAGTGCTCCTGACTGAGAGCTGACCATCTGGTCGCCCACGCGCACACCGCGCGCGCCACCACCCGCGACAACGCCCGATGCGGCAAGCGTCATCTCCGCAGCCGCGAAGCCCTGTCCGCCCATCATCGATTGCATCATCTGATCCATGGCGGCCGCCGGCATCGACGTCTGCGTCTGCGGCACCACGACCACGTACTCCCCGGGCGCCAGGCCTGCAGCGCGATACATTCCGCGGTCATCGGTGCGTCCGAAGCCTGCCAACGTGAAGCGCGATTGTCCGTTCCTGTAGGAGCGCGTCAGCACCTGAACGTTGATGTTGATGCCGGGCTCGTTGCGCTCATCGGTCACGATCCCCGAAACGACCGCGTGCTTCCACAAGCGAACGGACGCGGAGACGGTCCTGTTCTCGGCGCTGATTTGAATGGGCCGCGATGCGCCGTTCGGCCGGGTCTGTCCATGGCTGCCGCTCAAATATCCGGGCGCCCTGACACTGAGTTGTACATTCCCGGCCGGCAG
>JBKJJZ010000361.1:0-2513 GCA_046597705.1 Vicinamibacterales bacterium | reverse complement strand
GGCAGGACATCGCGCGGTCGCAGGGGGGGGCTCGGCCTTGGCCTGGCTATCGTCCGCAACCTGGTCGAGCGACATGGCGGGTCTGTGGTCGCGCAGAGTGAGGGGCCGGGTCGAGGCAGTGCATTCACGGTCCGGTTGCCAAGAGTGGAGCCTCGTGCGCCCTCAGCGGATGTGCACGTTCTGCCTTCGGTCGAGCTGTCGCCGACGCTGACCGTCGGCGCCACCAGGGTGCTGGTGGTTGACGATAGTGAGGACGGCGCCCTGACGCTGTCGGCCGCCCTGGCCGCGAGAGGGTATCAGACCAAGGTCGCCCATGACGCACCCAACGCCCTTCGCATAGCCGCCGACTTCATGCCAACAGTGGCGTTACTCGACCTTGGACTACCAGTCATGGACGGCTATCAGCTTGCGGCCCGACTGCGCGGCTTGCCTGGCCTCGAGGCGATTCGCCTGGTTGCGGTGACGGGTTACGGACAAGAGGCGGACTACAAGAAAACCGCCGCGGCGGGGTTTAACCGTCATCTCGTCAAGCCGGTGGACGTCGCGAGCATTGAGGCCGCGCTGGCTTAGGGCTTCGATGTAGTCGGATTCCCTGAGGTCGATCGTCCATTGCCCGCCGCTCTGGTGGGCATACCTTCTGCAAGGAATTCTCGTACGCAATCTTGCGAACGAGGAGGAAAGATGGCAGAAGTTCAGACGTTGCACCAAGCCCTGATCGACGAACTCAAAGATCTCTACAACGCCGAAAAGCAGCTCACCAAGGCGTTGCCGAAGATGGCCAAGCACGCCAGCAGTAAGCCGCTGCGCCAGGCGCTGACCAGTCACTTGCGGGAAACCAGGACGCACGTCCGCCGGTTGGAGCAGGCCCTCAAGGCGCTCGACGAAAAGGTCGAAGGCAAGTTGTGTAACGGCATGCAGGGCATCATCAAGGAAGGCAATAAGGTGATGGAAGAAGTCGAGGGCGGTCCGGTGCTCGACGCCTGCATCATTGCCGGAGGCCAGCGCGCGGAGCACTACGAGATGGCGGCGTATGGTACCTGCATCGCGTGGGCGAAGCAGATGGGCCATCGCGAGGTCGTCCGGCTACTGACGCAGACGTTGAACGAAGAGAAGGCGGCCGACAAGAAGCTGTCGACACTGGCGGCATCCGGCATCAATGCCGCCGCCGATTTCGGCATGACCGAGGAAGAAGAGGCCATGGGATAGTGAGCAGGAAAGATCTTGTCGCGTTCGGCGAGGTCGATGCGGCGTCGCGGCAGCAGATCGAGCGCTGCCTCGACGCCTCTGGCGAGGCCAGTCGCGGCGTGCTGTGCGCCGATCATCACAAGGGCTACTCGATGCCGATCGGCGGCGTCGTCGCATCCATCAACGTGGTGATGCCGGCAGGTGTCGGTTACGACATTGCCTGCGGCAATTGCGCGGTGCAGACGCCCCTCAAGGCCGCCGACGTGGACGTGTCGCGCGTGATGGATCAGATCTGGCGGACCATCTCGTTCGGCATGGGCCGCAACAACGACGAGCGCATCGCCGAACATCCGGTGTTTGATTCGATCGCCAGGAGCCAGGTCAAGGAACAGCGCAAGTTGTTGCCGCTGGCGCGGGGCCAGTTGGGCACCATCGGCGGCGGCAATCACTATGTCGATCTGTTTGAGGATCGCGCGGACGGATCGTTGTGGGTCGGCGTGCATTTCGGATCGCGCGGCCTGGGTCACAAGACGGCGTCGGGATTCCTGGCCTTGGCGGCGGGGAAGAAGTGGGGCGACCGTCCGAACGACAGCATGGACGCGCCGCCCTCGGTGATTCCGATCGGCACGCCGATGGCGGATGACTATCTCGCCGCGATGAATGTCGCCGGCGAATATGCCTATGCGGGCCGCGACTGGGTGGTCGATCGCGTGTTGAAGATCCTGCAGACCGAGGCGCGTCAACGCATCCACAACCATCACAACTTCGCGTGGTGGGAAAAGCACGACGGCCGCCGTGCGCTGGTGGTGCGCAAGGGTGCGACGCCGGCATTCCCCGGGCAGCAGGGTTTCATTGGCGCCACGATGGCCGACGATGCGGTGATCGTGGAAGGCGTGGAGTCGCCTGCATCGAAGGACGCGTTGTATTCGACGGTGCACGGCGCCGGCCGCGTGATGAGCCGCACCCAGGCGGCGGGGAAGTTCAACCGCCGCACCGGCCAGTCGATCACGCCGGGTGTGGTGAACTGGCCGAAATGGCAATACGAGCTGAAGCAGCGCGGCATCGAGCTGCGCGGTGGCGGTGCCGACGAAGCGCCGCAGTGCTACAAGGACCTGAAGCAGGTCCTCGCCGCCCACGGCGACACCATCAAGATTCTCCACACCCTGAGGCCGATTGGTGTGGCTATGGCGGGGAACGAGACGGTCGATCCTTAGCGGGACTGAACCCGAGCAGTCAGCCTCCGTGGTAAGCTTGTTCCCTCTCAGGAGGCCGGCGTAGCTCAGTTGGTAGAGCAGCTGATTCGTAATCAGCAGGTCGTCCGTTCAATC
>JBKJJZ010000229.1:0-2738 GCA_046597705.1 Vicinamibacterales bacterium | reverse complement strand
CGAGAACATCGGTATCGCCGAGGAGTCCGCGAACGGCTCGTCGAAGTGCTCGACCAGTGTTTGCGCGATGGCGGTGGCCTTCGACTTCGTCACCAGCACCTCGTGGTGCCGCGTACCACAGCGCTTCGCGACCAGGCGCGCCCAGCGTCTCTCATCGAAGTCGCCCTCACGGAAGCCGGCTGAAAACGTGTGCAGACGGGTTCCGCTGACGCGCGCCGCCATGGCCGTCACGGTGCTCGAGTCGAGGCCGCCGCTGAGCAACACGCCGACCGGGACATCGCTCCTCAGGCTGATCTGTACACTCCGTTCGATTTCTTTGAGAAGTCCGGCCTCCTGGTCGCCGACCGGCCGGCGCTTGACCATTTCTGGCGCAGGATTCCAGTAGCGGGCCTGCTTCACACGACCGTGCCTCACGGTCAGCATGTGCCCCGGCGGGAGCTTCTGCACGCTCCTGAACACCGTTCGGGGCTCAGGCAGCGCAAGAGACCCGAAGTAACTGTCGATCGCGGTGCGGTCCAGCGTGCGGTCCAGGTCGCGGTACTCGAGCAACGCCTTCAGCTCGGACGCAAACAGGAACGCAGACCGGTCGTGGCAGTAGTACAGCGGCTTCACGCCAAACCGATCGCGGGCGAGATACAGCGTCTGGGCGGCCTCGTCCCAGATGGCGATGGCAAACATCCCTTCGAGCCGCAGGAAGGCGGCCTCGCCCTCTGACGCAAACAGGTGCAGGATGACCTCGGTGTCGCTGCGGGAGGTGAACTGGTGCCCCGCCGCCTCAAGTTCACTGCGCAGTTCAATGTAGTTGTAGATCTCGCTGTTGGACACGAGGCGCAACGGTCGCGAGCCGCCCATCGTCATGGGCTGCGCCCCGCCTGCCGCATCGATGATCGACAGGCGCCGATGCCCCAGGCCCACCACACCTTCAAAATAAAACCGCTCATCGTCTGGTCCGCGATGAGCGAGGGCGCGCGTCATGCGCCTGACGAGGCTGCGGTCAACCGGCGTCGCATCGAACTTCAACTGGCCGCTGATACCGCACATAAAAACGCGTGCTAGGATTCTACCGTGATGAGCAGCCCGCTCGGCCGTGTGCCGGCCAGAGGCGAGAGCGTTCAGTGGCGTGAGTTCGGCTCCGAGGCCATCCTGCTCGACCCGGTCACTGGCCAGTTTGCGCAAGTCAATGACTCGGGCATGGCGATATGGACCCGTATCGACGGACGACTCACCGTCGGCGATATCGCCAGGGCGATCGCCGGGGAGTTTGAGGCCGACGTTGAAGACGTCGTGGCTGACGTCCAGACGTTCATCGATGACCTCCTCGACAAAGAACTGCTGACCTTGGCCTCATGAACGACGCCTTTCGCATTGCGGGCGTGGACGTTCACGTCGAGACCGACGATCGTGCACTCCGCGCACTTGTTCTCACACATTGGAAGCCGTTTGCTGTTGCCGCCACCCGGAGTCGCAAGCCGCACGCCGTGTTCCGCTTCACCGACCGTGGCGATCCTGACCTGCCTCGCCTGAAACAGTGGGCGGGCTTCTCGAACGACCACGTCATCTTGCTCACCGACGGAAAGCGCTACCTCCTGACGGGTTATTGCTACGACCACCCGTGGCAGTTCGACTGCCGATCGCTGCCGGCGTGGGACGCGGACTTCGTCTACTACTATGTGTTCGAGCCGGTCCTGCTCGACGTCCTCAAACGGTGTGGCGTGCTCGCCTGGCACTGCGCAGCCGTTGAGCGCGACGGGGCCGCCGCGCTGCTGCCCGGCGTGTCGGGAAGTGGAAAATCAACCACCACGCTCAATCTCCTCTCGTGCGGCTTCCGCTTCCTGGCAGACGATGCCGCGTTTTTGCGGGTGAAGGGTCAAGCGCTGGAGGTCTTGGGACTCGATACGGACGTCTACGTTACCGACCGGTCGTTGCGATTGCTGCCGGAGTGGCGTTCTTCGGTGATGCCCGGCCGGCACCGAAAAGGCCGGCAATGGAAGTACCAGGTCAACCTAACCGATCGCCGATCAAAGCGCCGGACGCCGGCCGTTGCGAAGTACCTGCTGTTCCCGAAGGTCTCCGGCGGCACCGCCACGCGGCTTGAGAGGCTCAAGCCGGCGGAGGCGTTGCTCGAGTGTCTGAAACAAATCCCGAAGGAGTTTCCTTCGTCGGTGCTTGGCCCGGCGGCCGTTGAGGCACAGTTCGAAATCTACTCACTCCTCGTGCGCTCGGCCACCGCCTATCGGGTGCACCTGGGTTCCGATCAGGTTGGCGTTCGATCTGCACTCGCGCGCCTCAGATGAGCGTCCCGATCCTGTTCGAGATCCACCCCGCCAGCTTCGGCGGGACCGAGCGTTTTCTGGCCCGGTTGCTGCCGCGACTGGACCGGCGCCGGTTTGCCCCCATCGTTGTGGCCCCGAAGGCGGGGGGACCACTGGCGCGTCTCGTGGCCCTGGGGCTGCCGACGGTGGTTGTCGAGCCCTACTTCTCCCAAAAAGGGATCCAGGTACTGGCAGACGTCATCCGGACGCATGGCATCGGCCTGGTGCAGTCCAACTACTACGCCTCGCACCTGGCGATGGCGGCCAGCCTGGCCGGAGTTCCGCATGTCTGGCGCCTTGGCGGCCATGTGGGCGTCGGCAGTGGCGCGCGCACCAGCGCCGACGAACAACTGACGCTCGAGATGATTCAACTGCTCTCCAGGGCCATCGTCTGCAACTCGCAGTTCATCCGCAGGCAATTTGGCC
>JBKJJZ010000006.1:0-3174 GCA_046597705.1 Vicinamibacterales bacterium | reverse complement strand
TCGTAACACGCACACGAGCCGGGTGACCCCTACAGAGTCGGGCCTTATTGACCGAAACCACCTTAGGGTGTGGTGTATAATCGAATCCACTCCCGTCTGGCCGTCCGTTCGTCCCTGGTTAACACGCGCAATTTGGAGGAATCGAGAAGATGAAGAGCTATTTCCGTGGGGCGGCTGGTGCCGCACTTCTGGCCGGACTGGCCATCGCTTGTAGTGACAACCCGACCGCGCCATCGGCTCCGGCCGCAGGTTCGCCAGCCGACACAGCACTGGGACCGGATAACTCCAACCTCAAGGTGACGGCGCCGACCCCGACCTCCCCGATTAACGACTTTGTGGTGGAGCAAAACCCCACCCTGTTGGCCTCCGCCGCAACCGGCAAGTATGCGACAGTCGCGCTTCAATACGCGTTCGAGCTGTATAACGCCGCGAACGTGAAGGTGCAGTCAGGCGTGAGCAACACCCCCTCGTTCACCGTCAGCGGCAACCTCGATTACGACGCGCGTTACACGTGGCGCGTGCGGGCCACGATTTCCGCCCAGAACGCGATCGGGCCCTGGTCCGCTCTCGTATCGTTCAAGTCCCCCGTCGGCGGCTACATCAAGAATCAGGAGATTTTTGACCCGTTGACCAACGGCAAGACCGTCGCTGGATTCACACGAGGCATCACTTACACACCCCTTGGCGTTCGGCTCGACGGCCAGGAGAGTGTGGTCGAGTACGCAATGCCCCAGACGCTTACCGGTGGCGAGTTCTCCACGATTATCACCAACCTCGGCAACGGCAGCGAGGAGTGGAAGACGAAGGTCATGAGCATGCTCGCGGGCGACGGCGTCAACGTCACCGACAACGAGTATCGTGTGACGCTCGACAAGCGCACATCGTGGGTCGGTCAGGGCAGTCCAGCACGCTACACGTTCTGCGTGCGCCCGAATTGTTACGAGCCCAACGCCGGGCCCCAGCAGTGGAGCCGTGCCAAGACCTACTTCTGGAAATTCACATGGGGCAACGGCCAGACCCGGCTGGTGATCCTCGATGGTGGCAGCGCGGGTTCGACGATGGTGAACATCGGCCAGGGCTACTCCGGCACCTGGAACCCCGCCAAGATGCTCGTGCGCCTTGGCTCGGTCGGCGGGCGCGCCGGTAGCGATACCAACCCCGGCACGACGATTCGTAACGTGTGGGTGTCTGCCAGCCCCCGTCCCGCGTTCAAGGACGACAAGTAAGACCCGCGCGATCGCGGACTTCGACGGCTGGGCGGGTGAACAACCTTCCCAGCCGTTTCTTTTTTTGGTGTGTGAGCGACAGCCTCTCGGCGCCCCGACGCCCTACTTCACGGGCTGCGGCTGACCGGTCTGAATGCGCGCGGCCATCTTCGGCGCCTTGCGCTTCTCTTTCGAGGCGCGATACAGGAACTTCACGTACGGCAGCACCTGTTTGACGGCCGAGACGTTCATCTGGCACGGACTCAGGCACGTCGGGCACTTGTCGGTCTTGATGGACTCGCGGTGATCCTGGCTCGACTTGCGGAAGTAGATCGCCTCGGCGTCTTCCTTGAGCACGTTCCCCACCACTTCACTGTTCTCGCAGAAGAACAGGTCTCCGTTGGGGTTGAGCATGATGCCCTGCGTCTGGAAGGGGCACGGCGCCATGCGATGGTAGCCGTTCGAGATCATGTCGGCATAGTGCATGTAGATGTAGTTCTGCCCGTCCAGTAACGGGTCCATCCGCACGCGGTCCATGAAGAACTGGCGCATCCGCTCTTCTTCTTCACCGATGGGCTTGCACGTGGCTTCAAGGTCGGCATTGCCCAGCATCGGCTCCGTGAACCGCACCATGTTGAAGACAATGTCGAGGTTTTCGCTGCGCGCCCAGTTCAGGATGTTGTCGGCGTCATCCAGATTCATCGAGAAGATGGTCGTCGAGATGCCGAAGTTGAACGGCACGCGCTTCTGCAGTTCGCGCATCGCGGTGATGGTCTGCTGCGCCTTGTCGAAGCCGCGCTTCACCTTGCGTACCTGGTCGTGCATGTCGCCAATGCCGTCAATCGAAACGCGCGTCGAGAAGATGACGCCCCGTTCGTGGCACAGCTCCGCGATCTTCGTCAGCATCGGGATGCCGCGCTTGGGCGTCAGGCCGGTCGTATTGATGCCGAACTTGCGAAGGCGCGGCAGCTTGTCGAGCACCAGCTTGCAGATGTCCACCAGATCATTTCGCGTCGTGGGCTCCCCGCCCGACACAAATGCGACCTCGATGTTCTTCCAGAGCGGGCTGTCGAAGACCCTGGAAATCTCCTCGAGGGTCATATCTTCCTTGCGATTGCCCCGGGTCCAGTTGCTGCACATTTCACACTGCGCATCACACACGAAGGTGCAGTGGAAGATCAAAACCGTCGGATGGATCGGTCGCATCGTCGCGACGGCGGCGTTGATGAGATCGCGGGGGGCGCTGGCGGCGGCTTTGAGCAGGTATTTCGCCGCGTACGTCTGAGCCATAGAGGTATTGTACGTCCCCCGGGGATGAGCGAGCAAACCAGGCCCGGAGGCCTATCGACGGGCCACGAAGGCCAGCGTTTCGAACAAATTCTTCCGAATCTTGAACAACAGGTCTTCGGTGCCGGTCCAACGGGACGCGGCGTCGGTGCCGGGAATGTTGGCCAGGAGCGCCGCCCCAGCCAGCACATCCCTGCGAATGCCGGTGGCCAGGCCGATACTGCGCACCATGCCGGTCACTTCGAACCCCCCGTCGTACAGCAGTTGCCGCATCCGCCGCTCGGTGGTGATGAAGTTGTGGGTGTAGTCGATGTCCCAGAAAAATTCGCGTTCCTTCAAGTAGTCCGGCACCACCACGAACAGCGTGCCGCCGGGCCGAAGAAGACGCAGTGCTTCTGCCACCCAGAGCCGCGCGGCATCGATCCCCGACATATGCTCCACGACTTGATCGGCATACAGGATGTCAACCGACGCATCGTCGCCGGGAATGGGCGGTGTGAAGGCCTCGGTCACCTCGACGCCGCGCAATCGGAGTTGTTCGCAAAGGAAGGGACTCGGCTCAACGGCCCGGTATCGGTAGCCGCGCTCCCGCGCCAGATCCGCGATGGCGCCTTGACCGGGCCCAACCTCAAGAAAGTCGGCAGGCGCCGGCGTCACCGAGGCAACCATTTCGAATCGCGCC
>JBKJJZ010000613.1:0-2736 GCA_046597705.1 Vicinamibacterales bacterium | reverse complement strand
ACCTTCAACGCGTTGTCGCGGCTGAAGGATCCGAGCGCCATTGCCCGGCTGCGTGGCAAGGAACTCGAAGACCTGGTGGGAGCGTAATCGATGTCGAAAAAGAAAGTCGCTGGCGTGAAGGTCGCTCGTGTGAAGGTCACTCAACTGAGGAGCGCGATCGGCTTTGACAAGGTGCAGGCGACCACGCTGCGTTCGCTTGGTCTGCGTCGCATCAGGCACTCGGTCACCGTGGAAGACACGCCATCGATGCGGGGTATGCTGCGCGCGGTCCGGCACCTGGTCGTGGTCGAAGAAGGAGCTCAGGAGTAACGATGTCTCTTAATAATCTGCGTCCTCCCAAGGGCGCCAAACACAGCAAGACGCGCGTGGGGCGCGGTCATGGATCCGGTCAGGGCAAGACGGCCGGCCGAGGTCACAAGGGCGCCCAGTCACGATCGGGCTGGGGCAAGAAGCGCGGATTCGAAGGCGGCCAGATGCCGCTGCATCGCCGCGTGCCGAAGCGCGGGTTCACGAACCCGTTTCGCGTGGAGTACGTCGTCGTCAATCTCGACACGCTGGTTGAGGTGTTCGATGCCGGATCCGACGTGACGCCGGAGCTGTTGCGCGAGCGCGGGCTCGTGCGTGAGAAGCGCGCCCTCATCAAGGTGCTGGGCCGCGGCGACGTGACGAAGAAGCTGACGGTGCGGGCGCACAAGTTCAGCGAAACGGCGGCGCAGAAGATCGCGGCGGCTGGCGGCGTGGCCGAAGTGATCGCCGGATAACCTATGGATAGCGTCAAGAACATCTTCGCCATTCCGGAGCTGCGCAAGCGGGTGTTTTTCACCTTTGGCTTGCTCGCGGTCTACCGGCTTGGCAGCAAGATCCCGACCCCCGGCGTCAACACCGCTGCATTGACCCAGCTGGCTGACAGGGCGCAGGGCACGATGTTCGGCCTCTACGACATGTTCTCCGGGAACAATCTGTCGCAGATGACGATCTTCGCGCTCGGCATCATGCCCTACATCAGCGCTTCGATCATTTTGCAACTGTTGACGGTGGTATGGCCGTACCTGGAGCGGCTCTCGAAAGAGGGCGACCTGGGCCGGCGCAAGATTACGCAGTACACGCGCTACGGCACGATCGCGTTGAGCATCGTGCAGGGGCTTGGCATCGCGTTCTTCCTCGAGGCCAACACGAACATGACCGGCGGACTGCCGCTGGTGTTCAACCCCGGTTGGGGCTTCCGGCTGATGACCATCCTCACGCTGAGCACGGGCTCTGTCTTCGTGATGTGGCTCGGTGAACAGATTACCGAGCGCGGAATCGGCAACGGCATGTCACTGCTCATTTACGCCGGTATCGTTGTCGGACTGCCCAAGGCGGTGGCCGCCACAATCGGGCAGTTGCAGAGGGGAGAAATGGGGCTCTTCCGGCTCATTCTTCTCGTGGTGGTGATGGTGCTGGTGGTGGCCGCGATTGTCTTCGTCGAGCGTGGGCACCGCAAAGTCACCGTGCAATATGCGAGGCGCATGGTGGGGCGGCGCATGTATGGCGGCGCCAGCACGCATATTCCGCTGAAGGTGAATACCGGCGGCGTCATGCCGGTCATCTTCGCATCATCAATCCTGGCGTTTCCGGCCACGATTGCGTCCATGCCGTTCCTGGCGAACAACGCCGTGGCGCGTGGCATCGTGACGCAGTTGGGCCAAGGGTACCCGCTCTATCTGCTCCTCTACGTGAGCATGATCATCTTCTTCGCGTACTTCTACACGGCGATCATCTTCAATCCGGATGACGTGGCAGAGAACATGCGGAAGTACGGCGGCTTTGTGCCCGGCATTCGTCCAGGCAAACGGACCGCCGAGTACATCGACAGCATCCTGGCGCGTATCACGCTGGCCGGCGCGATTTATCTGGCGATGGTGGCGCTGCTTCCCGAGTTCCTGATGACGGGTTGGAAGGTGCAGGGGATTCCGTTCATTGGCGACCGGCTTGATGCCGCGCTGCCGGGTTGGATTACGAACGGCATGAACGTGTCGTTCTACTTTGGCGGCACGTCGCTGCTCATCATCGTGGGTGTCGCCATGGATACCGTGCAACAGGTTGAATCGCAGTTGATCATGAGGCACTACGACGGCTTCATGAAGAAGACCCGCATCCGAGGCCGACGAGGGTGAGCCTGGGAAACACGGGCGTCGTGCGGCTGGTCATGCTGGGACCGCCGGGAGCCGGCAAAGGCACCCAGGCGGAGCGGTTCGCGAGAACGCGGGGCATTCCGCGCGTCTCGACGGGCGACATCCTTCGGGAAGCCGTCCAGGCCGGCACGGACATGGGCCGTGCCGCTCGCGAAGTGATGGATGCCGGGCGCCTGGTGGGCGACGACATCATGATTGGCATCGTGACCGAACGCCTGAGCCGTCCCGACACCCGGGCCGGGTTCGTGCTCGAAGGCTTCCCGCGGACCGTCGCGCAGGCCGAGGCGCTCGACGGGATGCTGGACTCGTCCGCACCGCTGGTCGTGGTGGACATCGAAGTTCCCGAGGACGTGCTGGTGAAGCGGCTGTCAATTCGGCGGATTTGCGGCGCGTGCGGGACGACCGCACCTCCAGGCACCAAGGTGTGCGCCAAGTGCGGCGGGGCGCTGGTGCAGCGCACCGACGACAACGAAGCGGTCGTGCGTGAGCGCCTGGCCGTCTACGCACGGAGCACGCAGTCGATCCTCGACTTCTACCAGCGCCGTGACACGTTCCGGTCGGT
>JBKJJZ010000505.1:0-7306 GCA_046597705.1 Vicinamibacterales bacterium | reverse complement strand
ACCACATGCTGCACCGACTTGAACACGTGCAGGAGCAGAAGTCCGATCAGGCCAAGCTCTGCGGGAATCACCAGCGGGTTGCTGATCAACGCGTGGCTGTAGCCGTTGAATTTGTCAGGGCCGAGCAGGATGAGCAGATTGCCGGCGAGATGAGCGATCAGGAATCCAACGAGCGATAGTCCCGTCAACGCGACCAGAAACTTCGATCCGACGGACGTGCTGAGCGCCTGCAAGGCTTTCATTCACGTTCTCCACACTTCATTCTATTTGATAGACTTCCAGCCTGCATGAAGATTCACGAATACCAAGGTAAATCCATCCTCGCGCGTCACGGTGTGGCCGTGCCTCGCGGCTTTGTCGCGTTCACCGCTGACGAAGCCCGGGCACACGCGCAGACACTGGGCGGCGGCACCGTCGTCGTCAAGGCGCAGATCCATGCAGGCGGCCGCGGCAAGGGCGGTGGGGTCAAGGTGGTCAAGGGGCCCGACGAGGCCCATGCCGCCGCGTCGGCGATTTTGGGGATGACGCTCATTACCTACCAGACCAGCCAAGAGGGGCAGGTGGTTTCGCGCGTACTGGTCGAAGAAGGCCTGCAGATGACGCGTGAAATGTACCTGGGTATGGTCATCGACCGTTCGACCCAGAAGACCGTGCTCATGGTCAGCCAGGAGGGCGGCGTCGAAATCGAGAAAGTTGCCCATGAGGCGCCCGAGAAGATCTTCAAGGCGTTCGTGAATCCGGCGCTGGGGCTCCAGCCGTTTCAGGCTCGCGAGCTGGCCTTCAAGTTGGGCCTCTCCGGCGATGAGATCAAGAAAGCGGTCAAGCTCATGATGGCTGTGTACGAGGCTTTCGTCGCCAGCGATGCCTCGCTCCTCGAGATCAATCCGCTTGTGGTGACCGCGTCGGGCGAACTCATCGCCCTTGATGCCAAGGTCAACTTCGACGACAACGCCCTCTATCGGCATCCAGACATCAAGGAGTTCCGCGACCTGGCGGAAGAAGACCCGCTGGAAGTGGAGGCGTCGAAGTTCTCGCTCAACTACATCAAGCTCGACGGCACGATCGGCTGCATGGTCAACGGCGCCGGCCTGGCGATGGCGACGATGGATATCATCAAGCTGGCGGGTGGGGAACCGGCCAACTTCCTGGACGTGGGCGGCGGCGCAAACGCGGAGCAGATCAAGAACGCGTTCCGCATCCTGATGTCTGACACCAGCGTCAAAGCCGTCTTCATCAACATCTTCGGCGGCATCCTCCGGTGCGATGTGCTTGCGCAGGGCGTCATTGCGGCCGTGAAGGACCTGGGCGTGCGCGTGCCCATCGTCATCCGCATGGAAGGCACCAACGTGGAGCTGGGCAAGCAGATGCTGAAGGACAGCGGTCTCAACTTCACCACAGCCGACGCGATGGATGTGGGCGCGGCGAAAGTCGTGGAGCTGGCTAAGGCTGATTAACGGCAAAACGTAGGGCGGACCTTCAGGTCCGCCGGACAATTGGCGGGGCTGAAGCCCCGCCCTACGAGGACAAGAGAATTCATGTCTGTACTGATAGATAAATCAACGCGCCTCGTCGTGCAGGGGCTGACCGGCCGTGAAGGCACCTTCCACGCCAAGCAGGCCCAGGCCTATGGCACGAACGTCGTCGGAGGCGTGACGCCGGGCAAGGGTGGCACCACCCATGAAGGCTGGCCGGTGTTCAATACCGTGGCCGAGGCGGTGGAGACGGAAGGCGCGAACGCGTCCGTCATCTTCGTGCCGCCTCCTGGCGGCGCGGACGCCGTGATGGAAGCGGCCGAGGCCGGCCTGGCTCTGGCGGTCTGCATCACGGAAGGCATCCCGACGCTCGACATGATGCGTGCGCTGGCCTTCATGCAGGGGACCGGTATGCGTCTGATCGGCCCCAATTGCCCTGGACTGATTTCGGCGGGCCGGGCCAAAGCCGGCATCATCCCCGGCCACATCTGCAAAGAAGGCCGCGTCGGCATCGTCTCCAAGAGCGGCACCCTTACGTATGAAGCGATGCATCAGCTCACGGGCAACGGCCTTGGGCAGACGACCTGCATCGGGATTGGGGGCGATCCGCTGATTGGGACGTCGTTCATCGACGCGCTCAAGCTGTTCGCGGAAGACCCCGAAACTGAAGCCGTCGTCATGATCGGCGAAATCGGCGGCAGTGCCGAGGAAGAGGCGGCTGCCTACATCAAGGCGTCATTCAAGAAGCCCGTCGTCGGGTTCATCGCCGGCCAGACCGCCCCTGCCGGGCGCCGGATGGGTCATGCGGGCGCGATCATCGCCGGCGGCAAGGGGACCGCGGCCGAAAAGATGGCGGCCCTCACCGATGCGGGCGTGCGGGTCGTGAACAGCCCGGCAGATATCGGCAGAGCGATGGCGGAGCTAATCAAGTAAAATTGCCGGATGAGCTCGGTCGTCAACGATTTCAGTATCTCCGTCGCCACCGTCAACGGGTCCGGCAGTCAGACAGCCAATCAGGTTTTGCTGCGCTCCATCTTCCAGATGGGCGTGCCCATCTCCGGCAAGAACATGTTCCCGTCGAACATCGCGGGACTCCCCACCTGGTACACGATCCGCGCGAATGCCGAGGGCTACATCGCGCGTAAGAAGGAGATCGATTTCCTGGTCGCGATGAACGCCGAGACGGCGCGTGAAGACGTGCTGTCGCTCGACCCCGGCCGTGCCGTCGTCTACGACGCGCCGCTGAAGTTGAACGAACTGCGCGACGACCTGATTTTCTACCCGGTGCCGTTCGACAAGATCGTCGCCGAAGTGTGTCCTGACGCGAAGCTGCGGCGCCTGGTCAAGAACATGATCTACGACGGCGTGCTGTCACATCTGCTGGCGATTGATCTGGCCGAGATGGTGAAGGCGCTGTCCTCCCAGCTGGGCAGGAAGCCCAAAGCGATGGCCCTCAACCAGGGCGCGCTTGAGGCTGGTGCGAAGTACGCGCGGGAAAATTTTGCCGAGATCAGACATCCCTATCGCATCGAGCGGATGAACGGCACCGCGGGCCAGATTCTGGTCGAGGGCAATTCGGCCGCAGCGATGGGGTGCATGTTCGCGGGGTGCACGGTGGTCGCCTGGTACCCCATCACGCCTTCATCGTCACTGCCTGAGGCCCTCATCGGATACATGCGCAAGTACCGCATGGACAAGGAGACGGGGAAGGCGACGTTTGCCATCGTGCAGGCGGAGGACGAAATAGCCGCGCTGGGCATGGTCGTGGGCGCAAGCTGGGCGGGCGCGCGGGCGATGACATCCACGTCAGGCCCCGGCGTCTCGCTGATGTCGGAGTTCGCGGGCCTCGCGTATTACGCCGAAGTGCCGGCCGTGGTGTTTGACATTCAGCGCGTCGGCCCTTCCACGGGGCTCCCGACACGCACCGCGCAGGGCGACATTCTTTTCACCGCGATCAACTCCCATGGCGACACGAAGCACGTGCTGCTTCTGCCGGCATCCATGAGCGAATGCTTCGAGATGGCCGGTGACGCGTTCGATCTCTCGGAGCGTCTGCAGACCATCATCTACGTCATGAGCGACCTCGACCTGGGCATGAACACCTGGATGTCGCCCGAGTTCACGTATCCGGACAAGCCGCTCGATCGCGGCAAGGTTCTGGACGAGGCGAAAGTCCGTGAACTGGGCGCGACGTGGGGCCGGTACAAGGACATCGATAACGACGGCATTCCCTGGCGCAGCCTGCCGGACACGAACACGCCGGCATTCTTCACGCGCGGCTCGGGCCACAACGCGATGGCGCAGTACACCGAACGCGCCGACGACTACGTGGCCAACCTGGACCGGCTGGCGAAGAAGTTTGAAACGGCCAAGACCCTGGTGCCGCAACCGGTAGAAGAGTCCGTGGCGGGTGCCAGAGTGGGGGTCATCGCGTACGGCTCCAGTCACTGGGCTGTCACCGAAACGCGCGATCAGCTGGTGGCGGAAGCGTCGCTGCCGACGTCGTACCTCCGCTTGCGAGCCTATCCTTTTTCCCCTGCCGTGGAGGACTTCGTTCGACGGCATGACCGGGTCTACGTAGTGGAACAGAACCGCGATGCGCAGATGCTGAGCCTGCTTCGTACCGATCTCGATCCCGCCCTTCAGACACGCCTGCGGAGTGTGTTGCACTACAGTGGTTTGCCCATTGACGCCCGCAGCGTCACCGACAGCATCGTCGCGCAGGAGAAGCAGTAAATGTCCACCGATACGCCCAGTCCCACGCCGGCACCGGCCGCGAAGAAAACAAACCGCCTCGGCCTGGAGTTGTCGAGCTACCGCGGCAGCAAGACCACACTTTGCGCGGGGTGCGGACACAACGCCATCACCGAGCGGATCATCGATGCCTGCTATGAGATGGGCGTTGACGCGAAGAAGGTCTTCAAGCTCTCGGGCATCGGCTGCTCCAGCAAGAGTCCGGCCTACTTCCTGAACGCGTCACACGGCTTCAACTCGGTGCATGGCCGCATGCCGTCGGTTGCGACGGGCGCGATGCTGGCGAACAAGACCATGATGGCCATTGGCGTGAGCGGCGACGGCGACACCGGCGCCATCGGCATCGGCCAGTTCGTGCACTTGATGCGGCGCAACCTGCCCATCATCTACATCATCGAAGACAACGGCTGCTACGGGCTGACCAAGGGTCAATTCTCGCCGACGGCCGACATGGGCTCCAAGGCGAAGAACGGCGTGGTCAACGACCTGCCCCCGATTGACACCTGCGCACTGGCGATTGAGCTGGGCGCCACGTTCGTGGCCCGCTCGTTCTCTGGCGACAAGAAGCAGCTCCAGAGCATCCTCAAGGCTGCCATTTCGCATCGTGGCACGTGCATGATCGATGTCATCTCACCGTGCGTGACCTTCAACGATCACGAAGGGTCCACCAAGAGCTACGCTTACGCCAAGGATCACGACGAGGCCCTGGGCGAGGTGACCTTCGTGCCGTTCTTCGACGACATCACCGTGGAATACGAGCCGGGGACGACCACGGCGGTGACGATGCACGACGGGTCGCATCTCTATCTCAAGAAGATTGCGGAAGACTACGACCCGCAGGACAAACTGGCCGCACATCGCCTGCTGCATGAGACGTCACGCCGTGGCGAGTTCGCAACCGGCGTCATCTACGTGGAGCCGGACCGCGACGACTTCCTGACCTCGCTCAACACGGTGGACGGCGCGCTGGCGTTCCTGCCGACGGAGAAGACAAGGCCGCCCAAGACCGTGCTGGATGAGTTGATGGCGGCGCTCAAGTAGGTTCGAGGTTCGAGGTTCGAGGTTCGAGGTTCGAGGCGCCCGCTTCGCGGGGGCTTCTGTTGAGCCCGTAGGGGCCTGGTTCTCAAGGCCGCCAATTCCAGGCCGGCGTCTGAGAGGGCTGGAGGCTAACGATGAGTCTGAAGAATCTTGGCGCAGTCGGCGTGGTGCTGGCGGGAATCGGTGTCGCCGGGTTTGCGGGCCGGCCGGTGGTGGCGCAAGCAAACCAGAAGGTGGTCGCCCAAATCATCCAGCCCGATCAGGAAGACGACTTCTTCAAGGGCACTGTCCCCCTGAAGGCCCAGGGATTGGTGCCTCCAACGGTGACAAAGCAGATCGACCCCAAATACACCGCCGCCGCGATGCGGGCTAAGATTGACGGTGACATCAAACTCGAGGCCGTGGTCGGAATCGACGGTAGGGTGGAGAAGGCGCGAGTGAAGGAGTCGCTTCATCCGGATCTTGATGCGGAAGCGCTCAGGACCCTTGACCAGTGGAAGTTCGAACCCGGCATGATGAACGGCGCGCCCGTCAGAGTGGCGGTCGAAGTCATGATGACCTTCCGAATCCGCCGATAGGCTGGCCGGCTCGAACCTCGAACCCCGAACCCCGGGCGCCTGGAGTACAATCGCCCGGATATGTCTGAACGAACTTTCGCCATCATCAAGCCAGACGCCGTCAAGGCCGGGTATACGGGCCGCCTCCTGGCTCGCGTCGAAGAACACGGGTTCGCCATTCGGGCCATGCGGATGGTCCACCTCAGCAAGCGCGACGCTGAAGGGTTTTACGCCGTGCACCGCGAGCGGCCCTTTTTCGCCAGTCTGACGGACTTCATGTCGTCGGGCCCGTGCGTGGTCCTGTGCCTGGAAGCCCCCGATGCGATCAAGAAGTGGCGCGCGGCGATGGGCGCCACGGACCCCGCAAAGGCGGACGCCGGAACATTGCGCAAGGAGTTCGGCGCGTCGATTGAGAACAATGCGACGCACGGTTCGGACGCACCGGAAACGGCGGCCTTCGAACTCGGGTACTTCTTCCGCGGCCTTGAGTTGTGAGCATCAAGTCTGATCGCTGGATTCGTCAGATGTCGCGTGACCACGGCATGATCGAGCCGTTCGTGGACACGCAGGTGAGCGCGGGGATCGTGTCATACGGACTCTCGTCATATGGGTACGACATTCGCGTCGCGGACGAGTTCAAGATCTTCACGAACATCAACAACACGGTGATCGATCCGAAAGCGTTCGATCCGCGGTCGTTCGTGGATGTCAAGACGGACGTCTGCATCGTGCCGCCGAACTCGTTTGCGCTGGCGCGCACCATCGAGTATTTCCGCATTCCGCGCGATGTGCTCACGGTCTGTGTGGGCAAATCCACGTACGCGCGCTGCGGGATCATCGTCAACGTCACGCCTTTCGAGCCCGAGTGGGAAGGGTTCGTGACGCTCGAGATCTCGAACACCACACCGCTGCCCGCGAAGATCTACGCCAATGAAGGCATCGCGCAGGTGCTGTTCTTCCAGAGCGACGAAGTCTGCGAGAGGTCCTACGCGGACAAGAAGGGCAAGTACCTCAAGCAGACCGGCGTCACCCTTCCGAAGATCTAGGGAGCTGGGGAACTGGGGGGCGCCGGTTGGCTGGTGCATGCTGTGCCGTAGTGGACAGCCTTTGCGGTCCGCTGGCGTTATCGTGCCCTCATGACCTTGAAAGACAAGCTCGAGATTGGGCTCAAAGAAGACGCGCCTTTCCGTAAGGACAACGTCCCGGAGTCGCAGCAGACTCCCGGTCTTCCCGATACCGAACCTGATGACCCGACGCGGTCGCCGGTGGATCCGAAGGCAGTGGCTCTCGAAGGCACCGGAACCCAGGCGAAGGACCAGCCGCCCGCCAAACCTGACGATCAGTGCAAGCCGTAGACCCCGGCCAGGTTGCGCAATCCCGCCGCGCGAGATACGATGGGTGTTCCTCGTCGCGGGGTGGAGCAGTCCGGTAGCTCGTTGGGCTCATAACCCAAAGGTCGCAGGTTCAAATCCTGCCCCCGCAACC
>JBKJJZ010000115.1:0-3420 GCA_046597705.1 Vicinamibacterales bacterium | reverse complement strand
CTTGCCCGCCGCCGCCAGTGCGACGTCGTCATCTGTCTGCGCCTGCATGCGCCCGTGATGGTGACCGCCGGCGTGCGAGCCTTCTGTCGCAGCAGACGACGCGTCAGAAACCGGAATTGAGTGGTGCCCCGCTTCAGCAGGTTGGTTCGCACACACGACCTCGCACAGCGCGACCCCAACGGGGCTCACGACCAACGCGAGAATCAGAACCAGAGTACGCACAGGATCAATATATCCTCATAACCTCTTGAGCGGTGTCGCGGCCAGTTTATTAAGGATATTTAATCACCAGGCCGCCATGTTACGTAGCGCGGCGTGATCATCGTGAGTGGCCGGGAGGTGGTCACCGATGTGCAATGGAGGACAGCTGTAATGTCGCGGGTCCCGCATGCTGTCCTCAATCGTGCAACTCAGCACATATATTTGATGGAGAAATGACGATGACAAGCACAACTATCGTGAAAGATCCGGTGTGCGGCATGGACGTCGACACAGCCACTGCGGCGGGACAGAGCGAGTACCAAGGACAGACCTACTATTTCTGCGGGACCTCCTGCAAAGAGAAGTTCGATCTCGATCCGACGCAGTACGTGGGCAAGCCTGGTGAAGCGCCGAAAAGCGACGAGGGTTGTTGCAGTTAGGTCAGGAGGATCGCCCGTCGACGGAGTCGCATGTATCCCGTCCTGTTCCGCCTCGGCGAGTTTGAGATTAGCAGCTTCGGCGTGTTGGTCGCCCTGGCAGCGCTGGTTGCCTGGCAGGTATTTACCCGTGAAGTTCGTCTCGCCGGCATCCCCGGCAAAGCCTCGGATCTCGCGCTCTATGCGATCTTCGGGGGCTTCGCAGGCGCCAAGCTGCTCTGGGCCTTCGAGCATCTGCACGAGCAACCATTTCTCGATCTGGTGTTCTCACGCGGCGGCCTCAGTTGGTTTGGAGGGTTTGTCGGAGGCGTCGGCACGGGCGCTGCGCTGGTCGTGCGGAGTCGGTTGCCGCTTGTCGCCACGCTCTCGGCGGCCACACCGGCTCTAGCCATTGGCCATCTCATCGGGCGCATTGGTTGTTTTCTCGTCGGCGACGACTACGGCAGTCCTTCGAGCCTGCCGTGGGCGGTCGCCTTTCCACTGGGGCTCCCCCCTGTCTTCGAGCGGGTGCATCCCACTCAACTGTATGAGGCTGTCTGGCTGGCGGGGCTGGCCTGGCTGTTGATCCGCTGGCGGCGCAAGGGAGTCGTCGACGCTGAGGTGCTCGGCAGATATCTCGTGGCGTCTGCCGGTGTTCGCTTCATGCTTGAGTTCATCCGTGTCAATTCCCGCCTCGCGCTCGGACTGACGATGGCGCAGTGGATATCCGCCGGCGTTGTGCTCGCCGGCCTGGCTGTTCTCGTATCGTCACGGCGTCGTCGTGCCGCGCGTTTGTGACGGGCTCTGTCCACTTGTGCACAGCCGTGACCCAGTGCGCGGTGTGACCATTGGGCAGTCAGTTATGAACTCGAAAAGGAGTCAATCAGTGAGTATGAAACACATAGCAACGATGATGGTGGCGGCGGTTGGAGTGGTGGCAGTGACGGGGTTGAGCGCGCAGACGTCGCAGAAGCCGCCGATGCCGCAGCATCAGATGGCCGATCAGATGAAGATGTCGCCGGCCATGGAAGCGAAGTGCAAGGCGATGATGGCCGAACACGAGAAGATGGCGGCGGACCGGAAAGCTGCTGACTTACAGCTCGATGGTCTCGTGGCCAAGATGAACAACGCCTCGGCCTCGGATAAGCCCGTGGCCACCGCCGTGGTCGTGACCGAAATGGTGAAGCAGCGGCACGAGATGGATGGCGCCATGATGAAGATGCAGCAAGGCATGATGACCCACATGATGGAGCATATGGCAGAGGGCAAAGACTCCATGGCCATGTGCCCGATGATGAAGCACAAGTAAACCAGCCGTGACAAGGAGGAGTGGATGCGTTTCCGATGTCACAGCGAGTCGCCCGAGACATTCGGCAAACGCCATCCCTTCCAAATGTAGTAAATCGCCGGATACACGAGGAGCACGACGACGGCCGACGTCACCACACCCCCCACCATCGGAGCGGCAATGCGTTTCATCACGTCGGCTCCAGTCCCATGACTCCACATGATGGGTAACAAGCCGGCCAGGATGACACTCGTCGTCATGATTTTTGGCCGGACTCGCTTGACGGCGCCGTCGTACACGGCCGCCACCAGGTCTGCTTTGGTCGTCATGTGGCCGCGAGCCACTGCTTCGTTGTAGGCGACGTCCAGGTACAGCAGCATGACCACTCCGGTCTCCGCGCTGACGCCAGCGAGGGCGATGATACCCACCCAGACCGCGATGCTCATGTTGTAGCCGAGCAGATACATCAGCCAGAAGGCGCCGATGAGCGAGAACGGCACGGCGAGGAGCACGATGAGCGTCTTGAATGCAGACTTGGTATTGAGGTAGATGATGACGAAGATGATGACGAGCGTCATCGGCACGACGACCAGCAGTCGTTGCTCGGCCCGGATCATGTACTCGTACTGTCCGCTCCAGCCGACGCTGTATCCGGCAGGTATCTCGACCTGCTCCGCCACTGCCCGCTGTGCCATCTCCACGTACGACCCGATGTCAACGCCCTGGATGTCGACGTAGACCCACGCGTTCGGCCTGGCGTTCTCGCTTTTGATTCCGGGTGGCCCCTTCGCGATCTCGACATCGGCGAGCTGGCCGAGGGGAATATGCTGGCCCAGCGGCGTCGGCACCAGGATGTCGCGCAGCGCCGGGAGGTCGTCGCGCAGCTCCCGACTGTAGCGCAAGTTGACCGGATACCGCTCGAGACCTTCGACCGTCGTGGTGATGTTCATTCCCCCGATGGCCGACTGGATGACGTCCTGGACGTCGCCCACGGTGAGTCCGTAGCGCGCGATGTCGTCGCGCCTCACTCTGACATTCAGGTAGTTGCCCCCCGTGACGCGCTCGGCATAGACGGAAAGGGTGCCTGGCACCTGTCGAATGACTGATTCGATTTCCCGGCCAACCCGGTCCAGGGTCGCCAGGTCGGCGCCCGACACCTTGATCCCGACCGGCGTCTTAATTCCCGTCGAGAGCATGTCGATCCGCGTCTTGATCGGCATCGTCCAGGCGTTGGTCAGGCCGGGGAACTGAATCGCCTGATTCATCTCCTGCATGAGTTTTTCCGGCGTCATGCCCGGCCGCCACTCGCTTTCAGGCTTGAGCGTAATCGTGGTCTCGATCATGCTGAGCGGCGCCGGATCCGTGGCCGTGTCGGCACGGCCGGCCTTGCCAAAGACCCGATCGACCTCAGGGAACGAGCGGAGAATGCGGTCTGTCTGCTGGACCACTTCGCGCGCCTTGGTGATCGAAATGCCCGGCAGGGTCGTCGGCATGTAGAGCAGGTCGCCCTCCCAG
>JBKJJZ010000064.1:0-5920 GCA_046597705.1 Vicinamibacterales bacterium | reverse complement strand
CACCACCAGCAGGGCCCGCACATCGCGAAGTTGAAGCTCCGACGGGTTTCGCTTCGCCCAGGAGAGCTTGGACAAAATCAGATCTTCGGGCGCGATGATCCACAGACGCTGGCCTTCAGCCTCCACGGATCGTCGACGTTCAAACTTTTCGACCTCATAGTCGGAGTCATCCCGCACGACGATGTCGATCTTCTGGATGGACGTGCGATGGAATATTGAGAACGGCCGGCGCCCCGCGATGGCATCTCTGATGACGTCAACGTCACATTCAAACTCATCCCCAAGCCCTTCGGCAAGCCTTGGAGCGTGCGGCGGGTACAGCACGGCGACAAGGTCAATATCGCGGGTCATCCTGGGTTGCGCATACCACCCAGCCGCCACCGAACCCGTCAGCAGGTACTCGATTCCAAGGGCATCCAGCCTGGAGGCAATGAGTTTGAGGGCATCCAACTGGTCGGCCACAGGATGCCATTATCCACCGGCACAGCCCTATCGAGAGGCCCGACTTAGCGCGGGTGCACATCTTCAGCGCGTCTCCGCCGAACTCGTAAATGCCGGGCACGAGCGGTGTCCGACCGGCCCCGGGCGCGGTGGTGTACGAGGGCATGATCGTCGGCGACAACTCCCGCATCAACGACCTCGACATCAACATCGTCCGCGAGAAGAAGATGTCGAACATGCGGCCGCGCAAAGAGTCGTCGCACCAGTCCATTCAAGACGGACGCTGAGGGGCGGTTCAGGATCCGCCGCGGGCCTGGCGACGGTCAGCGCCGCGCAAGCCCGGCTTCGATGATCAAGCCGGTGCCCAACTGGCGATCGGTCAACTCGATCTGCGAATAGCCGAAAGCTTCGGCCAGCACGGCCGCCACCACGAGCCGAGGCAGCGCCCGATCGATATCCTCGGTCTTCTTCAGCCGCTCGAAGTCCCATGGTTGCGAGGCAATCTCCTGCAGGCGCTTCTGTAGCGCCTGCAAAGTGAGTACGCGCCCTTCGGTGGGCGCTTTCGGAAACAGGATCTGCGCCATCTCGGCGAATTCAACACCCACGAGTGTCTGCCTGCCCTTCATGAACGGCGCCTTCGCTGCATGCTCCATCAGCCGCTCGCGAAACACCGCGACCGCCGCCGCGGGGTCGGTCGCCTTCGCGAAGAACTGGTCGTACGCGATGCGGTAGCCGAGGTTGAAGACGAGGTGGCGCAAACCGTTTTCCCTGGCGACCAGCTCGATGCTTCGGCTCCCGTTGTCGATCACGGCGTACTCATCGCGCCCGAGAGACCCGACGAGATAGGCGAGCTCTGACTCGCGCGCCTCGGTCGCGATCTCCATCCTGACGCCGGCCTTGGCCGCGGCCGCCACGACCGCGGCGCCGTTGGGCGCGTCTCTAAACGCCGCCGTGCCAACGGCAACCGGGTGGGGCGCGCCCTCTTTCTCGCAGGTCGCCTTGAACTCCGCGAGCGTGTCCGCGATCTGGGCCAGCTTGGTGTCGCTGATGCGCCCGTTGCGCTCCACATCGTCGCCCACACCCATCGTCCGCGCCTCGATACGAGTTTCAACGTAGCGGCCGTCCGCAAAGGATCCGACAATACGCCGAAAGCTGTTGCTGCCCATGTCGATGGCGCAGGTGACAGCAGGTGTGGTCGCTCCGGCACAGCCGGCGGCGGACAGCATGGTCAGCAACGTAATGACGCTGGCGGGTCGCATCCCGACAGCGTAGCTGACTTGGACAAGACCATGTCAGCGGCCCTCAGCCAGCGCCAGGCACGCCCAACCGGCCAGGAAGAACAGACCGCCCAGCGGCGTGACGATACCAACCGCGGTCGTGCCGGTGAGCGTCAGGAGGTACAGGCTTCCTGAAAAAAGCACGATGCCGACGGTGAAGCACCAGCCGGCGAGAGTGGTGAGCCGGGCCGGCCGCCGGCCGAGCAGGATACCGACGAGCACCAACGCGAGCGCGTGCACCAATTGATAGCGCACGCCCGTCTCGAACGCCGCGAGGTGGTCGGCCGACAGCCGCGCGCGCAACGCATGAGCGCCGAACGCGCCGAGGGCGACACCGAAGAAGCCGGCCACAGCGCCCAACCGTATGAACAGGCGATCCACGTGAGCGATTCTACCTTTCCGTCACCCCGCCAGCCGGCGTCAGCGTGGCGTTGACTCGCCGCAACTGAGAAACGTCACTCATCGCGCGCGTCATGACGCCTTTCCGGTTTGTCCTGTCCCTTCTGATAGTCTCTGCCCTCGGAGCTGACCATGATTCTGACGGTTCGTCGCGCCCATTGCACTGCTGTTGCCTTGAGTTGCCTGCTCGCCATCGCACCCGCCGTGGCGCAGCAACCGCCGGCGGACGCGGCCTTCCCAATTGGAACGATCGAGGTCACTGGGGCGACACGCTTCAAAGTCGCGCAGGTCGTGCAAGTGAGCGGACTCGCCATCGGCTCGCCGGTTAAGGTCCCGGAACTGCAAGCGGCGGCGAGACGAATGACCGAAACAGGAATGTTCAGCAACGTTTCGTACCGGTATGCCATCGCCGACGGCCGCTTCAACGTCACCTTCGAAATTGAGGAAGCGAAATGGACGATGCCTGTCGTGTTCGACAACTTTGTCTGGATGAGCCAGGCTGACCTGGCAGCCGAGGTTGGGCGCGAGATGCTGACCTTTGACGGCAGCGTGCCCGCCACCGACAACGCGCGCAACTTCCTCACGGCCATTCTTCAGAAGTCCCTTGTCAGCCGCAGTTTGCCCGGAACCGTGGTAGTCGTGCCGTCCTTGAACCTCAAGACCAGGGCTCAGCAGTATCTGGCGAGGGTCGCCAGCCCGAACCCTCGCGTGTGTGCCGTGCGGCTGGTAGGAACGTCGCCGGCCATGGATCGCGAAGTGAAGTCCGTGACGGACCCCCTGACAGGCACTGACTATTCGCGCTCATATCTGATGGGGATGTCGGCCGGCACCCTGGTTGATCTGTATCGCAAACGTGGGTACTGGGGCATCGTCGTCAGTGAGCCGGACACCGCGCTTGATGCGAGCTGCGGCGGCGTAACTGTCACACTCGCGTTCAGCGAGGGTCCCGTCTACCAATGGGACGGAGCCGACTGGAGTGACAACACCGCGCTGACCGCCGAGCAGTTGACACCGCTGCTGTCGCTTCGCCCCGGTGATGTGGCGGACAACACGAAGCTCGACGCGGGACTCCGCAAGGTTCTGGAGTTGTATGGCACTGTCGGCCATCTCGCGACATCGGTGACCTACGCCCCGCAGCTCAATTCCCAGACTCAACGGGCGCGGTTTGCCTTCGCGGTGACCGAGGGACCGCAGTTTCGCATGGGCACGCTGATCGTGAACGGCCTGGATCCCAAGGATGCCGCGAGTCTGCAGAAGAAGTGGAAGCTGAAGGCTGGTGACGTCTTCGACAACGCTGTGGCACAGGCGTTTTCAAGAGAGGACCTTGCGTCGTTCCTGCGCCAGAAGGGATTCAGACTGAGCCCCATCGAGGTCAGGCCCGGCGCCGCACCCCAGACTGTGGACGTCACGATCACCGCCAGGAAGTAGCGCTCACGCCGTGATCGCATGCGATCGGCAGCCGACATGGTCGCTCCGTAGCCGTAGAACATGATCGAGGCGAGTTCCCTGCCGCCCCCGACGCCATTCGGTTGAACCTGCGCCAGTGTTTCGCAGGGGTATGGCCCGATCCGATCGGTAAAAACGTCGATCAGGCAAGGTCAGACCACCCTGTATCGCTCCGGATCTTTTAGAAACAGTTCGAGGGTCGATTCTTCGGGAAGCGCCTGCCCCACGCGTCTCCGGCTCAGCGACTGCATGTACTCGCCGGGCGGTCGGCCCTTGAGCCTCTGCCCCACTGAAAATGCGTCGATCCCGCTTCGAAGATACAGCCACGCGGCAAGGCTGCGGCCGACGGCTCGTCGGTTCAGGCTGGTGGGCGCGATGGCTTCGGGACGCCGCCGGGGGTGCTCCATCACTTGCTCAGCGATGACGGCGCGAATGGCGTCGGGGGACTCACGTTCGAGCTTCGCGAGCACATATTCGTGCTCCGGCGTCTCGTGGGCATAGAGCGGGGCATCGCGGCGGAGATTCTGCGTCCAGAATCGCAGTGCCGAGACTTTGGTGCCGAACGAAAACCGGCCGCCGAGTCGCCACGCACGCATGATCCAGTCACGCAGCGGCGTACGCCAGAGCGTGCCGGCCCTGCGCCAGCCTCCCACCCGTTTCGCGTATGCCGTACGGATCACCCAGAAACTGCTGGGATCGAAAACAAACCGGTCCCAGGTGGCGAGCACCCGCAGGTCTTCGTCAGTCGGGATGACGCGCGTGACCACCGGCTCCATCGTGCCGTCGTCGCGCGGATTGAGTGCCCTGACGTCGCCGCACCGTCCGATATAGAAATCCGCGCCATCTTCAGCGAGCGTTGAGAGGGCAAGGTCGATGTGATCGGGCAACAGAAGATCATCGTGGTTCAGGAATGCGAGGAACTCGCTTGTCACAAGATGCAGGCCAGCCGTATTGGGACCCGATTGTTCGCCGAAGCGCTGCGGCAGGTTGTAGTAGCGGATCCGTGGATCGGCGACGGCGCGAACAGCGTCCTCGGTTTCGGGTCCGCACTGATCGCCAATCACGAGCGCACTCCAGGCCATGTGGCGCTGCAGGCACAGCGCCTGGAGCGTGCAGCGCAACGCATCGGCGCGTTTGTAGGTGGCGATGACAAACGTGACGGAAGGCGGCACCATCGACAATCAGAGGAGCGGGAGCAGCAGCGATATGGCGCTGCGCGCCTCATTGGAGAAAATACCTTGCCGCTGTGTCAGCTCGGCGACTTGCGCAAGCGTCATCCAGACGAGCGAATCCTCAGCCTCGATCCGCACGTCAGCCGGGAGCAGGTGGATGCCATACCGCGTGACGCAGCGGTAGAACCGGCCGCCTTCGTCCGACTGGCGGCAAGTCAACAGCGGCACTGATTGCTCAACCGCGTTGCGCAGATGAGCCGAGGCTGAGGCCATCGGCAGCTCGACTTCGTGCGGCACGTCCTGCAATGTCGGGCCGTACTGACACTGCTCACGGAATCCGATTTCAGGCCGCGCCATGAAAAGGAAGTGCAGCACCCCGTCGTGCTCCTGACAGACCAAGGTGACCGTCGCCTCGTCGCTTGCGGCAATGAGTGGCTGATCCCAGTGTTCGACCTCGCGCGACGTGGTCACCACCGCGAACTGCCGAACCGAGAACGGCCCGGTCGTCACTGGCTCGATTGCAACCTCATGGACGGTCCAGCCGGACAGCCCGCCCAGATCGACAACGATCGAGGCGATCGCGGGAGTCTGCCGAAGCCGTTCCAGCCGGCCGAGTACTTCGGTCGTCGGCGTAAGGCCCGCTGGCGCGGTGAACGAACGCAGCAGCATCTCGCCGAGTCCGCCGCGGTCCCTCCACCTTTCGAACGGCGCTGGGCCGACGGCCAGCGCGTGCCAGGGGGTAGAGACCAGCACGGAACGCGTATCCGTGTTGGCCTGGAAGTCCTCCGCCAGCGTGCCAAGGAGTTCTGACATCGGAAACCAGCAGAACACGGCGGCGTCGGGAACCGCTATCGCATCTGCCGTGGTGATCATGATGTTGCGGTTGTATTTGCCGAGGAACCTTGTGCCCTGTTCCGATTGGCGACTGTCGGACAGCACCGCGTCTGGATCGGGATCCAGAAAGCGCTCCAGAAATGGAGTCGCCTTGCCATGGTGCCGCCGCTGATAATTGCTCTCGGTCGCCTGCACCGTGGGCGCCGCCTGGACCAAGCCGACATTCCCGGGTTCGGGCTTCGCTTGCACCAGCACGCGCAGGCCCAACGGGTCCTGACGGACAAGAAAACCCAGGATGCCAATTTCCGGCTGGTGGATCAGCGGCTGATCGTATGCCGGTTGGCGGGCACC
>JBKJJZ010000457.1:0-4273 GCA_046597705.1 Vicinamibacterales bacterium | reverse complement strand
TCGCGTTGACGTGGGAACACCTCGAGGGGGGCACCGAACGTCGATTTACGCTGGACGCCCCGCCCCTCATCGAGGGCGGCACCCAGACCCTCTCGATCCTCATGGTGATCGCCTCGCGCTATAAAGGGCTCGAAGAGGAGTACGCATTTTCGTCCGCCGTGACGTTGACCGTGTCGAGCGAAGACGCGCATCAGACCACGATCAACATCAGCGGCGGCACGATTCACGGCTTCGCCAGCGGAGGCGACGTCATCAGCGGCGACAACGCGACGATCAGCGAGGGCGGACACGCCATCAGTGGCGACAAGGCGCTGCTCTACAAGAGCGGTGCCGATGGAGGCACGTCGCCAGCGTCGGTCGCCGAACGCGCACGCACGCCCCTCGACCTGCAGCGTGCGGAAAAGTGGGAACTCGCGAACGGCATCCGCGGCTACCGCGAACTGGGCGTGCGCGTGCCGCGCCACGTCGAATTCACGTTCAGTGGCTTTCGCACTGAGGACGCACCTGGCCAGGCCATGACCGCGACGCGCACGGGGCGTCTGGCGTGCGGCCGCAACTCGCGGACGACGGGCGCTGACGTGACCGCCATCGCGAATGACCTCTGCCTGCGGGCGTACGATCGTCAGGGGGCCGTGGATGAACCAGCAACGATGGCGATTTCGCGTCACCACTTCGACCTGTTGGTCGTCAATGACCGGCTGTGCCTGCAGGCGCGCTCGACGCAGGGGATGGGACTCAATGACACGACGCTTGGCTCTGGCGACGTGGCATCGCTGACGCCGGCGGACCGCGTGGTGCCTATTGCCGGCCGCCCCGACAAATTGACGTTGAAGCTGCATTTTGGCTCGTCGTTGGGCTCGGTCGATCGCATCGAGATTCGCCGCAGCCCGGCGATGACGTCATGAAGGCGAAACGAACATGAAGTGCGTGAAGTGCCAGGCTCCTCTTTCCGGCAACGCGGCATTCTGTCCGAACTGCGGTACGGCGACCGCGGCTCCCAGTGGGCCCAGGACGTACAGCGGCCTCAATACCGTGGCGCCGATGCGCGAGCGGTCAACTTCGGTGCTCGAAGCGGGAACCCTGTTCGACGGGCGTTACCAAATCATCCCCAAGATCGTCGAAGGTGGGATGGGTATCGTCTATGTCGCGAAGGACGCGAATACCCGACAGGAAATCGTCCTCAAGCTGATTCATCCCAATCTTGTCGCCGGTGAAGAGGCGCTCCACCGGTTGATGAGCGAGGGCCTCACCGCGCGCCAAATCCGTCATCCCAACATTGTTGGCGTGTTCGACGTGTCGCTGTGCGAGGGACAGGCGTACTTCACGATGGAGTACGTCAAGGGAGAAACCCTGCGCTCGTGGATGAACAACGCCAAACGCAGCGGACGTGAAATCAGCCTGCACGCCGCGGCCGGCGTCATGAAATCGATGCTGGCCGGCGTGGCCGAAGCGCACCGGCTCGGTTTCATTCACCGGGATCTCAAGCCTGAGAACGTGCTCCTCAATGGCGACCCGGACGCTGGTGATTTCGATCTCAAAGTTCTCGACTTCGGGATCGCGAAGGCGGTCGGAGACGTATCCGCCTCTGGCGGCCCCGTCGGCACCGAGCCGTACATGGCGCCAGAGCAGAAGACATCGGCGGATGCCGTGGGGCCCACCGCGGATGTTCATGCGCTCTCGGTGCTGTTCTACGAACTGCTGATGGAAGCGCCGCCGCTGGGGCGATGGGAGCAGGTGAGCACCAGCCGGCGCGATGTCCCGAAAGCGATCGACGATCTGCTGGGCAGAGGTCTTTCGGCACGTCCGCGCAATCGCTTTGCGTCGGCCGAAGAATTCAGTGCCGCGATTGACGCCGCCGTCACAGGCGCGCGCCCGGCACCAGTCACGCCAGACCCGCCGCCACTCCCAGTACCTCCGCCCCCGCCTCTGCCGAGTCCGCCTCTGCCGATCCCGCACCCGCCGATCCCGCCGGGAACGAATCCGTGGCAGGCGTATTTGGGCAACATGACGGCGCGCAACAAGATGTGGTTGGGCATCGCGATAGCAGTCTTGGCCGTGATTGTCTGGATGGCCGACAACGCTGAAACAGATCCGCCAGTGGTAGACCCTGACTCAGTCCAACGGGCCGTGCCGGGCCCGCCCGACGGAAGCCGGGCTGCCAGCTTCGATATGTCCGGCGTCTGGCTCAACGATGCCGGCGATCGACTCCAGTTCCAGCAGCAGGGCCCGAACGTCGAGGGCAACGGGATGGTCACAGGCATGGGCCCCGTCGTCATCAAGGGCACCTTCGACGGCGCCATCCTCAGATACATCGTCTACTCGACCGTGAACCGGCAGGCGATCGCGGAAGGTGGCGGACAACTGCAGCCTGACAGGCGACACATCAACCTCGATCAGATGACATATGGATTCGGGCGAATCACCGGCCAACTGCATCTGGACCACGTCCATTAGCGCCACGACTGGAGTCTGTGAATGAAGTGCTATCGCTGCAAGAACACGCTCTCACCGCATGAGGCGAACTGCCCGTCGTGCGGCCAGGCGGTATACACCACGCATCAAGGTCCCGGCATCGCGATGGGGCGGCGGCTCGATGGGCTGCTGGCCGGCGCGGTCTCAGAGAACGATCACCTCGCCGCACTCGACGTGAGAACCCTGCCGCGCCAGACGGACCTGCGCGACAACCTCGGCGCGGTTGAAGATCAGGGACAGATCGGCAGCTGCGTCGCCAATGCCGCGGTGGGCGCGCTCGAGCATCAGCAGCGCAAGGCCGGTAAACCGGTCGTCGAATTGAGCCGGATGTTTGTCTACTTCAACGCGCGCCGCATGAGCGGCAGCGAGCGCGAGGACGGCGGCACGACGACGGCCCAGGGGATGGCGGCGTTTCTCGCGTTCGGGGCGCCGCCCGAAGGCGTCTGGCCCTACGATCCAAATCTGTTGAGGACAGAACCCTCGCGCCAGGCGTACGATCACGCGTCGCCCAACACGCCCATTGAGTACGCGCGCGTTGACGGCATGCAGAACATCAAAGGCGCGATCGCGTCGGGATACCCCGTTGTCATGGGCGTGTCCATCCCGCAGTGGTGTTATCAGGAAGCGGGAAAGACCGGCGTGATGCCCAACCCTCCCCAAGCAGAAGTCGACAAGGCCAAGCGGGAGACCGGTCACTCGATGTTACTGGTCGGCTACGACCTTGACGGCGGGTACTTCACCGTTCGCAACAGCTGGGGCCAGGATTGGGGGCAGAACGGCTACTTCCGCATGTCGTTCGACACCTTTGAAGCGGCGAGCAGAGCGGACGCTTCGTGGATTCTGGGCAACCTCGCCGGAACGCCGGCGCTAACAGTGGTGCGGCCCGAGCGAAAAGGCGCCGTCGATGGCAGCGTGCGCGACATGGCGGCGAAGATGCGTCACGACATTCGCGACAGCCTCACCAAGGACATCAGGGATTCGTTCAAGGACATCAAAGACCGGATGAAACGTTAGGCTCTGACCTCGTCGGCTGCAAGGGCGATGTCGATGACGAAGATGCAGCCCTCGCCGGGGATGTTCTGAACGTGGATGTCCCCACCATGTGCCCGGACGGCTTTTCGCGCAATCGAGAGCCCCAGCCCCAGGCCCGTTCGATCCCTGCCCCGGCGCGCGCCAAACGATTGGAACGGGTCGGCCTGGGTGGGCGGGATGCCTCCACACTGGTCCTCCACTTCGATGAGCAGGCGCGCTGCTGCGTTTGTTCGCGCGCGCAGGACGACATGCCCGCCGGCCGGCGTGAATTTGAACGCATTGTTCAGGAGATTCATGACCGCCGACGTGAGAATCTGCGAGTCGGCGGTGACCGCCCACGTCGGGTCTCCCAGCTCGGCTTCAAAGTGAATGCCGCGCGATTCCGCGTGCAGACCGCCCGCTATCGCAATGTCGTGGAGCAATGGTGTGACCTGAATTCGCTCCCGCCGCTGCTCGCTGGCGGCAAGTCGAATTTCGGAGAGCGTGCTGTCCACCAGATCGCGCAGGCTCATGAGACTTCGGCCCAGCACAGCCCCCGTGCTGCCGTTGATGGCCACCGTGCCCTCTTTCAATAACTGATAGGCGAGGATGGCCGTATTCAGCAGGTCGCGCGTCTCGTGAGCGGTGTGCCCCGATCGCTCTGATTCCTCCGTGGACCTCGTGTCCGCGGTGATACGCGCGTGCTCGGTCACGGCTTCGGCGGTAGCCGTGTCAAGCAGGCGATTCAGCGTCTTGAATTCGTCGGTGGTGATCGGCGCGTTTTCTTCGA
>JBKJJZ010000044.1:0-5011 GCA_046597705.1 Vicinamibacterales bacterium | reverse complement strand
GGGTGCTGCTTCTGGAGCAGGTTCAGGAGGTTGGCCGTGGCCCCCATGCGGAGCAGTCGCCGGACCGACTCCAGCACGAGATCATTCCTGCGCGGCACCGCCATCCGACCATTTTAGCTTGGTCTGGGTCTTGCAGGCCACGACGGATCACAGGAGACGCCGAGGCGCGGAGGTTCTTTTTGGAAGGGCCTTCCGTCGCGCTGTCTGGACTCAGGACTCACCGGACGCGAAGCATGACAGCGTGTTTCCTGGTGTCCTTGGTAAAGACGACAACAGACGACCGCCCATCGAGGTTCTTCAGGAACTCGCTGTCCAGGAGGTCCGCATCGGTCACCGACGAAAGCGCGACCACGTGATAGGAGCCCAGTGGCAAGCCAGCCAAGTGAAACGTCCCGGCGGTCGAGGTCTTGACCGGGAGCGGAAATCGCAGGGACCCCAAAATCCGGCTTTCGGGATCGGTTGGGAATACGACCACGTGGTACCCGACCGCGGATCGATCGGCGCTCTGCACCACGCCTGACAACTCAGTTCGGCCGTCAGCCAAGGCGATTGTCACATTGAGCTGCTCTCCCGGAGACACGTCAATCGCCGCGTTGGCCGCTTGCCGGCCGTTCGTTTCCACCCGGTCGACCATCCAGCCGCTGCCGAGAGCGAGATCTGACGTCCCAAGCGCGGTACGGACGTAGTACCGCCCCGGACCCACTGCTGGAAGCGTGAACCCTCCGTTCGTGTCCGTCACAGCACTCAGGGTTACCACGGGCTGAATCCGAAAGAGCGTGACTGTCACTTGACTCAAATCGCCGACGGGTTGGCCTGGGGAACCCGGCAGGATGATACGGCCACTCACGCTCGCCGCCGGCTGCAACACCAACTGGACGTCAGACACATCACTCCCCGTAAGGTCGATGTCCAGGGACGCGGTGAGCAGGCGATCTTTGGATCGAGCCACCAGGGTGTGTCGGCCGGGCTGAAGGTTGTCGATCGTAAACTGGCAGCCGCTCAGCCCGACCGTCGCTCCCCCAATCGACAACGTCGCATCGGGGGCCGGCTGACCGTCTTGGCCGACCACGCAGCCCTGGATCTGGGCCGTCGCTGCTGGACGCATGGTGAAGTCCACGGCGGATCGGGCTTCGCCTGCCGCCAGACTGACAAACGCAGCATCGGCTGGGTTGAGGACGTCGGGATAGAAGACCGGCACTCGTGAAATCCTCCTGCCGGCTGGCGGCGCCACGCTGGGACGCACACTCCCCGGCACCACACCGCGCCTGTCGGCAGTTCTTTGTGCTTCTGCCCAGGCAAGATCAGCCGCCGTGACTTCCCTGGTTGGTGCGTCCGGTGCGGGCATCTGTCCGGGCGCGATGAACCGGTATTCACCCGGCGGGTAGGCGGCCATCACATATTCGCCACTGTCGATTCCGACAATGCGGTAGCCTCCCGTCTGGTCGGTCGTTGCCCATGGTCCCGGGACGGCAAAGAGCCGACGTTCACCACCGACCGAAAGGTAGCGCATGAGCACGACGGGCGAGCCAGAGACAGGGCTGCCGAACTCGTTAATGACCCGGCCCGTGATAACGGCTCCGAGCCGAAGTACCAGAGTGACTCCGTCAAGTTGTTCTCCGGCCTTGAGCGTAATTCTCACTCCCTGCCGGGCGCCGACTTCGCGGCCGAACTCAGTCGGAACATAGGCGACCTTTGACCCGGACACGCGGTAGTCGCCGGCCGGTAGCCCGCGGAATTCGAATCGGCCATCAAAATCTGTCCGCACCGCAAGCGTGTTGTCCCTGCCCCATTGGATCTCAACCACTGCGTTGCGCAGCGGCACTGCCGGAGTGGCACTGCTGATCACGACACCGGCAAGGGTACCGGTTCCCGGCGCCCCTGCTTGTTGTTGGACTGCCGCGCTCGCCTGCACCATGCCAGCGATCGCCAGCACGAAGCCCACCACTACCGAAGGGATAGAGCGAGTCATTATGTCGGTCAACGTATCCTCAGTTGCAGGCTCCCGACGGTGCCTGATTGAATCACGACCCGAACTGACGATGGGTTGGCCAGCTCGATAGCCTCAACCATGGACGCGCGTGCGAGGTCAGCAGTCGCAAGCGCCGCAGCCAGGTACTCACCCGCCATGAGCCCCTGCATCACAAACTCTCCACCGTCTGACGTCGTCACCACCCTCGCCACGCGTTGTATCGTCCCTTCGGCAATCCATGTTGCGAAGTCCGCTGGAAAGAGAACGATTGAAGCAGAAGGGTCTGGCTGTCCGTCGCGGCCGAGGACAGTGCCCCTCAGACCGGTAGGTCGATTCGCGAATGTCAGATCAATCCCGCTGATGTCTTCCCCTTCGACGACCAGTGCCTTGGGTCCGAGGGGCCGACCGTTGATTGAAACCGAGTGGAGATACCACCCAGGCACGGCTGGCAGCCTCTCAGGAAAACTCACCGCGATGCGTCCAGGAAGCAACCCCTGCGTCTCAAATTCCCCGTCAGGACTCACCCGAACACCAGGAAGGCGATCCATGGCCATGGGCCACGCCGGTCGAAAGGCTCGGCCCAGGCTGGGCTGCAGCGACATTCGCGCAATGTCGAGCAAAGAGGGAGGCGATTCTCCGTCGAACTTGACGCGGCCGCGCAGCGTCGCGCCGCGTTGCAGGCTGATATCCAGGTCCCGGATCGCGACGCCAGACACCGAGACCGGGCCCTCAGCCCAAAGACTAGGCTCAGCGGGGAGCGCGTCGGATCCAATTGAAAGCGAGATCGGCACGCTCCAGGCCCGAAGAACGTATTCACCCGAGGGAACTGATTGGAAGACAAAACTGCCGTCAGCTCGGCTGGTGGCCTTTGACGCGGCGTGCGTGAACTCAAGGTCAGTGCCTAGGGCGTAGGGAGGAAACAGGCAGAGCGTGACGTTGGGTGCTGGACCGCTTGGGCCGACGACGCGCCCCGAGACAGCAACCACCGCCACCGGCGTGACGTGCACATCGACTGTCACGTGGTCACCGCTGTTGACATCAATCAGCGTCGCTGACTGCGGATCACGCGTCCCTGGAGCAAAGGCCGTTGGGTATCCAATGATTGACGTTTCACCGCCGATCACCTTGCCTGACATGGAAAGAAGGCTGGCGGTGGTGGTTCTCACCGGGAGAATCGGAGCACGGCCCGGAACCGACACCAGGTAGGTCCCCGGTGGAAGTTGACCGAATCGGTATTCACCAAGGTCATTGGTCGTCGCCGTGTACCGCGGCTCCTGACGGAAGAATTGCAGCATTGCACCGGGAGTCTGTTGTCGCTTGATGAGTTCGACGGCACTTCCGCCCAGCGCTTCACCAAGCTCGTCGCTGACGATGCCGGCAATCACGGCCTCTGGCCACACGCGCAGTGTCAGATCTTCCAACTCACCTGCCCGACGAACGCGATACTGCCGAAGCATCGCGCCCGGTTGCGCCTGCCCATATCCGCCCTCAAGGTAGCCATCGGCAGACGCTTCGAGGTAGACCTGCTCGGCGCTGACGTCCCGAAACACGAAGCGGCCATCGCTCGTGGTCTGGACGCGGCTCGGCGCCTGGGCCGGTGCCCGAACCGTGACCTCTGCGCTCCCAACAGGGCGGCCGGTCTTTCCGTCGATGACTTGTCCAACGATGAGCCGAGCCCCCGGCGCGGCACCCTGCTGGTTGCTCCAACGCGCCGAGAGTCCGGCGTCGGCACTGGCGATGATGAACCACACGCACGCGACGGCAACCAGACTGCTTCCCGCCTTTGGCATCGCTGAGCCCTTCTCGGACACGTTGTGGCAGACGAGTACCGACAGTAGCTGCAGTCAATCATCGAATCAAGCCCTCGACCCTATTCCGCCCGCAGCGTCCTGCCGGGTCCACGCGCGCTGCGCGACGGATGCGAGACCGCTGGACTTCCAACCGAAGACGATGGACTCGACGACGGACTCGAGTGCTACTCTAGCCGCCGGCCGAGCCCAGGACGACGGTTCGAGTTGGCCCTCGGGCGGCTTCACTGGTGGCTGCCGAAGGCCGGGGCCGCGCGGGCAGCGGCGATTAGGAGCGGTGCGACGAGCGAAGCATGAACACTGGCGAGTGACGACCGCGGCGTTTCGAGCGCAGCGACGGCGGGGGCGAAGTCAGCCGCTTCAGGAGCAAGCGATGAGCGCCAGCGCGAAACGCAAGGGCTCACTCGCCGGTGTTCGAGCACCGGCTCCGTAGCCGCTGCCCGCGCGGCCCCGGCCTTCGGCAGATCGCCTGGTCAGCAGTCGGCACGGCCTGTCAGCTTCTTTTGGGCAACCCGAGCTCGTCGAGCAGGCGCTCGTCCTCGCGCCAGTCCTTGCGCACCTTGACGTGCAGGTCGAGATAGACCGGACCTTCGAGCATTTCCTGCAGGTCCTTTCGCGCTTCGGTGCCGATGCGTTTGATCATGTCGCCGCCCTTGCCAATCACAATGGGCTTCTGGGAGTCGTGATCCACAAGAATTGACGCGTAGATCTTCGTCACCGCTCCGGGCGTTTCGGGCTCGGAGAACTGGTCGATCACCACCGCGGTGGAGTACGGCAGTTCATCGCGCGTGTGGGCCAGGACTTTTTCACGGATCAACTCCGCCGCGAGTGTGCGCTCTGACTGATCGGTGAAGTACTCCTCATCAAACAGCGGCTCGCCTTCTGGCAACGCAACCAACATCTCCTTGAGGAGGCCATCGACCTGGTCGCCCTTCAGCGCGGAAATCGGAATCACCGCGTGGCACGTGATGCCCTTCGCGTAGCTTTCGATCCTTGGCAGGAGGCTGGTCTTATCTTTCAGCCGATCGACTTTGTTTAGGACGATGATGAGGGGTTTGTGGAGGTCGGCGAGGAGGTCCATCACGAAGCGATCGCCCCAACCGGGCTCTTCAGCGGCGTCAACCACGAGCACAACCAAATCAGCTTCACGAAGCGTGTCGAGCGCGGCTTTCACCATGCGCCGATTCATCGTGTGCTCGGGTTTGTGAATGCCTGGCGTGTCGATGAACACGAG
>JBKJJZ010000238.1:0-5536 GCA_046597705.1 Vicinamibacterales bacterium | reverse complement strand
CTGAGGCTGCCATGAGACTTGATGTCTACGTTAACTATCGCGGCAACTGCGAGGAGGCGTTCGAGTTCTACGAGACGCATCTTGGCGGCAAGATCACGGGGCTGGTCCGGCATGGCCAAATGCCCAATCCAAACATTCCTGCCGACTACAAGGAGAAAGTGCTGCATGCCCGCATCGAGATCGGCACAACCGTCCTCATGGGCGCGGATGTTCCAACAGCCGAGCCTATGCGAAGCGCTTATCTCACCCTCACGCTATCGAGCGAAGATGAGGCCGAGCGCGTCTATGCGCTTCTGACGGATGGCGGTCAGGTTTTCATGAAGATGGAGAAGACGCCTTTCGCCAATCGTTTCGCGATGCTCCGGGATAAATTCGGCACGTCCTGGATGCTGCTCCACGAGCCAGCGGCCGAACAGACCAAGGGCAGTACCACGGGCGATCCTTGGATGGGGTGAGAATCATGAGCGAACGAACAGTCAACCGCATCAGTGGCTACTTCGTACTCGGGCTTTCCCTGTTTGCGATGTGCCTTGTCGTCGGCGCGACCATCCTTGCCAGCCTCGGCAGACTCGATCCATCGCCCGGTGGCGATGAAGGCACCCTGGCACATCTCTTTCAGCTCTCTATCGTGATGCTGTTACCGGCTGGGTTGGCATTCCTTGCGTCGGCAAATTGGGAGCGGCCCCTGAGTGTGCTGAGACGCCTTACGGTCCCAGCCCTTGCCGTCGTCGTCGCATTCTCGACGCTCTACTACATGGAGCACATGCTGTAAGGGAATGCAGCATGGATGAGCAGGCCATGGTGAGGCATCCCCGCAAGCTGACGGCCGCAGAAGAGATGCGGTTGTGTACAGGCTTCGTCGCGCAGCCGTTTGTGTCAGGGATAGTGGCGTTTGCCGGCTTCCCATTCCTGATGCTCGGCCGTGACGCGGGTTATAGCGACATGAATCAAGCAGCCATCTCGGTCGCGCTCGGCACGTTCATGTTCGCAATCGGAATCACGCTCGTGCTGGTGGTTCCCACTGCGGTCTGGGTCCTGAAGCGTCGTGCCTTGTCCTTCAAGCGAGCGCTGCTCTTTGGCCTCGCGATTGGCAATCTCCCCGTCGCGGTCAGTGGTGTGGTGTCCGTGTTCGGGTATGTCGCGCTCCGATCGTCGAACCCTCCCAACTATCGGGCTGCGCTGGGTGTGGTGCTGTTTTCGTCGTTAATCGGCGTCACTGGTGCGGCGGTGTTCTGGGCGATTGCCATCCGCGGACGAGACTTCAGTCGTGACCCCATCGAAGATGTAGCGCAAGGAAATCACTCATGAAAGAGACCACGTCTTCGTTTTCCTTCACCAAGTTTGCGAACACCGTCTCCCGAGCGACGGGCCGGCCACTGGCGTTCCTGCTGGCGATGGCCACCATCCTCATCTGGCTGGTGACTGGACCGATTTTCAAGTTCAGCGACACCTGGCAGCTCATCATCAACACCGGCACCACCATCGTCACGTTCCTGATGGTGTTCCTGATCCAGAACACCCAGAACCGTGATTCCGAGGCCCTGCAAATCAAACTGGACGAGCTCATTCGCGTCACGGAGGGCGCGCATAATGCATTGCTGGATCTGGAGGAGCTGGAAGAAAGGGAGTTGGATCAAACGCGTGACCTATGCAGATCTCGCCAAGGAGGCCCGTGAGGACCTGGGCAAGGGTGAGGACGATACCGGCCGTCCATCAGTGCGTGCGCGCCGCGCGAAGGCCAGAAAATAGATTCTGGGAATGAAGCCTTCCCCCTCTATGCAGCAGTCCATCCTTCACGTCGCCCTTGTCGTCCGTGACTACGATGAGGCGATTGAGTTCTACACGAAGAAGCTGGACTTCACGCTGGTCGAGGACACGTATCAGCCCGAGCAAGACAAGCGCTGGGTGGTGGTGGCGCCTCCGGGATCCGGCGGCACAAGCCTGTTGCTGGCACGGGCGTCGAAGGCCGAGCAGGAGGCTTTCGTCGGCAACCAGACAGGTGGTCGAGTTTTCCTGTTTCTCAACACGGACGATTTCTGGCGCGACTACAACAGGATGGTTTCGCGCGGCATCGTATTCCTGAGGGAACCCAAGGTCGAGTGTTACGGAACGGTCGCGGTGTTCAAGGACCTCTATGGCAATCTGTGGGACTTGTTGCAGATGACTGCCGATGAATAACCAATGAGCATCCTCCCATTGTCGCCCTGGGCCTGCTCATCCTGTGCGATCATGTGCCGCTACAGGAGGCCGCATGGACGAGAAGTCGCTGTTCACGAAGTTCTGGACTGACGAATCAAAGACCACCAGCAAGGTGCTCTCGAGAATCCCGGACGGGTCTGACTACCGCCCGGATCCCAAGTCGCGCACCGCGCAGGAAATCGCCTGGCAGATTGTCTGCGAAGAGACGATGCTCATCGATGCGCTCGAGACTGGTAAGGCTGAGTGGGCGCCACCTCCCGCGCCTGCGACGATGAAGGAAGTGTCGGCAGCGTATGACAAGCAAAGCGCGCAGATCGTCTCGCGCCTGAACGCGTTGTCCGCCGCGCGGTGGGAGGGCGGGCTCGAGTTCTTCGGCAAGAGCCGGCCCGCATCGCCGATGGCCTGGAGCTTCCTCTTCGACATCGTTCACCACCGCGGGCAGATCACCACGTATCTCCGGCCGATGGGATCGACCGTTCCGCAGATCTACGGACCGAGCGGCGACGAACCCTAAGCATGCCTGCGGCCAAACCTGTTCGGACGTTCGGTCTGACACACGTTGCGCTGGCAGTGCGTGATCCGCAGCGGTCTCCCCGCCGCCGCGCCAGGGGCAAGGTGACGGCTCGGTGAAATCTCTCGGCTGGATTCTCGTGGTGCTCGGTCTGTTGGAAGGCGGCTGGCTGCTGTTCGACGGCAGTCGCGCGCTCAGCGTGGGTGACTATGTCACTCCGGGTTCGGGCCAGTACGCTGGTCAGCTCGGGCCCTGGTCAAAACTCGTTTCGGCGATCGGCGTCGAACCGCGCTCAACATTCATGAAATGTGTGCACGTGGGCCTTGGCGCCGCATGGCTCGTCACTACCTTTGCCTTCATGCTAAGGATGCCGTGGGCGTGGTCAGGCATGCTCACCTGCGCGGTACTTAGCTTGTGGTATCTGCCGTTCGGGACACTCTTCAGTGTGATTCAGATCATCCTGCTTCTTCTGCCGGCCGTGAGGGGACGCTGACCTTGATGTAGGCCGGCCAAACTGTATGAAGAAGACGGTCCTGACCTACGGCATCCTCGGCGGCCTGCTGATTGCCGTCCTCAAGTTGGTGGAATACCGTTTCCTGGTCATCGAGCACTCGCTCGAGATCTACGGCGGCATTGTCGCTCTGTTGTTTGCCAGTCTGGGCATCTGGCTCGGTCTCAAGCTCACCAGGACTCGCGAGACCGTGGTGGTCCGAGAGGTCCCGGTTCACGTGTCCGTACCGGCCTCGGGACCGTTCAAGAGGAACGAGGCGCGCCGCGAACAACTCGGCATCACGCGTCGGGAGCTCGAGATCTTGGAGGCGATTGCGGCCGGATTGAGCAATCGCGAGATTGCCGACCGTCTGTTCGTCAGCGAGAACACGGTGAAGACGCACACGGCCCGACTGTTCGACAAACTCTCCGCGCGGCGGAGGACGCAGGCCGTTCAGCGCGCCAAAGAGGCGGGACTCATCCCCTGAAAGGGTGATTCCCGGCGAATTCGCAGCAGAATCACCCGTTTGGGTGACGCGTGCTGCACGCCGATCGGTCAGACTCCACCGCATGAAAAGAATCGTCCTCACCTTCGGCCTGATCTCCGGCGCCATTATGTCGGCAATGATGCTCATCACGATCCCGTTCCAGGATGAGATCGCCCTCGACCACAGCCTGATCATCGGCTACACGACGATGGTCGTCGCGTTCCTGTTGATCTACTTCGGGGTTCGCTCCTACCGGGATAACGTCGCCGGCGGAACCGTTCGATTTGGTCGCGCGTTCGCGGTGGGCTCGTTGATCGGGCTGGTCGCGTCGCTGTGTTATGTGGCGATGTGGCAGGTCGTCTATTTCAACTTCATGCCTGATTTCCTGACCAAGTATCAGGCGCAGATGGTGGAGCAGGCCCGCGCCAACGGCGAGAGCGAAGCGGCCATCGCGAAAACAAAGGCTGAGTTCGATCGCACCGCGGAGCTCTACAATCAACCGCTATTCAATGCGGCGTACACGATTATTGAGCCGCTGCCCGTGGCGTTGCTGGTTTCGCTGGTATCGGCCGGCGTCCTGAGCCGAAAGCGGCGGAGCGATCTTGTGGCCGGTGGCGGTTCGTCGGCGTCAACTTAGGAGGAAATGAGATGAATCTGGGAAATTTTTCAGTGAGCCTGGCTGTCAAAGACATCGCTGTATCCAAAGCCTTCTACGAGAAGCTGGGCTTTACCGTCTTCGGAGGAAATCAGGCGCACAACTGGCTGATCCTGAAAAACGGCGACCACGTGATCGGCTTGTTTCAAGGCATGTTCGCGAGGAACATTCTGACGTTCAACCCGGGCTGGGACAGCAACGCTCAGAAGCTTCCGGAGTTCACGGACGTGCGCGAGCTGCAGCGTCAGCTCAAGAAACGCGGCGTCGCCATGATTTCCGAAGCGGACGAGAACACCACCGGGCCCGCCAGCTTCATGGTGGCCGATCCCGACGGGAACACGATCCTGGTCGATCAGCACGTGTAGCGTGGGCGTATCCTGTCTGCATGGACCGACAACTCTCGTCGCCCCCGGCCGTAGGCGTGGATCTCCGGCAGGAGGCGGCACATGTTCCCCATCGGTGACGACAATTCGGCGCGACGAACGGTTCCAGTGGTTACCTATGCCTTGATCGTCGCGAATGTCCTGTTCTTCCTCGTCGAAATGAACGGCGGCGAAGCGTTTATCGAGCACTGGGCGTTCGTGCCGGCCCGCTTCCTGGCGAACCCCGCTGCCGGCGCGGTCACGCTGCTCACATCCATGTTCATGCATGCGGGGTGGGCACACCTGCTGGGCAACATGCTGTATCTCTGGATCTTTGGCGACAACGTGGAAGACCGCTTCGGCTCCGCCATATTTTCGGTGTTCTACTTTGTCAGCGGACTGGCCGCGACGTTTGCGCAACTGGCGGTCAGCGCGCAGTCGCACGTGCCCAATGTAGGAGCGTCGGGCGCGATTGCCGGCGTGCTGGGCGCGTACATTCTCCTGTTTCCGCAGGGTAGAGTCAGGGTGCTGCAGCGCGGCGGCATTGTGCAAGTGCCGGCGCTCATCGTCATCGGGATTTGGATCGCTCTGCAGTTGTTCAGCGGTATCGGTTCCCTCGCCACCACGACGCAGTCAGAAGGCGGTGTGGCCTACATGGCGCACATCGGGGGATTCGTTGCCGGGTTGGTGCTGGCCATGGTGCTTCGAGGACGCGGTCAGTCCCAGCAGGTCCGCTGACGGGCGGCACGATAATGTCAAAGGCCAGGATTATCGAGTCGGTCAAGAACCTCGACCTTGAAAGAACCCGCAGTTTGCTGGACGCCAAACCGGC
>JBKJJZ010000190.1:0-4240 GCA_046597705.1 Vicinamibacterales bacterium | reverse complement strand
CAACGAGACGGCACGCTCAATCGCGCGTCCTGGGAGGCCGTGGCGGCCGCCCACCAACTGGGCGGCCCGGTCACCATCGTGGTGCCGGGGGCGTCGGTTGCCCCTGCCGCGGCTGAGCTGGCAGCCGCCGACGTCGCAGGTGTCATCGCCCTGGAGCACGAAGCGCTGGGCACGTACACGCCCGACGGATTTGTCGGTGCGCTTGCCGCGCTGATTGCGGCCGAGCCGGCGTCGCATGTGGTATTTCCGCACACGTACCAGACGCGTGACTTCGCGCCGAAATTGGCCGCGCGCCTCAATGCGCCACTGGCGGCCGATTGCGTCGGCCTGAAGGCGGGTGCGGCCGAAGGCGGCGGGCACATCTACGTGCGCCTGATGTTCCAGGGCAAAGTGAGCGCCGATGTTGTGCTCGTGGGCGAGGGGCCGCATATCGTGACGTTTCAGATCGGCGCGTTTCGCGCGGATGCGGTCAAGCGTGGTGCCGCACCCGCAGCAGTGCGCCAGGTGGCGGCCTCCGTTGACGTGGCCACGATCCGCCAGAAGCCTGAAGCGCCGTTCCGCGAGGCGAAGCAGGCCGTCGATCTCACGCAGGCCGCGCGAATTGTCTCGGTGGGACGCGGCATCAAGGGGCCCGAACATATCGATCTCGCGAAGCAGCTGGCCGAGGCACTCGGCGCTGAACTGTCAGCGTCGCGTCCCATCTGCGACGCCGGTTGGCTGCCGATGGAGCGTCAGGTTGGCAGTTCCGGCCAGACCGTGGCGCCGAAACTCTATCTCGCGCTCGGGATCTCCGGCGCCATTCAGCACGTGGTCGGCATGAAGGGCTCGCGCACCATCGTCGCGATCAACAAGGACGCCGAAGCGCCGATCTTCGAAATCGCCGACTACGGGATTGTCGGCGACCTCTTCGAGATCCTGCCGGCGATGATTGCGGCTCTGAAAACCTAAGCCGCACCTGGGGAACTGGGGAACTGGGGAACTGGGGAACTGGGGACCTGGGGACCTGGGGACCTGGGGACCTGGGGACCTGGGGAACTGAGGACCTGGGGACCTGAGGACCTCGAACCTCGTGCCTTGACTGCCTCTAGGCATAATGCATAGAGTTGGTGCATGCCGCCAACCCGACAGTCGACCGCCGCGCTTCCACTGGCCCCCGCGGTCTTTCACATCCTGCTGGCGCTCGCTGACTGTGATGCGCACGGTTACCGTATCCGTGCCGACGTCATCGAGCGATCCAACGGCGCGCTGAAGCTCGACCCCGGCTCGCTCTATCGGCTCATCGCTCGGTTGTCGGACGACGGTCTCATCGATGAGGCTCCGAGCCGTCCGACGGCGGACGAGGACGACGAGCGGCGGCGGTACTACAGGCTGACGCCAGTCGGCAAACGCCTGCTCACTGAAGAAACCGATCGCATGGCAGATCTCGTGAGGGTGTCCCGATCCAAGACGCGGAAAGCGGCTCGGCCCGTATGACGCTGTTCGAGCGACTCTACCGGACCAGCATCAATATGATGCCGTCCGACCATCGCGCCCGTTATGGCGACGAGCAGTGGCGGCTGTTCGAGCGGGTTGTGGCTGAAGAAGCACCGCGGGATCGGGTCAGCCGCATCATCTGGTCGTGCGACTTGCTTGCTCGCGGTGTTTGGGCGGCGATGCAGGCCCATCTCGATGGGCGTCAGTCATCAGTTCAGGCACGTCAACGCACGTGGACGGCACATAGCGGGAGAGGTTTCATGGGAAGTGACCTGCGTTTTACGCTGCGATCCGTGAAGACCGCGCCTTGGTACGCGGCTGCTGTCATTGTCGTCACGGCCGTCACCGTGGCATTGGCCACGACGACCTTTGCGATCGTTGATGGCGTCCTGTTCAGGCCGCTGCCATACCCGAACACCGCGGCCCTGGTGTCCATTGGGCCGGACTTCGCGGCTATTCCGCCGCCGGTGTATCGAGACCGCGCCACTTTCCTGGGCTACGGCGCAAGTGAAGTGGATCTCGCCAACTGGCAGGCGTCCGTGCCGGAGATTCAGATCACCGCGTTCCGCGCGCAGCCATGGAGTGGTCTTGGCGCCGGCCGGGACGAAACGGCCGGTGTTGCGCTCGTGCAACCCAATTTCTTCGACGTCATTGGCGTGGCTCCACTTATCGGCGGACTCACGCCGGATCACTACCAGGCGGACGCCAAGATGAGGCCCGTCATCATCAGCTACGACGCCTGGATGTCCAGATTCGGTGGTGAGCGTCGCGCCCTTGGGCAGGAGATCATCAGGGACCTGGCCGGTGGTGGCGGCGTGCGAATCGTGGGAATCATGCCGAAGGGGTTCACGTTCCCATCGGTCCGCAGCGACGTAACCTTCATTGCACCGTTTGTGGGCGACCCGAAGACTCGGGAGAATCCAGCCAACCGCTCCTTGAGCGAGGTGATTGCACGCTTGCCGCACGGGATGACGGCGGCGGCGTTCAAGGACCGCCTGATGCATGGCGTGGCCGCCACCGCCGCTGCCTTTCCGCCTCAGGGACCAAAGCCGCCTGCCTGGTCAGACAATGGCTGGCGTCGTGAAGGACCGTACGACGATGTGAAGGTGGCTGCGTTGTCGGAGGCGCTAGGCCGTCAGACGCGGCCGTTGTTCATGGCGGTCTTTGTCGCGGTGGTGCTCCTGGTGGCCATCGCTGCGGGCAACATTGCAAGTCTGATGAGTGCCAGGGCTCTGGAGCGACAGGCGGAGATCCAGGTGCGAAGGGCGCTGGGCGCGGGTCGCTGGGCTGTGGCGCGGCTCTGGATGATGGAGGCAGCCACGCTGGTGGTGCTCGGAGGCGCTTGCGGTGCGGCTGTCACGCCTCTTTTCATGGGCGTGATGCTGCAAGTGGTGCCTGAGGGGGTCGTGTTCTTGAAGCCGCCCAATCTTGATTGGCGGGTGGCAGGGTTCGTCATGCTCATGCTTGTGTTGTTGGTTCTGCTTGTAGCGATCGCTCCGATGAAGCGTTCGCTCGCACTCGCCGGCACGCAGACGAAGGGCGCAAGCGAACGCGTTCGCACTCCGGGTCGTCTCATGGTCGTCGGCTCGCAGGTCGCTGTGGCGTTCGTGTTGACGGTTGTCGGTGCGTGCCTCGTGGGCTCGCTGATGTCTGTTTACGCGCAAGAACAGCCCGTTCAGGTGGACGGTGTGGTGGCCGTGGACGTCATGCTCCACGGAGGTGACGGCCTGCGGATCTCTCCGGTGCGCGCCCAACGCGAACAGACTCTGCGCGCGAGATTGTTGCAGGTGCCAGGCGTCATTAGTGTCGGCGCGACGTCGGCCCAGGTGTTGAAGGGTGGTGGCGCGCTGCCGGAGTTCCAGGCGCCTGCTGGAAAGAAGCACCTGGTGAACCAGGACATGTGGGGCGTTTCAGAAGGGTTCTACGACGTCGTGGCGCCCCAGGTGGTGGAAGGGCGGTTGCCAACACGAGATGAACTGCGAACGTCAACGCCTCTGATCGTCGTCAGCGAGCAGGTGGCCCGAAACTTCTGGCCGGGGCGCTCTCCGATAGGCCAGACGTTGACGCACCATTGGTCGAAAGCGGCATTCACCGTCATCGGAGTTGTGAAGGACGTGCGATGGCTGGCGTGGGACCTCGAATCGCCGATCATCTACGCGCCATACGCGAGCACGGCACGATATTCCTGGTTGACGTATTTCATCCGCACCAACGCGAACATAGGCCGGGTAACTGACGACGCGATTAAGGCGATTGAGGAAACCGATCGGTTGGCACTTCCAGGGCGCGTAGGCACCTTGGACGGGATCTTCCGGGAGTCAGTGTCGCTTCGCCGCTTTCAGTCGTGGCTCTTCGGCGGCTTTGCGGCCGCCGCACTCGTTGTGGTCGGCGTCGGAATTTTCGGGTTGCTCGCGATGTCCACCGCGCGTCGGACCAGAGAGGTGGGCATCCGCTGTGCGCTTGGCGCCACGCCGAACTCCGTCGCCGCGCTGATCATACGGGAGCAGACAGCGGCGGTCATTGCGGGACTTGCGGCTGGCGCTGGCGTTGCCGCATGGGCGGTCGGATTCGTAAAGGGATACCTCTATGAAATCACCGTCAGCGATCCGCGGATCTGGTTGAGCGCCGTCGTCCTGATCCTCGCCACGGCTTTGGCCGGCTCGCTGGTGCCTGCGTGGCGCGCGAGCCGGATCGATCCATTGAAAGCGCTGAGAGTCGAATAACTGGCGGAACTGGCGGAACTGGCGGAACTGGCGGAACTGGCGGA
>JBKJJZ010000146.1:0-7554 GCA_046597705.1 Vicinamibacterales bacterium | reverse complement strand
ACCTTCAGGACGGCGAGAAACGCCTCCTGCGGTATTTCGACGCGGCCCACCCGCTTCATGCGCTTCTTGCCTTCCTTCTGCTTCTCCAGCAACTTGCGCTTGCGGGAAATGTCACCGCCGTAGCACTTGGCAATAACGTTCTTGCGCATCGCGCGCACGGACTCGCGCGCCACCACGCGGCTGCCGATCGCAGCCTGGATGGCAATGTCAAACATCTGACGGGGAATCAGCTCACGCATTTTCGCGGCCAGTAGACGACCACGCGTATAGGCCGACTCGGAGTGAAGCACCGTCGAGAGCGCATCCACGGGTTCGCCATTGACGAGGATGTCCAGCTTGACGAGTGACGCTTCCTGATAGCCAATGACGTGGTAGTCCAGCGAGGCATACCCCCGCGAAACGGTCTTCAGACGATCGTAGAAATCGAGCACCACCTCGTTGAATGGCAGCTCGTAGGTGATGAGCACGCGATCGGACTTCAGGTACTCCATCCCCTTCTGCACGCCGCGCTTTTCCTGGCACAGTTCCAGGATCGCGCCCACGTGCGCCGCCGGCGTCAGCATCGTGGCCTTGATGATGGGCTCTTCGAACTTCTGGATGCGGCCCGGCTCCGGGAGCTTGGAAGGACTGTCGATTTCCTGCACCACGCCATCGGTGGTCGTCACCCGATAGAGCACGCCTGGCGCGGTCGTGACCAGGTCCATGTTGTATTCGCGCTCCAGGCGTTCCTGGACGATCTCCATGTGGAGGAGGCCGAGAAAACCGCAGCGGAAACCAAACCCCAGCGCCGCCGATGTCTCTGGCTCGAAGAAGAACGCCGAGTCATTGAGACGCAGCTTCTCCATCGCCTCACGCAGTTCCTGATACTGCGAACTCTCCACCGGATAGAGCCCGGCGAAGACCATCGGCTTGAGTTCCTTGAAGCCGGGGAACGCCTGGAGTGCGGGGACGACCGCGTCGGTGATGGTGTCGCCGACTTTGGCCTCGGCCACGTTCTTGATGTTCGCGACGACGAACCCGGCTTCGCCCACGCCCAGAGAGTCAACGGGCACCGGCTTCGGCGAAAACGCGCCCAGCTCATCAATCTGCAGTTCGAGGCCCGCGTTCATCAGACGAATCTTCTGACCGGGCCGCATGGTGCCGTCGATGACCCGGGTGAGGATCACGACGCCTCGATACGCGTCGTACCACGAGTCGAAGATCAGGGCCTTGAGCGGCGCGTGAGGGTCTCCCTTGGGCGCAGGGAGGCGATGCACGATCGCCTCGAGGATCTCATGGACGCCGGTGCCTTCCTTGGCGCTGGCCAGGATCGCGCCATCCGCATCGAGGCCGATAATCTCCTCGATCTGACGCTTCACTTCGTCGGGTTGCGCGCCTGGCAGGTCAATCTTGTTAATGACCGGAATGATTTCGAGGTTGTTCTCAACCGCGAGGTACGCATTCGCCAGAGTCTGCGCCTCTACACCCTGCGACGCATCGACGAGCAGCAGCGCGCCTTCGCATGCGGCCAGGGATCGTGTCACCTCGTACGAAAAGTCCACGTGCCCCGGCGTGTCGATGAGGTTGAGCACATAGGTCACCCCATCGTCGGCCTTGTAGTTCAGGCGAACCGCGTGCGCCTTGATCGTGATGCCGCGCTCGCGCTCCAGGTCCATCGAGTCCAGGACCTGGGCTTCCATTTCACGAGCCTGCAACGCGCCGGTCGCTTCCAGGAAGCGATCCGCCAGCGTCGACTTGCCGTGATCGATGTGCGCGATGATCGAGAAATTACGGATGAGCCGCTGATCCATTTAACGCCGGGCTTTACTCATTCAGCGCTGCTCGTCGTTCAGCGCTGATCGACCGGCAGCACCGGCTGCGGGTACGTCGGGCCGATGTACTCGGTCCTCGGGCGGATGAGCCGGTTGTTCGCGTACTGCTCCAGCACGTGCGCGGTCCAGCCCGAGATCCGGCTGACGGCGAAGATGGGCGTGTAGAGGTTGATGGGGATGCCGAGCGAGTAGAACATCGTTGCCGAATAGAAATCGACGTTCGGGTTCAAGCCCTTCTCGGACTTCACCAACTGCTCGATGCGCTGCGACATGGCAAACCACTGGGGCTGGCCGGTCTGCTCGCCAATCGACTTCGAAAAACGTCGAAGGTGCGTGGCGCGCGGATCCTCGGTGTGATAAACACGATGTCCAAAGCCCGAAATTTTTTCCTTGCGTCCGAGCTTGGCGCGCACGTATTCCTCTGCGCGCTCCACGCCGGAGTCCTTCCCGATGTCGAGAAGCATCTTCATGACCTCTGCGTTGGCGCCGCCATGGAGCGGTCCCTTGAGCGCGCCAATGGCGCCGACGATGGCCGAGTGCAGGTCGGTGAGCGTGGCGGCCGAGACACGCGCCGCGAAGGTCGACGCGTTCAACTCATGCTCGGCGTGCAGGACCAGCGAAACGTCGAAGGCCCGCGCGGCGAGCGCCGTGGGGCGCGTGCCCGTCAGCAGGTACAGGAAGTTGGCGGCGTGCCCCAGCGACGGGTCGGGATCAATGGCTCCGCCACCGGCCGCCATCCGCGCCCAGGTGGCGACGAGCGACCCGAGCTGTGCGGTCAGACGAACGGCTTTGCGGTAGTTGGCCTGCGGCGAATGCACCGCGGCATCGGTGTCGTAGTGGCCGAGCAGTGAAGTCAGGGTCCGCAGCGCGTCCATGCCATCACCGGCTGGCAGCGACTTCATCGCGCGCATCACGGGCTCAGGCAGGGTTCGGGCCGCGGCAAGCTCGGTCTGCAGGTCGCCAAGCTCGGCGCGGTTGGGCAACCGGCGATGCCACAGGAGAAAGCAGACTTCTTCGAACGAGACGCCGCGTTCGATATCCGCCAGATCATGGATGTCGTACCCGCAGTACGACAACACACCGCGATCGCCATCGATATAACAAATCGCCGACTCACCGGCGACCACATCCTCCAAGCCGGCCTTGGCCTTCACTTCACTGACGCTGCTCATGCCCTGCTGCTTTCATCCGCGCTGTTACTCAGCGATTTGCGGTGCCTTCACCAGCATATCGTCGCCAAACTGTTGCAGGATTGACGTCAACCCTGTGTAGAGAAATCCGAACTGGAACAGCACGAGGAACGGCAGCGTTCCGTAGATGCCGTGCGAAAGCGCATACACGACCGTGCAGGAAAAATAGATGCCCAGCGTCAGCTCGATGAACGGCTGGATGGACATCGTCTGGTGATATTTCTTGTGCTGCCATGCGTCTCGCGACGTCGAAATTCCGTACTTCGCGGTGCGTGTGAATTCGCCGGGCGCGCCAAACAGGGCCTCGAACACGGCCTTGGTGTTGTTCACCGCCAGGCCGATGCCGATCGCCATGACGATGGGCAGGTACTTCACGCGCGTCTTCCAGTCGGGATACAGCTCGCGTTGTGACACCAGGTAGAAATTCGCCACCGACGCAGTGGCCGCCATGAAGAGCGGCACGTCGATGAGCAGCATTTCGGTCCAGCCCATGTTGTACCGGACCACCATGGCCGGAAACATGAGCACGGACAGCACGCACATCAAGAGATAGTTGAAATTGGCCGTCAGGTGGAAGAACGCCTCGATCTTCACCTTGCGCGGCAGGTCGGACGCAAGAATCGCAGGCAGGACCTTAACGCACGTCTGGATGCTGCCCTTGGCCCATCGATGCTGCTGGGACTTGAACGCATTCATTTCCACCGGCACTTCGGCGGGCGTCACCAGGTTGGGCAGGAACAGGAACTGCCAGCCGCGCAACTGCGCGCGATAACTCAGGTCCAGATCCTCGGTCAGCGTGTCGTGCTGCCAGCCGCCGGCATCGTCAATCGCCGTGCGACGCCAGACCCCGGCCGTTCCGTTGAAGTTGAAGAAGCAGCCCGAGCGGTTTCTGCCGCCGTGCTCGAGCACGAAGTGGCCGTCCAGCAGAATGGCCTGGATCTTCGTCAGCAGCGAATAGCCCTGGTTGATGTGGCCCCAGCGCGCCTGCACCAGCGCCACTTTGGGGTTCTGGAAATATCCAACCGTCTTCATCAGGAAGTCCCGGGTGGGGATGAAATCCGCGTCGAAAATCGCGACGAACTCGCCGCGCGCCACCTTCAGCGCCGCCTCGAGAGCGCCCGCCTTGTAGCCGGTACGGTCCGTGCGGTGGAGGTACTTGATGTCAAAGCCCAGCGCAGCCTGGCGGCGCACCGCGAGCGCGGCAATCTCGGTGGTCTCGTCGGTGGAATCGTCCAGGACCTGAATCTCGAGCTTGTCTTTCGGGTAGTCAATCTCGCACACGGCATCGATGAGCCGGTCCGCGACGTACATCTCGTTGAAGATGGGCAGTTGGATCGTGACCACCGGGAGCTCGGCCATCTGCGGGGGCGGCCCGGGAACGCGGTCCTTGTTCCTCATGTACTCGAACACCAGGTAGTAGCGATGCCACCCGTAAATGCCGAGGATGCTGAGGACGAAGAAATACGCGACGAGAATGAGTGTTTCGTATGGCTGCATGGACGGGAACCCGATCGCGATCTCTGACCTTTCATTCTACGGACCTCGTCCGGGCTGAGTCAATCGAACTCACGGCGAATCAAGCACATGCGGGCACATGCGGGGATTTGCACGCGGCCTGCGATTTCGTCATTCCGGCGCGCCTGCCCCCGCACCAACCGAGACCTTGACAGCAGGACGATAGTTGTTTATAGTTTATTCGTTATCACGATTAACCTATCAACACAGGAGACCGCACATGACCATTTCCACCCCCGCCCTCACCGCCTGGACCATCGACGCCGCGCACTCGGAAGTGGGTTTCGCGGTCAAACACCTCATGATTTCCACCGTTCGCGGCTGCTTTGGCACGGTCTCGGGCACGGTGGCATTCCCTGAAGGCGCCTACGCCGAAGGGACGGTGGACGTCACGATCGACGCCGCCAGCATTGACACGCGAGAAGAACGCCGGGACACGCACCTCCGGTCGGCTGACTTCTTCGACGTGGAGAAGTTCCCCGCGCTGACGTTCAGGAGCCGCCGCGTCCAGGCCATCAAGGGCGATACGTTCCAGGTGGTGGGAGACCTGACGATCAAGGGCATTTCACGCGAAGTGGTGCTTGACGTCGAAGTGGAAGGCTTCCAGAAGGATCCCTGGGGCAACCAGAAGGCGGGATTCAGCGCGTCAACGCGCGTGAACCGCAAGGACTTCGGGCTGACCTGGAACCAGGCGCTCGAGACTGGCGGTCTGCTGGTGGGCGACGAGATCAGGATCTCACTCGACGTCCAGTTGCTGCAGGGCTAGGAGCCATTTTCAGATGTGTGTAGCCGCCAGAAGGTGCGAGACGTAGGGCGTCCCTTCAGGGGCGCCGGGAATTTGGCGCGGCTGAAGCCACGCCCTGGTCGCCGAAGCGCAGGAGCTTCATGGATGCTTTGGAATTGCCGGGAGCGGTTCCGCGGGGCGACGCCATTCCCGGCGCGCGTGTACTGACATACGCTGGAGGCGGCGACGTTCGCGGCCGATTTGACAGAGGTCTGCAACGAGGTGGATCGATGAGAAGGATGCTGATTCGTTCGATGGCGCTGGCGCTCGTGGCGGGCACGACACTGGGTGCGCAAGCGCAAGCCCAGGCCACGCCGCAGCATAAGCACTACGAGCGGCCTGCGGAGTTCGACCAGGCCTCGGACGCGGCCAAGCCTGTCGCGCCTCGCCTCCAACACCTTGGAACGCACGCGTTCCCGATCACCACGAAGGTCCCGCGCGCACAGGTGTTCATGAGCCAGGGTCTCAACCTCGCGTGGGCATTCAATCATGCCGAGGCCGCGCGCTCGTTTGGCGAGGTCGCGCGTCTTGATCCGAACAATCCAATGGCCTACTGGGGCCGCGCGCTCGTACTGGGTCCGAACATCAACGCGTCCATGGAGCCAGCCGACGAGCCAAGGGCTTTGGAGCTGGCGAAGAAGGCGCAGTCGCTCGCCGCGCGCGCCACACCCAGGGAGCGAGCCTACATTTCAGCATTGGCCGCGCGCTACACCGGCAGGCCCGAGGATCGCGACAAGGCCAACCGCGCGTTCTCCGACGCGATGCGCAAGGTCGTGGCCACATTCCCGAGCGACAACGACGCACGCACGATGCTCGCCGAATCGCTGATGAACCTGCGGCCCTGGAACTACTGGACGCTGGACGGGCATCCGTACGCCGAAACGAAGGAGGCGATTGCGTCGCTCGAAGCGGTGCTGAAGCGCAATCCGAACCACCCCGGCGCGCTGCATTTGTGGATCCATCTGTGGGAGCCGACCGATACGCCGGAACGGGCGGAAGCCGAAGCGGATCGACTGCTGCCACTCATGCCGGGAGCCGGTCACATCGTGCACATGCCTGCCCACATCTTTCAGCGCGTCGGCCGGTACGACGATGTGATCAAAGCCAACGAAATGGCGGCAAAGGCGGATGAGGATTACATTGCGCAGTGCCGCGCGCAGGGCTTGTATCCTCTGGCGTATTACCCCCACAACCTGCACTTCATCTGGATGGGCGCCTCCGCGAGCGGACGCAGCCGCCAGGCGCTCGAATCCGCCCGCAAGCTGGCCGGTCAGGTCCCTCACGAGGCTCTGGCCACCGTGCCCATCCTTCAGGGATTCCTCGTGGTGCCGTACTGGGCGATGGTGCGCTTCGGTCAGTGGGATACCATCCTTGCGGACGACGGGCCGCATCACGCCACCGCGTTCACGACCGGCGTCTGGCACTACGCGCGAGCCATGGCCTTCATCGCGAAGGATCGACTGGCAGACGCGGAGCAGGAACTCGCCAAGCTGAACGAAAAGCTGGCCGACGCATCACTCAAAGGTTCCACGACGTTCTCAATCAACACAGGCGTGGCGATCCTTCGCATCGCGCCGGAAGTAGTGGCGGGCGAGATCGCCGCGAAGCGCAAGGAGTGGGACCGCGCACTGCTGCATCTGGAACGCGCCGTGCGCTACGAAGACGGCCTGATCTACCAGGAACCTGCCGATTGGCACTCTCCTGTCAGACAGACTTTGGGCTCCGTGCTGCTCGAGGCCGGCCGGCCCGATGAGGCCGAGGCGGTCTTCTGGGAGGACCTGCGAAAAAACCCCGAGACCGGATGGTCGCTTTTCGGGCTGACGCAGGCGCTGGAGGCGCAAGGCAAGAAGGAGCAGGCCATGGCCGTGCGCACACGGTTTCAGAAGGCGTGGCAGCACGCCGATGTGACTCTCACCAGCGCGCGAATTTTACGGTAGGGCGCACTGAGTCCGGTCGCACGGAGCATTGGCCATGCGCTGGCGGCCAGACTCACGACGAGGACGACGGCCGAGACGACAGCCGGCAGGATGACCGTGGCAGTGAGTGCAACAGGCCTACAATCACAGCCGTGACTCATTACCCTGCCACTGTTGTTGTTGCCGCACTTTCCGTGGCGTCGGCCGGACATGGCCTCATCGCCCTCCGGGCGCAGCCCGTTGTTCCTCTCGCCACGGGCCGCATTGCCATCGATGCGTCACAACCTGGCGCGGCGATTCCGCCGCGTCTCTACGGCATCTTCTACGAGGAGATTAAC
>JBKJJZ010000051.1:0-11048 GCA_046597705.1 Vicinamibacterales bacterium | reverse complement strand
CCCTTCAGGGGCGCCGAAATTGGATGGGCCGCCTAATTGACGTACAGCGGCCGAATCTGAAACAGGATGTAGAGTCCGATCAACCCGCCGATCAATGCACCCAGGATTGAACCGCTGAGCAAGGACAGGACAATGCCGACGAGCTGGGAGTAGAAAATCAACTTCCACGCCGACATCTTCCGCGCGAACAGTCCCGGCAACGCCAACCCCATCAGCACCATTTGCGCCAGCAGCACGACAGTCAGATAAGTGAACCCGATTCCATAGACCGGACCGCCGAACGGGCCGAACGCCGCGCCAAGGCCGAGCATGAGAAACAAGCCCGGCAACGACAGGACCAGCAACACGATCGCGATCCAGGGACCGAACTTGACGAGAAACTCGCGCACCTCGGCCGGCAGCTGGAACGGGGCCTTCTGGACGAGATAGAAGTCGAGAAACCCGATGAGATCTTTGGGCGCCTGTTCGGACGTGGTCATAAGTGGCCTCCTGGAATGGTTGGCAGATTGTAGTCCTTGGAGGCCAGGATCCTCGCCTCCTGAATTGCGTGCCGTTTGCGCAACTCCATGTACACGGGCACGGCTGCCGGGTCCGGACTCACCCGGCTGTTGACGAGCGGCTCAGCCAGATCGCGAACCACGACATCCCACGAGACGGGGTCGCCAGACGCCGCAGCATCCGCGTGCCAGGCTCGAAGCGCCGCACCCAGACAGGCTGAGTTGCCCACCTTGAACTGGAAGACTTCCGCGTCGAACACGTTGGCCATGATCTGGAGGACGGCGCGATTGGCGGCGGCGCCGCCGGTGGCGTGAATAACGCGCGTGTCAGTCCCCATCCAGCCAGAGTGATTCGCCAGGGCCATCATCTGGCCCTCGACCACGGCCCGGACATTCCCGGCCACATCGTCAACACTCAAATCCACGCGATGCACGCCGGGGACCGGCACGTCGGGCGTGATCTCGGGATCGAACCACGGGAACATGAGCCTTCCATGGTTACCGGGCGGCGTCGATTGAAGCGCTGCCGAGAAAGCCGCCCAGTCCATCCCGAAAGCATCGCGGACACGCTCGCGCGCCAGGGATCCGTTCTTGAAGACCGTGATGCCCATGAAGTTGCCGGTCGGCGCGCCGAAGATGTGCCCTCCGCCGGCTCCCTCCACGTGCGGGTCGGACATCAATCCGCAGATGGTGTCGCTCGTGCCAAGCGACACGACCCTGCTGCCGCCTTCGACCAACCCGGTTCCCACCAGACTCGACGAATTGTCACCGGTCCATGCCACCACGCGCGCCGAGGGAAAGCCCAAGCGCGACTGCCACGCACGCGCAAGCACACCAATCACGGAGTCTGAAGGTACGATGCGAGGCAGGCGAGAGGCCAGGCCTGGCGCGGTAGCTTCAACGGCGTCTGGCCACCAGTTCTGCGTGGCCAGATCCATCAGATTCATTCCGCTGGCGTCGCCCGGGTCGAGCGGAGCCTCCGCGCCGATGAGTTGAGACGCCAGATAGGAACTCACCAGATGAATGCGCGCAGTCATCGCGTAGGCGTGTGGATCCGTCTCGTAGAACTTGCGGATCTGCGGCCCGGTGTAACGGTGGAACGCACGCGACCCGGTCCGTCGCGCCAGCACCTCCGGGCCGCCGAGCGCGGCGGTGATCTCGGCGCACTCGTCAGCAGTGCTGCTGTCCATCCAGATAGGCGCCACGGTGCGCGACAGCGTGCCGTCGGCCGCCAGGTAAACGCTGCCGTGTTGTTGCGCCGATCCGCTGATCGCGCGAAGACGTGTGAGGTCAACGCCACTGCGAGCGACGAGCCCCATCATCGTGTCGAGCGCGGCCACCCACAAGGCCGGCGACGACACCTTGACCCGTGGATCGGCGTCAGGCAGCACGCCGTGAGTGGTGCCGAACTCGGGAAAGTCATGGTCGAAGTACAGGTCGTGTTGCCAGACCATCCGGGCTCTGTCACGGTCGACGTCGATGATGAGGGCCGACAGGCTTTGGGTGGACGAATCCAGACCCAGGTAGAGAGACGACACGGGTGTTACTTCAGCAGCTCGGCGAGCTTGGCCCGGACCGCGTTGCCCCAGATTTCGTAACCGGGGGCCTGCGGATGCAGGTTGTCGGAGCGGAACACGTCAGGGAGAAACACTCCCTTGTCATCCAGGAACGCCGAGCCAATGTCCATGAAGAACACATGCTTTTGATCGTCCAGCCGCGCGATGATTCTATTCACCTCGGCGAGCTTGTCGCGGACTGGATCGCCTGGGACACTGCGCGGGAAGATTCCGAGCAGCAGGATCTTTGCCTCCGGAAAGTCCTGCCGCATTTCCAGCACGATGGCGCCAATGCCTTCGGCGATCTCGGGGGCCGTGTTTGCGAAGCTGTTGTTGGTGCCAATCATCAGCATGACCGCCTTGGGCTGGAATCCCTGGCCCTCGCCATTCTTCAGGCCCCACAGCACACCCTGCGTCGTGTCACCGGCAATGCCGAAGTTGGCGGTGCGGACGCCGCTGAAGTACTTGTCGAAGACGGCCTTGTTCGCCTCGCCCTGGACCCACCAGTCGGTGATGGAATCTCCGTGCAGCAGCAGATCGATGTTCCCCTGTTTCGCAATCTCGACAAACCCAAGGTGACGAGGTCCCTGTCGCTGCGTCGTCTGCGTGAAGGTGGCCGCCACGTTGACGCGAGGGGGTTGCAGTTGCAGCTGCGATTCGAACTTCTTCAACAGAGGCCTCGCCGCAGACTGATCCGCATCGATGAGTCTTCTCACCGCGTCATTGACCTGTTCCATCTCGGTGGGGCTGGGGCGAAGAATCGCCACCTCCGGCGGCACCGGAGCCGGCGGGCCGATGACGACCACCGGGCGAGGCGGGTTCTGGGCTCCAACCGACGTTGCCCATGCACCGCAGACGAGTGTCGCGGCGATGACGATCAAAAACGGGAACGGTGTGCGTGTGTAATGTCCTTTACTCATCATGCCTCAGGTGCCTCCCAGCAACCAGATTCGGCGGAGCGGAACACGGCTTCAATGACGGCCATGTTCATCACCGACATTTCCAGCGGATACGGAACATCGGTCTTTTCCAGAATGGCGCGCGAGAACAAATCGCCCTGCAGCGTGTATTGATCGCACGTCGGGATTTCGATCGTCTCGACGCCTCTTCCGAAGATATCGCCGCGTTCGTCCACGAAGATGCGGCAGGGGCGGTCAACCGGCGCGTTGAAAGGGACCTCCACTTCGAGCCTCCCCTTCGTGCCGAAGATCTGGACTCGTTGGTGAGGCACCAGCCTGGTGCTGCAGGTGCCAACCGCGTGACCCGAGGGAAAGTCCAGCATGATTGACGTCAGCGTATCCACGCGAGTGGCCGGATCGCGTTCGATGCACCCCAGGACGCGCCGGGGTTCTTCACCGAAGATCATCCGTGACGTCATGATGAGGTAGCAGCCGATGTCCATCAGGGCGCCGCCGCCCCATTCAGCCACGTTCCGGATGTTCGCCGGATCGTTGTTGAAGTAGCTGAACGCGCCCAGGTACGACCTGACCTCACCCAGCCGGCCGGACCGGCAGATCTCGCTCGCTCGCAGCCACTGGGGATGCGTGCGCACCATGAACGCTTCCTGAATTTTCACGCCGGTGCGGTCGCGCACTTCCAGAAGCGTTCGCGCTTCGTCCGTGGTCAGCCCAATGGGCTTTTCGCACAGCACATGCTTTCCCGCCCTGGCCGCGGCAATCGTCCATGGCAGGTGCAGATGGTTGGGCAACGGGTTGTAGACGGCATCAACGTCGGGATCGGCCAGGAGCGCATCATAGGATCCGTAGCTGCGCGGAATCCCCAGCGAGGCGGCAGCAGCCGCCGCTTTGCCCGCATCACGTGACGCGATGGCCACCACATCGGTCAACCCGCCACGCTGCATGGCGGGAATGACTTTCTCGACGGCGATCTTCGCCGCGCCCAGAACGCCCCATCGGATCTTCTGCATCGCTCGTGCTGCAATCTATCTCAATCTGCTACCCTTCCGGCCACATCTTCGATTTTCTGCGGAGGACGACCATGATGCGACGCCTGCTGATGCTCGGAATGCTGCTGCTTATGACGGGAGCGACAAGTTCCGCGCACAACCAACTCCCGACCAAACAGGTGATGACACTTGAAGCCGCACGGCGCGTCGCCGCCGCCGCCGAAGCCGAGGCACGCAAGAACAACTGGGCCGTGTCGATCGCGGTCCTTGACGACAGCGGCCATCTGATCCTGTTTCAACGGATGGACGGCGCAAAGCTCGTCGCCATCGACATCGCGATCCGCAAGGCTCGCACGGCCGTGTACTTCCAGGGCCCGACCAAAGACCTGGAAGCGGAAGTGGCGGGCGGACGCACGGCACTGCTTCCCATCGACGGCTTCATGCCGCTCGAAGGCGGAGTGCCGCTGATGTCAGGCGGAAAGCTGGTGGGCGCGGTGGGCGTCAGTGGTGTGGCTGGCGCACAGGACGCGCAGTGTGCGCTGGCTGGAGCTTCGGTTATGAGGAACTGAGGAACTGGGGAACTGGGGAACTGGGGAACTGGGGAACTGGGGAACTGGCGGAACTGAATTTAGGAACTCCTTCATTCTGCAACTCCGTCAGTTCCCCAGTTCCGTCAGTTCCCCAGCTCCCCAGTTCCCATCGCGAGCGCCAGAATCGTCGCGAGCGCGACGTGTATGCCTCGCAGGCTGGTGGCCTTGTCCACCGAAATCCACTCACCCAGCGAGTGTGCGCCGGCGGTGTCCCCGCCCGGATCCAGCGTGATGGCGGGAATCCCCAGCCCGATTGGAACGTTTGCGTCAGTGCTGTTCGGGATGAAGGTCGGCGTGAGGCCGGCCGCACGAATCGAGGCCGCGGCGATCTGGACGATGCGCGAATCGAGAGCCGTCTCGCCGGACGGCCGATCGCCGATGAGCTTGAGATCGACCGTGATGGGCCCCCTGGTCGTTGAGCGCGCGGCGTTTTCTTCTCGTGCCGCCTCGCCCACGAGCGCGATGAAGCGTTCGTCGAGCTTCAGCAGTTCCACTCGCGACTCCGATCGCATATCGACTTCCATCCAGGACTCAGCGGGAATCGCGTTCACGGAACTCCCGCCCCCGATGACGCCAACGCTGTAGGTGGTCCTGGGTTTCGCCGGCACGGTGAGTTTGCTCAACTTCTGCATTGCGCCCGCCATCGCGAACGCCGGGTTCACCGTGCCAAACGCATCGTAGCTGTGGCCGCCCGGACCCTTGAACGTGACCCGATACCGGCGGCTGCCAACCGCCGCGTGGGTGACATTCGCCTCGTTCACCGCGTGGTCAACGCTGACGAACATCTTGATGAGGTCCTTGTACTTCCCTTTGTGGAACAGATACTTCGTGCCCCGCAGATCGCCCAGGCCCTCTTCACCAACGTTGCCGACAAACAGAATGTCGCTGGCTGTCTGGATCCGCGCTGCATCCATCGCCCGAATCATGGCGAGCAGCACCGCAAGTCCGCGGGTGTCGTCGCCCACTCCCGGCGCGGACAACTTCGTCCCCTCTCGCCTGACCTTCACGTCAGTGCCTTCGGGGAACACCGTGTCGAGATGTGCGGCGACCGCGAGGAGGGGGCCCCCGCCGGTGCCCTTCCGCAAGCCCATGACGTTCCCTTCTTCGTCCTGCTCCACCTCGGTCAGGCCTGCTGTGCGCAACATCTCCAGGTAGGCCTTCGCGCGTGCCGCCTCCTTGAACGGGGGTGCAGGAATTTCGGTGAGCGTGATGATCTCAGCCACCAGCCGATCGAAGTCGTTGTCCAAGGCGGCCACCGCCTGCTTGAACCCGTCGCTGGCGCGCACCCTGGCCACCGCCGCATCGTGCGGAGTGGTCTGGGCGGCAAAGCCGGCGGACGCCGCGATCAGCCAGAGCGCGAGGCCGAGCCGAATGATAGTCAGGCGAGGATCTCCCGGATCACTTTGCCGTGGACATCAGTGAGGCGCATGTCGCGGCCGTTGAAGCGGTACGTCAGCTTCTCGAAATTGAGGCCGAGCAAGTGCAGGATGGTCGCGTGAAGTTCGTAGACGGACTTCGCATTCTCCACCGCCTGATAGCCGTACTGGTCGGTGGCGCCGACGACGGTGCCCCCCTTGACGCCGCCGCCCGCCAGCCAGACACTGAATCCCTTGTTGTTGTGGTCGCGTCCGTCCATGCGTTCGGAGATCGGCAACCGGCCGAACTCGCCGTGCCAGACGATCAGGGTCTCCTCGAACATCCCGCGGCTCTTGAGATCCTTGATGAGGCCCGCAAGCGGCTTGTCTGTCTCAGCGCAGTGCAGCCCGTGGTTGCCTTTCAAATCCCAATGCGCGTCCCAGCTGGGTTCGAAGTTGCCGCCGCCGGAGAAAATCTGCACGTAGCGCACGCCGCGCTCCACCATCCGGCGCGCCATCAACGCCTGCCGCCCGAAGTAATCCGTCGGCTCAACACCGATGCCATACAGGCTGCGGGTGGCATCGCTCTCCTGCCCCAGGTCGATGACGTCCGGCGCGTGAGTCTGCATGCGGAAGGCGAGTTCGTATGACGACACGCGGGCCGACAGTTCCGTGTCCAGCGGATGCATGTCGCCGTGCTTCTCGTTGAGCTCTGCGAGCATGCGCAACCACCGGCGCTGTTCCTCAGGCGTACGTCCGGCCGGCGGCTTGAGATCGACGATGGGCGATCCTTTGTCGCGAATTTGAGTGCCCTGGTAGGCCGCGGGCAGGTAACCGTTTGACCAGTTCGGCGGACCGTTGATCGGACCGCCTCGGTGATCGGTAAACACGATGAATCCGGGCAGATTCTGGTTCTCGCTGCCCAGGCCGTAGGTCACCCAGCTGCCGACGCTGGGACTGCCGGCCAGGATAGTTCCCGTGTTCATCTGGAACAGCGCGGGTCCATGCGCGGGGCTGACGCCGTACATCGACCGGATCAACGCGATGTCATCCACGTGCCCGGCCATGTGCGGGAACAACTCGGACACTTCCATGCCCGACTGCCCGTGCTTGCTGAATGTCCACGGCGATGGCATCAACCCGCCCGGGTTCCCCATCACCGTGCGCACCTCGCCCACGCCCTTCATCGTTTCGCCCTGCCACTTCACCAGGTCGGGCTTGGGATCCCAGGTATCGATGTGGCTGACGCCGCCGTAGCAGAAGATCGAGATGACGGCTTTGGCCTTCGCGGGCAGCGGCGCGGGTTTCGGCGCCAGTGGGTTGCGCCCTTGTTCCAGGGATGACGCGGGTTCCACGCTCACCGCACCAAGTCCGTTTTGCGAGAGCAGGTCGGCGAAGGCGAGGCCGGCGATGCCGCCACCCAGCCGGCCGAGCAACTCACGCCGGGAGTAGTGCAGCTTCTCCTGATTGCCACAGCCGTGGTGGTGATGATGTCCCAATCAGTTGCCCCTCACGGCCTGTAGAGGAATTCGTTGAGGTTCAGAAGGACGTGGCAGAACTCGGTCAGCCCGTCCGGACTCTCTTTCACGAACGCCAGGCCGCTCTTGAGTTCCACGGCATCGGCAGGACGGCCCAGGGCCAGGTAGACCGCGCGTTTGATCTGGGCCAACGCGTCCGCACCCGCCTCGCGCGTGACACGCTCTGCGAACTTGCCGGCATGGAACAACACCATCTGGTTGTTCATGAGGATCAGCGCCTGTGGGGCGATCGTCGTGCGATTGCGCCGATCGATGGAGTTGACGAGGTTCGGCTGATCGAACGTCTCGAACATCGGATAGCGGATGCTGCGCTTCGAATACACATACAGGCTGCGGCGCCACGTGGACGGATCGCTGTCCGGCTTGCCGAGCCAGTCGCGTTTCGAACTCTTCTCGAAGAGGTCCGGATCGATGTAGGGAAAGATCGAGGTGCCGCCCACAGTACGGTCCAGCGTGCCCGCAGCCGCCAGGATGTTGTCGCGAATGACTTCGGCTTCCAGACGCAGGCGCGGCATGCGCCAGAACTGCCGGTTCTCCGGATCGATCGCGTAATTGGCCGACGTATCGGTGCTGGCCATCCGGTAGGTCTGCGACGTCAGCATCAACCGATGCATCGCCTTGAGGCTCCAGCCCTTCGAGATGAACTCGGACGCCAGCCAGTCGATGAGTTCCGGATGCGACGGGCGCTCGCCCATCTTGCCGAAGCTGCTGGGCGTTCGGACGATCCCTTCGCCGAAGTGGTGCTGCCACAGGCGATTGACCATCACGCGCGACGTGAGGGGATTGTCCTTTGAGACCAGCCACTCGGCGAACCCGCGGCGGCGCCAACTCGACTTTGCGTCCGGCGGCGGTTCGGCAAATGTCCACTCCGTGCGCGACGCCACCGACAAGACACCGGGCTTCATCACGGAGCCGCGAGCGTCAGGGCTGCCGCGGTGCAGGAAGAACACTTCAGCGGGAACGCGGCCTCGCTCGCCGATGGCGCGCGCAGTGGGCAGTCGTCGCGGCTTCTGCTTTTCGAGCGCGTCGATCTCAGCCTTCAGAGCCGCGTGTTTTTCCTTCGCGCCGGCGGGCATCAGCGCCACGACATCGTTCTCCGTCAGGAGCTTGCGAAGCGAGTTGAGGCCCACGGTGTCTTCGATCTGCTTCACGTTCAGGCGCTGCCCTTCGGTGCGGGCCTCCGCCGGCGTCCTCCATGCTTCCTGCATGTACGGCGACAGCTTCGCGATCTCCCGGTCGATGAGTACCTGATGGTAGGGCTTCTCGATGGCGGTCTTGGCCGCACGCAGCGGCTTCTGCAGCGCTTCGATCCGCGCCGTCTCCGCGCGGTTCGCAGCCACGTCATCGGCTGGAACAAGGGCGTGATCCACGCTGGTCGTGGGATAGAAGATCGACTGGATGCGGTAGTAGTCCCTCTGGGGAATCGGATCGAACTTATGGTTGTGGCAGCGGGCACACCCGACCGTCATCCCCATGAACGTGAGCGATGTCGTGGTCACGAGGTCATCCACGGCGTCGAGCCGATTGCCGCCGCCTTCAGGACCCAGGCGCAGAAACCCGGTGGCGATCATCGCTTCGTCGGTGACGGGCGCATATTCGTCGCCCGCCAGTTGTTCCTTGACGAAGAGATCGTAGGGCTTATCCGCGTTGAACGCATTGATCAGGTAGTCACGATACCGATACATCTCCGGGCGATCCGTGTCGAACTCATAGCCGCCTGAATCCGCGTAGCGCGCCAGATCCATCCAGTGTCGCGCCCACCGTTCTCCGTAGTGCGGCGACGCGAGCAGGCGGTCCACGAGTTTTGGCCAGGCATCAGCGGACCGGTCAGTGACGAACGCTTCCACTTCTTCGGGCGTTGGCGGCAGTCCCAGCACGTCGAGATACGCGCGCCGCACCAGCGTGCGCTTGTCAGCGGGCACCACAGGCGTCAGGCCCTGCTTGTTGAGGGAGCTGAGGATGAAGGCGTCGATGGGATTGGCGGTCCAGCCAGCGCGCGTCACCGATGGGACGACGGGCCGCACGATGGGCGTGAACTGCCAGAGGTTTCGTTCGTCTTCGGTGATTGGCCGCTCTTCACGTTTCCGCAGCGCGTCGGCCTCGGCACCACCGCCACTGCCACCGCCCATCGCCCCCGGCACAGTGGCCCATGACGCGCCGGCCTCAATCCAGAGCTTGATCGTGCTCAGGCTGGCGTCAGACAACTTCGGCGCATCTTCGGGCATCTGAAGATCGCCGTCGTGCATCACCGCTTTGTAGAGGAGGCTGGCAGCCGGATCATGGGGCACCACCGCACGCCCGGTACGGCCGCCCTTCTGGAGGCCGGCTTCCGTGCGCAGGTCCAGACCGCCCTCTTTCGCTTCGCCGTGACATTCGAGGCAGTTCTTCTGGACGATCTGAAACACGTCGCGCGCAAGCGCATCGGGACTGGGCGGCGCCGGTGCGGGCTCTTGCGCGCGCACCACAATCACGGTGCCCCACACCAGCGCGATTGCGAGGCCGCCACACACAAGCGCAGCCCGGCGGAACCCTCGTCGTGTTTCCATCAACCCTACTCCTGTGCGAGACGCATCAGATGATTGCCGCCAGTATATGATTTCTCCTATGTCGAAGACGCTCCGAACCTCATTTCTGCTTACGCTTGCCGGGCTCGCGATGCTCGCCGGCGCAGTTTCCGTGCGGACGGTCGCCGCGGCGCCGGCACAGACGGGACGATGGACGATTCCGGCAGGTGGGGCGGACGAAAAGAATCCCCTTCCGGTTAACGACGCCACACTGGCCGGCGGCAAGAAGCTGTTCGCAGGCAAGTGCCAGCGCTGCCACGGCGCGGCAGGCAAGGGTGACGGTCCTGACGGCGATCCGAAGTTCGCAGCCGACATGGATCTGACCAACCCCGCCAGGGTGGCCCGCAACCCGGACGGCACCGTGTTCTACAAGGTCTGGAACGGCCGCGCGAACCCGAAGATGCCGGTCTTCTCGGAAGAGATGACCAAAGAACAGGCGTGGGCGGTGGTGGCGTACGTTCAGACGCTCAGAAAGAAGTAGGTTCGAGGTTCGAGGTTCGAGGTTCGAGGTTCGAGGTTCGAGGTTCGAGTGCCGCCTGTTACACCTGATCCTGCCGGGCGGTTCGAACAAAGCCTCTACATCGCCGCGAAGCCGGCTGCGGTCTTTGCGTGTTTCTTCGATCATGGGGCGCTGGAATCGTGGTGGTCTGCCGTGCGCGCGGTGGTCACGCCGGTGCCGTTCGGCGTGTACGCCATCGAATGGGCTCCCACCTCTTACCGGGATGATCTGCTGGGCCCTCTCGGCGGGGTTTTTCATGGCACGGTGGTTGATGTCCGGCCCGGTCAGCAGTTTCTTGTGGCTGACTGCTGGTGGGTGCCGCCCGAAGGCTCGCCAATCGGTCCGATGGCGCTGCATGTCAGTTGTCAGCACGAAGGCGCGGGCTGCCGCTTGATTGTTCGACAGGACGGCTACGAACCTTCACCCCGATGGCGTCGCTACTACGCGGTCGTCTCACGCGGCTGGCAGATCTCGCTGACCGCCCTGAGGCGCAGAGCTGAGGGGATGGGGAACTGACGGAACTGGGGAACTGGGGAACTGGGG
>JBKJJZ010000435.1:0-11895 GCA_046597705.1 Vicinamibacterales bacterium | reverse complement strand
GTCGCTGATGCATACGATTCAACCCGCGCGCCTGAAAGCCGGTGTGCGCAGCTCCGATCTTCCCGCGCCCCTCGCACACGCAGAAGGTTCGACCGCGCTCATCAAGGGACAGGCGCTCATCCTGTGGGATGCGAAGGCCCCAGCCGGCACGAAGAAACTCGACGCCATCGACACCGACCAGATCACGCCTGCGGCCGATTGTGTGTCAGAGAGCCTGGACACGCTCGACGAACGGTGGAAGGCCGGATCGTTTCGCCACCTCATGCCGGATTTCCGCCAACGCGTGCATCGCGGCGAGACCTTCCTCATTGCGGGCGACCGGTTTGCGATCGGGTCGTCGCGCGAAATGTCACCAGCCGGGCTCAAGGGCGTGGCCGAGGAGGTCGGACTCGAGCTCGTGGTCATCGCCGGCCAGAACATGGGAGATATTTTCCGGCGCAACGCCTTCAACCTTGGCCTGCATGTGGTGCAGTGCCCGGAGGCCGTGGCGGATGCGCGGGATGGGGATGAGTTCACCTTCGATCCGGTGACTCGGGCGATCGCCAACGTGACGCAGGGCAAGTCGTACACGCCGGTGCCGTTGTCGGTGAAGGAAGAGGAGATTCGCCGCGGCGGCGGCATCTTTGCCGTGGGCCGGCGGGAGTTTCGTGCGTCCGTAGAGACGTCGCCCTCGCTTGATTGGGCGGACCCCTCCATGGCCGAAAGCATGACGACGACCGAACAGATCATCTGGGCGCATCGCGTGGATCGCGAGCTGAAGCGCGCCGACTTCAAGCCCGGCGCCACGCTGCGCGCGTACGCTGATTTGCTGCCGGCTTCCGACGGCACCGCGCCGTTTTCCATTCACACCTTCAACCAGATTACCGGCGGCAACACGATTGATCCGCGGCAGGCGGCCGTCGCCAATGATCACTTCGTCTTCACGGGCAAAGACGAAGACGACAAACAGACGTCCATCGGCCGCGCCTTTGCCGGCGTCCACGGAATGGAGAAGCCGTATTACGCGACTCCGGGAGACGGGATCTTTCACTTCTACTTTCCGGAGCAGGGCCTGGTGCTGCCCGGTCAGTTCATCCCAGGCGCCGATTCGCACAGCCGGGCGTATGGCGCGTACGGGGCGGTCGGGATCGGCGTGGGTTCCACCACGCTCGGGTTCGGCTGGTCCACGGGCTACATCTATTTCACGCACGCCAGGCAGCGCCGTGTTTCGTTCGTCGGCCGGCTCAATCCATGGGTGGGCGGCAAGGACATCGTGCTCGAGCTGCTCAGGCGCTGGGGGGCGAAGCAGTCGCAGGGCATGTCGGTGGAGTTCGTGGACGCGACCAGGCAGCTGCCGATGGTTTCGCGCAACACCATCGCGAACATGATGGCGGAGGCGGAGGCCCTCAACGGCATTTTCGCGCCCGACGAGACCACGCTCGACTGGTATCGCGCGAAGGGGATTACGAACCTTCCGTACCCGATCATCAAGCCAGGCGCGAACGCGGCCTACGAGATCGATGAGGTCTTCGACCTGTCGGATGTGGCGCCGATGATTGCGAAGCCCTTCAGTCCCGGGAACGCCTTCAACGCCGGGGAAGTGGCGCGCGAGCGCATCACGTTCGACAAGGCGATGATCGGCTCCTGCACCAACGGCAGTTACGAAGACCTTCTGCAGGCCGCGCTCGTGCTTCGTGCGGCACGCGGCGGTGGCCGCCTGAAGGCGGCGACGGAGTTCAAGGTGTTCCCTGGTAGTGGCGGCGTGGGCCAGCAGATCGAGCGCCCGGACGCGCGACTGGGTGGCGAATCGATTGCCACCGTGTTCCGCTCCGTGGGTGCGGTCATCCGCCGGTCGTGGTGCGGCCCCTGCTTCGGCCAGGGCGAAGATGCGCTCACGCCGGGCCAGCGGGCGATTACCTCGTTCAATCGCAACTGGCAGAACCGCATGGGCTACGGAGGAGAGGGCTACCTGGCGTCGCCAATCGTTGTCGCCGCCTCCGCGATGCTCGGATACATGGCGGGCCCTGAAGAACTCGGGATTTCGTGGGACCCAGACACGTTCGCGATCTAGCGGCGGCGCTTGCGGGCACGGACATGGCTGGTTAATGAGGCAATTGGCCAATGGGGCGATGAGGCAATGGAATGGGGCAATGCGACAAATGGGGCAATTCTGTCCCGCTGGAGCGTGAAGTGATGACACCACATGCACGCGTGATCAGGAATTGGCTCATTGGTGGCATTGCCTCATTCCATTGCCTCGTTGGCCCATTGCCCAATTGGCCAATTAGCGGAGAGCTGTCCGCCGCTGGTGTCGAATCGTGGTCCGCCGCGGCTGTTCAGCCGGAAGTTGTCCTCACTTCAGGAATGGTGATCACCTCGAGCGCGAAGGTGAAGCCGGGCGTCTATAGCCTGCCCGGGGCGGAGGGTAAGTCTGCGGTCAGCATACGCGGCAGTAACATCACACTTGACCTGACCGGGGTCGTTATCGAAGGAGGCGACCCCTATGCCGATCCAGATGGTTACCTCGGTATTGGTGTACAAATCGACGGCGGTGAACGCGTCACCATTCGTGGGGGGGCGATCCGGGGCTACAAAGTCGCCGTCATGGCGCGCAAGTCTCCGTTCCTGCACCTGACGGGCCTGGACCTGAGCTACAACTGGAAGCAGCGGCTCTGGTCGGGCATCGAGAAGGAGAGCCTGCTCGACTGGATGTCGTACCACGACAATGAAAAAGACGAGTGGCTGCGCTATGGCGCGGCCATCTACCTCAGTGAGTGCGACGATGCGGAGATTGATCGGAGCCGGGCCACCCAGGGGCAGAACGGACTGATGGTGACGCGGTCAGCGCGCCTGAAGATTTGGAACAACGACTTCTCGTTTCTCTCGTCAATCGGCCTCGGCATGTATCGCACCACCGACAGCGTAGTGGCGCACAACAAGTTCGACTACGACGTGCGCGGCTACAGCCACGGCTTCTATTTTCGCGGCCAGGATTCCACCGGCATCCTGATGTACGAGCAATCCAGCCGGAACACGTTCCATCACAACTCGGCCACGCACGGCGGCGATGGTCTCTTCATGTGGGCCGGCCAGACGACGATGGACACCGGCAAAGGCGGTGTGAACGACAACGTGTTTGTTGAAAATGACTTCAGCCATGCCGTCGCCAATGGGATCGAGGTCACATTCAGCCGCAACAAGTTCATCGGGAACCGGGTCGAAGATTGCTGGCACGGCGTCTGGGGCGGGTACAGTTACGACACACAGTTTGTGAACAACCGCTTCGCCGGCAACGAAGAGGCCTTCGCCATCGAGCACGGCCAGAACATCTCAATTACCGGCAACACCTTTAACGGCGATAAAATCGCGCTCCGGATCTGGGCTAACGCCACGCAGGATCCGAATTGGGGCTATCCAAAGAACCGGGACACGCGCAGCCGGGACTATGTGGTGACCGCGAACAGCTTCAAGGACCACACGACCTTGCTCGACGTGATGCGGACCACCGGGATTGACATCTCGATGAATTCCGTCACGGGAACCATCGGTTCTCTGATGAAGGGCGGACTCGGCGTCACCGCCCTGAAATGGGACACGGCTCCGGAAGCTTCGCCACCAAGGCCCGCGCCGACAGTTCTGGAAGACACCTGGAAACCGCTCCCAAACGGCATGAACGCGATGCTGCCTGAGGGCGCCCGACGCGGCCGCAACACGATCATCGTGGACGAGTGGGGACCGTACAACTACAAGTTCCCGAAACTCTGGCCCGTGGGCAAGGCCACGGAACGGCCGCTGAAGCTTCGCGTCCTTGGCCCCGAAGGGACGTGGACGCTCGTGTCAGCGCGTGGCGGCTCGGTAAACAACAAGGCCGGAGCGATTGGCTCAGAGATCGTGGTCACGCCAACCGGCTCCGGCACGGACCTGCGCCTTGAGTTCGATTACGTTGGCGGGGAAGTGGTAGACGCGAGAGGGCGGAAAACGCCGGCAGGCAAGCCGCATCGCTTTGTCTACGAGCAGTTCGAACCTGCGATCGCATGGAACACGAACTGGTGGACGTTCGATGAGAATGCCGATCCGCTGAAGATGCCGGACGCGTTCGCTGCCCGCTTGAAGCAGGCGCCCACAAAGACCGAAGTGGTATCGCGCTACGATCTCATCAGCGGCGGCCGGATGATGCCGGACCTGCCGGCCGACCGGATCGCCATGAAGGCCGAAGGAACGGTCACGCTCTCAGCCGGCACCTACGAATTGGTCACGATTACCGACGACGGGATTCGCGTGTTCGTCGACGACAAGTTGGTGATCGAGCGCTGGGGTATTCACGGGTCGGAGATTGACCGCGTACCGCTGACGGCTGGACGCCATCGTCTCCGGCTCGAGTACTTCGAGAACAGCGGCTGGGCCGAATTGAAGGTTGTCGTTCTGCGACGCTGATCGCACCACACAGGAGAGCACAGAGACCCCATGGAAATATTCACCTCCCCCGAGCTTCTGGTTGCTCTCCTCACCCTCACGGCCCTCGAGATCGTGCTGGGCGTGGACAACGTCATCTTCATCTCGATTCTCTCGAGCAAGTTACCCAAGGCGGATCAGAAGCGCGCACGCCGTGTGGGGTTGATGGCGGCGATGCTGATGCGCATCGCGCTGCTGTTTTCGTTGACGTGGATGGCACGGCTCACCGAGCCGATGTTCACGATATGGGAACAGGGCTTTTCCGGGCGCGACCTGATCCTTCTGGGCGGCGGATTGTTTCTTATTGCGAAAGCCACCTACGAAATCCACGACAAGCTCGAAGGGGACGAAGGCCATGCCTCAGGAAAGGCCGCCGCTTCCTTCGCCAGCGTCATCACCCAGGTGATGCTGCTCGATATCGTGTTCTCGCTCGACTCCGTGATCACCGCCATCGGCATGGCCGATAACCTGACGGTCATGGTGGCGGCCGTCATCCTGGCCGTGCTCGTGATGTTGCTGGCCGCCGAGCCGATTTCGGCGTTCGTGGAAGTGCATCCGACTGTCAAGATTCTGGCCCTTTCGTTCCTGTTGCTCATCGGCCTCTCGCTCGTCGCCGACGGCTTCGGGCAGCACATCTCGAAGGGTTACATCTACTTTGCGATGGGTTTCTCGGTGTTCGTCGAGTTCATCAACATCCGCATTCGCACGCGTCGCAAGGGCAAGCCGGTCGAGCTGCGGCACAACTATCCAGAGTGAATTGACGTACGTAGGGCGAGGCTTCAGCCCCGCCGAATTGGCGCCCCTAAAGGGGCGCCCTACGTACTATGTACGGTCATTGCGCAGCAGCCAGCCGGCGTTGCGCAGATGGTCAACCACCTGCAGCGCGGCGGCGTGCACGCTGGTCGCCCCGGTGTCGATCGTGAGCTCCGCGGCCTCGGGCACTTCGTAAGGCGCTGACACGCCGGTGAACTGATCGAGCCGGCCCTGGGATGCACGGGCATACAGCCCCTTCGGATCGCGCGAGCGTAGCGACTGCAGGTCCGCCTGAACAAACACTTCGACGAAGCGGCCCTCAGGCAGGAGCGATCGCACGCGGCGGCGATCGCCGGCGTAGGGTGATACGAACGCGCAGAGGACAACGGCGCCCTGCTCGAAGAACAGCCGCGCCACTTCGCCCGCGCGCCGGATATTCTCCGCGCGGTCTGATGGTGAGAAGCCGAGGTCGCCACACAGGCCATGGCGGACATCGTCTCCGTCAAGGAGCATGGTCCGGTGTCCCTCTTCGAAGAGGAGCCGCTCCACGGCCCGGGCGATCGTGCTCTTGCCTGCGCCCGACATCCCCGTCAGCCAGATCACGGCGGCCTGATGTCCCTGCCGTTCCTCTCTGAGTTCGCGCGGAATGTTCCAGCCCTGCCAGGTGACACCGGCCGATACCTTCGTCGCCGACGTCGTCTCGCCGCGAATCATGCCCGCCGCTACAGTGGCATTGGTTTGCGGGTCGATCAGGATAAAGCAGCCGGTGGCGGAGTTCAGCCGGTACGAATCGAAGAACAGCGGGTCGGCGGTGGTGAGCTCCACGCGGCCGATGTCATTCATGCCAAGCGTGGCCGCCGAATCGCGATGCAGGGTGTCCACGTCAACGCGATAGTCCACGCTGTTGACTACGGCCTGAACACGCCTGGTGGTGTGCGCCAGCACGTATGGCCGACCGACCGTCAGTGCCGTCCCATCCATCCAGCACAAGTACGCGTCGAGGCCTCTGGCGACGGTCGGAAGGTTCCGGCGCCGGACAATCATGTCGCCGCGGGAAATGTCGATCTCGTCGGTGATCGTCAGCACCACCGCCTCCCTTTCAGCCGCCTGCTGTTGCTGCCCGTCCGACGTCTCGATGGACTTGATCCGCGTCGCCAGACCCGATGGCAGCACGACCACTTCATCACCCACGCTGACCGATCCCGAGGCCGCGGTGCCCGCATACCCGCGGAATCTTTGATTAGGCCGAATCACGTACTGAACGGGAAAACGGAAGTCGATATTGTTGCCTCTGGCGCCGCCGGTCACTGTTTCCAGCTTTGCGAGCAGCGGCCCACCCTGATACCACGACATGCGCGTCGATGCATCAACGACGTTGTCGCCCTCGAGCGCCGACATGGGGATATAGGAAATATCGGTGACGGTCAGCTTGGTGGCGAACTCTTCGAAGTCCGCGACGATCTTCCTGTAGACGGCCTCGTCAAAGCCCACCAGGTCCATCTTGTTGATGGCCACGATGATGTGAGGGATGCCCAGCAGCGACGTGATGAAGGCGTGCCGCTTGGACTGCGTCAGCACGCCCTTGGCTGCATCCACGAGCACCACCGCGAGATCTGCGGTGGAAGCGCCCGTGATCATGTTGCGGGTGTACTGGATGTGACCGGGCGTGTCCGCGATGATGAACTTGCGCCGGGGTGTGGCGAAGTAGCGATAGGCGACATCGATCGTGATTTTCTGTTCGCGCTCCGCCCGAAGGCCGTCGGTGAGCAGCGCGAGGTTTACCCGGTCCTCGCCGAGCCGATGGCTGGCGCCTGTGACGGCCTCCAGCTGATCCTCGAAGATCGACTTGGTGTCGTAGAGCAGCCTCCCGATGAGGGTGCTCTTGCCATCGTCCACACTGCCAGCCGTGGTAAAGCGGAGAAGATCCATCAGAAGTAGCCGCCCCGTTTGCGATCTTCCATCGCAGTGTCCGAGCGCCGGTCGTCCGCTCGTCCGCCACGCTCCGTGATACGGGCCGCAGCCGTTTCCAGGATGATGTCCGCCACCGTCGCTGCGTGTGACTGCACCGCGCCGGTGCATGTGGCGTCACCAACGGTTCGGAACCTGACCGTCTGCACTGATGTGCGTTCACCGGCCTGCAGTTCAATGTGCTCCGTCTTCGCCAGCCACATCCCACCTCGCTCAAGCACCTCGCGCTCATGAGCGAAGTAGAGCGTGGGTAGCGCAATCTCTTCCGACGCGATGTACTGCCAGATGTCGAGTTCAGTCCAGTTCGAGAGTGGAAAGACCCGGAAATGCTCCCCTGGGTTGCGCCGGCCGTTGTAGAGATTCCACAATTCGGGCCGCTGATTCTTCGGGTCCCACTGCCCGAACGTGTCTCGATGAGAAAAGATGCGCTCCTTGGCCCGGGCCTTTTCCTCGTCCCGCCGGGCTCCGCCCACCGCGGCATCGATCGCGAGTTCCCGAATGGCGTCGAGGAGGGTAACCGTCTGCAGCGCGTTGCGGCTGGCCGACGGACCCGTTTCTTCCTGGGCTCGACCCTGATCGATGGAGTCCTGCACGCGTCGCACCAGAAGCGTGCAACCCATCTGCGCCGCGAACGTGTCCCGGAATTCCAGGGTCTCTGGGAAGTTGTGGCCGGTGTCGATGTGCAGGAGGGGAAGCGGCGACCGGGCCGGCGCGAAGGCCTTGCGTGCCAGCCATGCGGCCACGATTGAGTCCTTGCCGCCGGAGAAGAGGATGGCCGGCCGCTCAAATTGAGCGGCCACTTCTCGAAGGACGTGGATGCTTTCGCTTTCGAGCAGCGGCAGATGGCCTGAAATCGAGGACTTCACGAGCGACCGTTATACCATCCCCGGCTACAATCTGAACATGACTCAGGCCGCTTGCACGCGCGTTTTCGCGTCGATTCTCGTCATGGGCGCGGCCGGCTTGACGGCACAGTCGTACGTGCCTCAACGCGTTTTCGACTCGGCCGCTTCACAGTTTTCGGATTTCGAATCCATGCTCGCTGCCGCGGCCAGGGCCGACGTGATATTCGTCGGCGAACAGCACGACGATCCCAACACGCATCGGCTCGAGCGCGCTCTTCTCGAAGGCCTCGCACGCCGGCGCGGCGAGATCGTGCTTTCACTCGAGATGTTCGAGCGCGATGTGCAGGCTCGTCTCGACGATTTGCGTGCTGGCAAGGTGCCCGAGGCGGACTTTCTCTCATCGTCGCGGCCGTGGCCGCGATACGCCACTGACTACAAGGCGCTCGTGGACCTGGCCGTGGAGCGGCAATGGCCTGTAATCGCGGCCAACATTCCACGGCCGATCGCCTCCGAGATTTCCAAGATCGGCCTTGATGTCCTCAAGAGCAAGTCCGATGCCGAGAAGGCATGGTTCGCCCGCGACTGGCAGTGCCCGACCGACGATGAGTATTACCGGCGTTTCAAGGAAGTGATGGGCGGGCACACAGCTGCGTCGGACATGGACCGCTTCTACGCGGCCCAGTGCCTGAAGGACGAGACCATGGCAGAGTCAATTACCACCGGTTGGTCCGCGGCCGCGGCGCTCAAACCAGGCACCAGGCCGCTTGTGGTTCACTACAACGGATCGTTTCACTCTGACTACGGCCTGGGCACGGCCGCGCGAGTGAAGCGCAGAATGCCTGATCTCAAGACCGTGGTGGTGACGATGATTCCGGTGGCGAACCTCGACACCGTGGTCACGGCCGATCATCTTCGCAAAGGCGATTACCTCGTGTTCACGATCAAGTAGTCCGCCGGACCTGAAGGTCCGGCCTCCGAAGACAACGGGCGATCCTTTCTCGGAGGCCGGGGCCGGCGTTATTTCTCCGTGCCCAGGCGCCATGGCAAATCCGCGACGGTGTAGACCATCACCGCGATTGCGGCCGCATTGTCAGCCATCTGTTTCGGTGTGATGCGGTCCATCGTGTCGGCCGGCGTGTGGTGAATCAGGAAGTAGTTGCCGCCCACCAGGTGTGACATCGACGGGATGCCCGCGGCCGTCACGCTGGGGCCGATGTCCGCGCCGCCGCCGGCGGCTTCAATCTTGTTTGCCCCGAGCGACGCCAACAGGCTTGCGATGGCGGTGACCGTTCGGCGCGCGCCATCCGAGCCGGTGAAGCCAAATCCGGCAGGGTCGAACACTCCGCCGTCGGATTCGAGCATCATCACGTGGTTTTTGAGTTCCGCCATGTGCTGGTCGCGGTAGCCGTTGCCACCTCGCATGCCGTTTTCCTCGTTCGTCCAGAGCACGACGCGCACGGTTCGACGCGGCCGCAGGCCCAGCGACTTCATCAGCCGAAGGGCCTCCCACGTCACCACGCATCCGCCGCCATCGTCAGTGGCGCCGACACCGACGTCCCACGAGTCCCAGTGGCCGCCCATGACGATCACTTCGTTCGGCAGCTCGCGTCCGACCAGTTCGCCGACGACGTTGAAAGACTCGGCATCGGCTTCGAAGTGGGCCTCCATGGTGAGCGTCATGCGGATCCGCACGCCTCGGTTCTGCAGGCGCTGGAACCGCTCGGCGTCTTCCGCGGGAATGGCGGCTGCGGGAATCGACGGCGCATCGGTTGCGTAGGTCGTGGAACCGGTGTGCGTCGTGCGAAGCCCCGTTGGACCAACAGCGCGAACGAGCATGGCCACCGCTCCGTGGCGGACCGCGCGCGACGGGCCAGTGGTTCGATACTGCACCGTCTCTCCGTAATTCGTGAACGGCACGTTAAAGAGCACGATCTTGCCCGTGACCTCTGCCGCCCGTTTGTCGAGATCCTCGAAGTTCCTGATGACGATCACATCGGCCGTGATGCCCTCCGGGCCGGTGCCAACGGAGTTGCCGAGGCCGAGCATCACCAGGGGCTGGGGCACGGGGTCCACCAGGAAGAGGCTCTCTTTCCCCCGCACCCATTTGGGCACCATGACGCGTTCCTTGCGGACGTTATCCAGGCCGTCCTTTTTCATCGCATCGACGGCCCAGTCAATCGCGCGTTCCAGTCCGACTGAACCAGAGAGGCGGTGGCCGTACAGGTCGGTGACCTCCGCGAGGCGCTGCCACGCGAAGTCCGAGCCCTGCGATGCGGCGATCAGTTTGGCGGCCGGCGCTCGATAGGCCTCCAGCCAGTTGGATGACTGGGCCGAAAGCGAGAGGGACGCGAACAGGACGGCCACGAGAAGGATGGGTTTGCGCATGGCGACATTATGGGCTGGGGAGCTGGGGAGCTGGGGAGCTGGGGAGCTGGGGAACTGGACCTCGTCTCAAATCCGGCAGTCGTCGCAGATGCCCGATAACCGGTAGCGTCGCCGTGCAATGAAGCGGTAGATGGCATTCGAGACCTGGCGCGCCCCAGGGACAAAGTACACGCGTGCAGCCCATGCGAGGGGGCTGCGACCACTCATGAGCGAGCGGGCGATGGCCTCGGCGCCGCCGGACATCCGTCCGCGATCGTCGACAAACTTCAGTTCGCCGATCTTTCCATCCGGACCCGGCTGGGGCAGCATCGGAAATCGCTCGCGCACGCCTTCCGCGTACATGGATTCCGCGTCAACCGAGGCGCCCGACATGCGCTTGAGGCGTCTTGCCTGCGCTACGCAGAAGCGGCACGTTCCATCGTAAAGAATCGTGGGCATTTACCTGCACGCGAGCACGAGAGCACACCAGCACGGGAGCACGGTCATAAAGCAACCCTGTGCCTTCCAGAATGGAGGTAATTCATCGTCTGCACCGTGAGCATGAGCATGAAATCCAGTCGCGTTTCCTCTTCGGACAGCTTCAAGCGAAGGTCGAGCTCGTCGGCGCGGCGGATCATGTTCATGATGACCTGATCGATCGTGTATTGATACGAGCCGGCCCACGCCGCCACGTGCCTCCGCACGTAGGGCTGGATGCGCTTGATGAAACGTGACGCCTTCAGGTTCGGGTGATGTTCGGGAGCGCTCGAGAAGAGCCGTCGCAAGTCGCGGTCGTAGAAATTGGGGTGTTCCAATCCGTATTGCTCGCGCTTGTGTGCATAGTGGCGGCGAAGGGTCCTGCGGTTGCGGTCGATCGGCTCGACCCGCCGGCGGCTCGAGACCACCGGCGGCTGCCCGGCCACGCCCTTCATGAGCTGGTCCATGTATTCCAGTTTCTTCAGCGCGGGCCAGTCCTGGAACCGCACTCGCCAGTCGCTGTCGGGCGTCAGCCACACCGCAAAGGTCTCGGCAAAGTCCTCATCGGGGTGGGCCTGGGCGTACCAGGAGTCCAGGTGCAGCACAAAACTCTTGGAGTAGGGCTTTGGCAGGTAGACCTCCGGGTACTCCACCGACGGCTTGCCAAACAGGTTCACCCTCCGCCTGCGCCGCCTGAGGTTGTACGCGTTGTCAAACGCATGGCCCGCCTCATGCCGCAGGATCTGCATGAACCACTCGGGCGTGCCGCCTTCCACTTCCAGCATCTGGGCCTTTTCGAGGCGCATCAGGCGCGGGTGCGCAAGATAAAACGGAATCGCGATTCCCGGGACGCCGTCTGGGCAGAACCACTCGGTGGACAGCCAGTAGTGCGGCTTGAAGGTCAGGCCCCGTGCGGCCAGCTCCTCATGCAGCTGATTGATCCGCGGTTCCAGGGCCGACCCCTCGATGGTCAGCCCGAGTTCGCCGAACGGAACATCGAGCAGCTTGTCGTCGGTCAGATCGGGCCAGTCCGCGCGGACGGGCGTACGCGCCGGGG
>JBKJJZ010000578.1:0-4117 GCA_046597705.1 Vicinamibacterales bacterium | reverse complement strand
CGACGTGATCGAGCAGGTGCTGGTGTGCCTTGTGGCCGGCGGACACCTCCTGATCGAGGATCTGCCGGGAGTGGGCAAGACCACGCTGGCGTACTCGCTGGCGCGCTCGATGGACTGCGTTTTTTCCCGGATCCAGTTCACGAGCGATCTGCTCCCGAGCGATGTCACTGGCGTCGCGATCTACGATGAGACGGTGAAGGAGTTTGTCTTCAAGAAAGGGCCGGTCTTCGCGAACGTGGTGCTGGCGGACGAAATCAATCGCGCCACGCCCAAGACGCAATCGGCGCTCCTTGAAGCGATGCAGGAACGCCAGGTGACCGTCGGCAAGCGCACCATCGTGCTCAGCGAACCGTTCTGTGTGCTCGCGACACAGAACCCGGTGGAGCAGGAAGGCACGTATCCGCTTCCGGAAGCACAGCTCGATCGCTTCCTGCTGAAACTGGTGGTGGGCTATCCCAGGGAAGAGGACTACGGTCCGATTCTCGATCGCACCATTGGTGATGTTGAGGTGACCATTGAGCCGGTCACGAACGCGTCCGAGATTGTGCGCCTGCGTCACGTGGTGCGCGCGGTGCCCGTGCCCGCTCACGCGCAGCAGTACGCCATTCGCATCGTGATGGGCACGCAGCCGGGCAGTCCCTACGCGCCAAAGCAGGTGAACGAATATGTGGCGCTTGGATCGAGCCCTCGCGGCGCGCAGTCATTGCTCCTGGCGGCCAAGGTGCGCGCACTGGTGAGCGGCCGTTTTGCGGTCAGTGTGGATGACATCAAACATGTGGCACTGCCGGTGCTGCGCCATCGGCTGTTGATCAATTTCCACGGCCAGTCTGACCGCATCACGGATAAGGACATCGTGAGCGCCGTGCTGGCCTCGGTGCGCGAGCCGCTCGAAGTCGCGTCATGAACGAACCAGGTCCGCGCAGCGGACCGGGTGCGGCCGGTCCTATCCCGTTCGACAAAGTCTTCGACCCAGGCTTTCTTGCGTCCCTTTCCCACCTGAGCATCGCGGTGCAGCGCGTGGCGGCGGGCGGGCGGTTTGGGGAACGGCTGTCGAAGGACCTTGGCGCGGGCATTGAGTTCCGCGACTTCCGGGGATACTCGCCCGGCGACGATCCGCGCGCCATCGACTGGAACATCTACCGCCGGTTGGGCAAGGTCTTCCTGCGGCTGTACGAGGAACAGCAGGACCTGCCGCTCTATCTGATGCCCGACGTGTCCGCCAGCATGTTCCATGAGCCGGAGCCGCGCGCGCTGACCGCGCTGCGATGCACGCTGGCGCTGGCGACCATCAGCCTCTCGCACCACGACTCTGCGGCGTTGTTTCCCTTCGCCGGGAAAATGGAAATGCGCGTGAAGTCGATGTCCGGTAAAGCCAGCACGATGGCCTTTGCCGAGCATCTTGCGCGGTTGTCGCCGCCGGTCGAGGCGGGCACGAACCTCGCGGGCGCGCTCCGCCGCCTGGCCGACATGAACCTGCGCAAGGGCCTGCTGGTGGTCATCAGCGACTTCTTCGACCCGGCGGGGCTCTCGCCCCTTCGCGATGCGCTCCGCAGCATCCGGCATCGCATGCTGTTTGTGCAGCTGGTGCGTCCCTCCGATGCCGAACCGGATCTGGAAGGCGACCTGCGCCTGCGTGATTGCGAGAGCGGCGACGCCGCGGAGATTACGGTCACTCCGCACCTGTTGAGCAGGTATCGCGAGGCCTACGCGGCGTTCAGCACGGAGCTTGCCGACCTTGTGAAATACCACCATGGCGGATTGCTGCAGCTGAACGTGGAAGAAGATCTGGTGACGCAGCTCAACACCGTGTTCGCCGCGGGAAACCTGAAGGTATGAGCTTCGCGAACCTGTCGGCGTTTGGCGTGATCGCCGGCCTGGCCGGGCTTGCCGCGGTGCTCTTCGCGCTGCAGCAACTGCGCACGCGCTACCGGGACGTGACCGTAGTCACCACGCTGTTCTGGAAGCAGGTGATCGACGAAGCGCCGGTCAGGAAGTTGCGGGAACGATTCCGCCATCCTCTGGCGTACGCGCTGGTGCTGGCGATTTGCTCGCTGCTGTGGCTCGCGTTCGCAGAGCCGAGGTTTCAAGGCCGTGACGATCGGACCTTCTACATCCTTGTTCTCGATGGCTCAGCCGGCATGGCGGCCGGCGACAGGTTTGAGACGACCGTCGCACGCGTGAAGGAGTACGTCTCGAGGCTGCCCCGTGACCGCCGGCAGGTCATCTGGAGCGGCGGGGAAGTGCGGCCCCTCCTCTCGCCCGGTGAGCACGAACTGCTGTTGAGCAAGCGGCTCGCGCGGCTCGCGCCAGAAGCCGCCCCATCGTCTCTCGAGCGTGTGCTGCGCCAGTTGAGCGCGTCGCCCCGCAGTGAAGCGGGCACCTCGATCCTGGTCTTTGGAGATGCGCCCGTCCGCAAAGAAGTGCTGGCCCTGCTGCCCGCGTCGATGACCATCAGGCGCGCGTTGCTGCCCGCGCCGCTGCTGGGCAACAGCGGCATCACGGCCCTTGGCGTGGCGGACGCGGCGTCCGGCGCCTGGGACAAAGTGGACGTGTTCGCGCAAGTGCAATCGACCGGTGACCGCCGCATCGCGCCTGTCGTATCCGTGGCGAATTCGCAGAACGGGATGAACTTCCAGATCGATGTGAACGGTCAGGCCGTGCGAAGCGGGTCCGTCACCCGCGCCGGCCAGGGATTCGTGGTGCACGATGTGCCCGCCGACGGCGGTCTGCTGACGGTGAAGGTGACGGGCGCCGACAGCCTGGCGCTGGACGATCGTGCCAGCATTCGCCTTCCGAACAAACCCCTCGTCCGCGTCCAGCTCTCATCGTCGCTTGATGCGGTGCTTGGCCCCGTCCTGAACTCAGATCCTGGTGTGACGATGGTGGAAGGGAACGCCGACGTGGTGATTCGTCGTGCGGGTGAAGTGGTTGGCGCCAATACGCCCGCGCTCGAGTTCGTCCGGGCCGCTTCCCAGTCGCAGGCGTTCGTGCTCACGCATCCCGGCTCGCTCAATTCCGGCGCGGTGTTCGTCAACGCGGTGGATGACCTGGGGTTGAAACAAATCGATGCGATGAGCTTGGCGCGTGAGTCAGGACGGTCGATCGAGGTGTCGGTGGCCACCGGGGCCGAGTGGCGGTTCTCCGTATGGGAGGAATTGCTGTCGGACCACTTCAATTTCACACGGTCGCGCGCATTTCCGTTGTTCGTGGCGAACGCGGTGCGCTGGCTTGCTGGAACGGAGGCGTGGCATCCGTTCGTGGCGGCTGGCCAGCCGTTGGTGGTGTCTGGCGCCGGAGAGCGGGCCCCGATCGTCAACGCGGAAGGCCGCGTGATCGATCCCCTGAACGCGGACTTCGTGCCGCCTGCCGCCGGCGAACTGCGATACGTAGGGCGTCCCTTTAGGGGCGCCAAACCAAGTGGCACTGACGTTTCGCTGTCCGTCTCCCTGCTCGACCCGGATGTGACTCGAGGGACGCGTGACGAATCAGTTGAGATGGCCGCGCTCGAGCCGGTGGACCGTGTGCCCGACAGCAGCCCGGCCACATGGCTGCTGGTGTTGGCGCTGATCCTCCTGGCCGTTGAGTGGTACTACTTCCAGATGGGGCGGATGCCGTAGGCCGTCACCCATGACCATCAGCCTGCTGCGTCCCCTCGTGCTCCTGTTGCTGCCAGCCATCGCGCTGCTGTGGTTCCTGCCGCGGCGCCGTGGAGACACCGTCCAGCGCGTTCTGCGCACGGTGGTGTTCGCGGTGCTCGTCTTCGCCCTCGCCCAGCCTGTGCTTGTGCTGAACGACTCGAACACCTACGAGGTCTTCATCGTCGATCAGTCCGCCAGCGTGAGCGAGGGGCAGCAGCAACGGCAACGTGATGCGGTCACGCAGATCCGGCAGCAGACGGAGTCCCGCACAATCACTTCGCTGGTGGTCATGGGTGGGATGGACCCCATCGACGCGGGCGCATTCGCGTCGGTCGTCCGGCTCAACGATGCTCAAAGCGCGTCGCCGATCGGCGCGGCGCTTGCCGCGGCGTCGCGCCAGATTCCCGACGGTGCAAGAGGCGTCGTTCACTTGTTCACCGATGGCCTGGCCACCGATCGCCGCTGGGCGCATGACGTGC
>JBKJJZ010000517.1:0-6789 GCA_046597705.1 Vicinamibacterales bacterium | reverse complement strand
GAGCGACCGCTCAAGGCATCACCTAGAACATCGGTCGCATCGCCAGCGGCGTCGCGCCCTGGTGGGTGGGCTCACTTGCACAATCGAGCGGCTATCCGGCCGCGCTGTCCATCACGGCAGCAGCCTATCTGCTGGCGGCCGGGTTCTGGGTGTTGATTCCAGAAACGAAAGGGCGGGGAATCAGCTAATCTGATTCAGGCCGTCCCCGTAGTAATTTCCGTCACCATCCCCATGAGGTAGTGCAGTGTCACCGTGTCGCCTGCCGCCATGTGCGCGGGCGTGGCCTCGTTCCCCACGCGCGCGTGCCGGATTTCCCCCTCGGGATCTTCGGGGTCGGTCCAGAAGACGTCGAGTGACACCTGACCGTGGATGGAGATCGGTTGGATGCGGTGGATGACGGCAGTGCGTGTGCCTTTGAGCATGGGTTGGCGTCTACACTACCGCGTTTTTCCTCCGTGTAGCGATGTTCCGCCGGCTCAGAAGACCCAGTCGCCTATAATCGCGCAGCCCGTATGAGTCTGTCTGCCGGTACGCAGCTCGGCCCCTATGAAATCGTCGCGCCTCTGGGCGCCGGCGGCATGGGTGAGGTGTATCGAGCGCGAGATACGAAGCTCGATCGCGACGTGGCGATCAAGGTGCTGCCGGAGGCGTTCGCGCTGGACGCGGATCGTCTGGCGCGATTTGAGCGTGAAGCCAAATCTCTCGCCGCGCTCAATCATCCGAACATCGCCGCCATTTACGGGATTGAAGACCGTGCGCTCGTGATGGAACTGGTCGAGGGCGAAGACCTCTCCGCGCAGGTCGCACGTGGGCCAATAGCAGTGTCCGACGCCCTGCCGATTGCGAAACAGATCGTCGATGCCCTGGAAGCCGCGCACGAATCGGGAATCGTCCATCGCGATCTGAAGCCGGGGAACATCAAGGTGCGGGTTGATGGCACCGTCAAGATCCTGGACTTCGGTCTCGCCAAGGCGATGGGACCAGACTCCGCATCCGGGGCCTCGGATCTCATGAACTCGCCGACGTTAACGGCTCGCGCCACCCAACTTGGCGTCATCCTCGGCACGGCCGCCTATATGGCGCCCGAGCAGGCGAAGGGCAAGGCGGTCGATAAGCGCGCGGACATCTGGGCGTTTGGCGTCGTCTTGTTCGAGATGTTGACCGGCGATCGCGCGTTCAAGGGTGAAGACATCTCGGAGACGCTGGCCTCGGTCCTGACCCGCGAGCCGAACCTCGCCGCTCTGCCGGCAGGAACCCCGACAGCGCTCCATCGGCTGATCGGCCGCTGCCTCACGCGTGATCCCAGACAGCGTCTGCGCGATATCGGTGATGCCCGCTTCGATTTGGTGGAGGCCGAGCGGGGACCAGACATCGCTTCGCCAACGGTGGCGCCCGCTCGGACGTCACGTGCGCTGGTTGTGGGTCTGGCGGCCCTGGCACTCTTCGCATCGGTGACTGCCGGGTGGCTCGCCTTGAGCTCCGGAAGCACGCCCGCCCTGCCTGTGCATCTCTCGATCGCATTGCCCGAGGGGCACAGTCTCGTCTCGGGTCCCGCGATTTCACGTGATGGGCGTCGCGTGGCATTTGTCTCCACGGACGGCGTCGGCCGGCCGCAGTTGTACGTGCGCGACCTCGATGGCACAGAGGCACGACTGATCAAAGGCACTGAAGAGGCCGAGGGCCCGTTCTTCTCGCCGAACGGACAATGGGTCGCGTTCTACGCGCGGAACGGACTGTTCAAGGTCAACGTGGACGGAAGCGCCCCGGTGCAGCTGGCCCAGTCCACCTCCAATGCCGGAGGCACATGGACCGAGTCCGGCACCATCATCTTCAAGAAGACGTGGAACGGCGGTTTCGACGTGGTGGGCGAGAACGGTGGCGACGCGAAGACGTTCATCGCGACCGACCGTCCCGACGAGTACGCGTACGTGTGGCCGTATGCCATTCCTGGTGGACGCGAGATTCTGTTTGCCAGTTGGGGCAAGACCTTCGACGCCGTCCTCCTGGATTCATCGTCGATGACCAAGCGCGTCGTGGGGCCGGGTTGGTGGAGGAGATTCTCCTACGTTCCAGCGGGCTACATTGTCGGCGCAGACGGCGGTGAGTTGCGCGCGTTGAAAGTGGCCGCGGCAGGCCAGGCGGCCGGCGAGGCGCTGACGATCGTCAAGGACGTGGATGAGGGATCGATGTCCGGCGATGCCCGGTCCGACGTGTCGCAGAACGGCACACTCGTCTACATGACCTCAACGCCAGGCCAGCGCTCACTCGTCGCGGTCGACCGCCGTGGGCAGGTGTCTTCTGTACCAGTGCCCGTCGGAGACGTCAGCAGCCTGCGGGTGGCGTCGGACGGACGACGCGCCGCCCTGATTGTCACGGGGCACCTTGGCGTTCTTGATCTCGTGAGCAGCACCCGGACGCCACTGGTGCCCGAACTCGACGCCGTTGGTGGCGCGCGTGGTTCGCCCGTGTGGAGTCCCGGCGGCCAGTCGGTCACGTTCGGATCGAATCACGAGGGTAACTGGGAGATCTATTCGAAGTCTGCGAGCGGGGCGGGCGAACTGGTATCGGTCCTGAAGCAGCCGCTCGATCAGTACCCGCAGTCGTATGCACCTGACGGCACACTGCTGTTCAAGACCACCGGTCCGCTCACCGGCACCGACTTGTGGCTGCTTCCCTCCGGCGGACAGCCGAAGGCGTGGGTGGCGACTGGAGCCGAAGAGATCGATGGCCGGTTTTCACCGGACGGCCGCACCATTGCGTATGTCTCCAATGCGTCCGGCCGTAACGAGGTCTACATCCAGTCCCGCGACAGTGCGACCGACCGATTCCAGGTGTCGGCCGCCGGCGGCGCCGGCCCGGTCTGGTCGGCGAAAGGTGACCGCCTCTATTTCCGCCAGGGCAACGTGATGATGGAAGCCGTCGTCACCACGGCGGGCCGCTTGTCTTCCAACGCGCCTGTCCAGATGTTCAACGGGGGCTGGACCCTGTCGCAGTCGTTCGACCTGACGCCTGACGGTCAACACTTTCTGATGGTGCAGCAGCCACGCGAAGCGGTGCCAACACGAATCGATGTGGTCTTGAACTGGTTCACCCAGCTCAACGAACGCCTGGGCCGCGCCAGGTAGCACACAGCACCAAAAAGCACGAGAGCACGAGAGCACTCGAGCACTGTCTTGGCATCACCGTCTTACGTCATAGACGTGAAGCGCGTCCTGCTCGCGCAGATACAGCCGCCCGCCGGTGACCACAGGATGGGACCAGCTGGGATTGCGCACGCCGGGGATCTGGAACTTCCCTTTCTCGCGGTAAGCCGTTGGCGTGGCTTCAATCAGCAGCATCATGCCGTTTTGGTAGCGGAAGTACAGTTGACCATCTGCTGCGGTGACAGCGGCCGAGCCCGAGCCATCGTTACGGAAGTTGCCGCCCCATAAGACTTTGCCTGTGGCCAGGTCCAGGCACATTGGAAACCCGGCGTTGTGCCCATGCCCGGCATACACGTGATTGCCAATCAGGACCATGCCGCCGTGGTGATTTTGGAATGTGCGTCCCTCGAGAAAATACTTTTCGGACGCCGCGACGCGACCGTCCGGCGCCGGCGTCAATTGCAGCAGCACCGAGCCGGTCTGGTATCCAGAAGAGGCGAACACAAGGTCGTCCTTGATCAATGGCGTCGGGATGTTTGCGGTACCGTTGGCCACGCGGCTGTAGCCCCAAAGGAACTGGCCATCGCTCGCGCGCACGCCGATGACTCCGCGCCTGGCCAGTCGCACGTACTGCTTCACGCCGCCGCCGTTGGAAATCACGATCGACGAATACTCAGGGCCCGAGGCCTCGCCTCCGGCGGCCGAGCTGCGCCAGACCTCCTTGCCCGTGGTCTTTTCGAGCGCAACAATCGCGGCGCCGTTCGTGCCGGGACTGATCATGACGTTGGGGCCGTCCACAAGCGGTGACTCCGCAAAGAGCCACCCCGGTGTCGGAGCCCGGTAATCGCGCGTCAGACTCTTACTCCACTTGTGCTGCCCGGTGGCAGCGTTCATGACGACCAGCGTGCCGTCGGAACTCAGGACGTAGATCGAATCGCCGTCCACGGTTGGCGTGCCCCTCGGCCCACCGTATTCGTCCTGATGGACTTCGCCCACCCGCGTCGCCCACAACGGCTTGCCGTCGGCTTCGTTGAACGCCAGCGCGTACTGGCCGTCGCGGCGATCGCCCATTGTGTAGATGCGCCCGCCCGTCACCGCCACGCTGGAAAAACCGATTCCCATTCCCTGCGCGGTGAAGAGCTTCCGCGGCCCGCCCTCTGGCCAACTCTGGAGCAGGCTCTTCTCCGTGGAAATGCCGTCGCGATTGGGACCGCGCCACTGAGGCCAGTTGCCGGCCGCAGGAGCCGGGGGTGCCTGGCCCATGGCCTGTGGTCCAGCAGCCGCAGCCAGAAGAACGAGGGCAGTCAGCCCGAGACCGGAAACGCGAACTCGCATGTGACTTCTCTCCAGAATCCAAACGCGCGGCGTATGCCGCGTATGATTTAACGGGAGCTTCATCGTGACACGAATACGACGACCGAGAACCCCACTTCGGCTGTGCGCCGCGCTACTGGCCGTTTCCGGCGCACATGCTGCCACGGTGTCCGCCCGCGACCAGGGCCTGCCTGGCGCGGCGAGCCTGGTTGCAAAACATGTCGCCGCTATTGGAGGAGCGGACGTCATCCGCGCCACCTCTTCCATGCGAGCGACGGGCATCACGGAGCTGCCCGCGCAGAATATGAAGGGCACGTTCGAGATGTTGGCTGGGCGCCCCTCAAAATCCATTCTTCGGATGGAGCTGGGTGGAATCGGCAAGGCCGAGACCGGTTACAACGGCACGGTTGGCTGGTCGCTCGACCCGATGATGGGGCCATCGCTCGTAACCGGCCGCCAACTTGAAGAGATGCGCAATGAGTCGCACTTTGATGCGGTGTTTCATCCGCCCGATCTGGTGAAGTCGATGGACACCACCGCACGCGTGGAGTTCGATGGCCGGCCGGCGTTCAAGGTGCACATCGTGTTCGTTTCGGGCCAGCAGCGAGACGAGTACTTCGACGTCGAGCGGGGCTTCCTGCTGGGCATCGAAGGCGACAGCCAGACGCCGATGGGTGTCATGCCCGTCAAAGTCATGCTGCGGGACTACCGCCCGTTTGGCGCCATGACCCATCCCGGCCGCCTGGTGCAGTCGGCGATGGGCATCGAACAGCACTTCGTCTTCGAACACTACGAATACAACACGCTCAAGCCCGAAGCGTTCGAGCCGCCCCCAATCATTCGCGCGATCATCAAAAGCGATATCGCGCCCGTGCCGGTCCAGTGGCGCAGCGACGCGCTGGCCAGCTTCGACGAAGCGTGGACCACAATCAACGACTCGTTCTACGACCCGGCGTTCGGAGGACTGAACTGGACGGGCGTGCGCCACGAACTTCGGCCACGCATCGAATCGGCCTCGACGCCAGACCAGGCGCGCAAGGTCATCACTGAAATGCTTGCGCGGCTGAAGCGTTCACACTTCGTCCTGCTGTCGGCGGCACAAGACGATGGCCCTCCGGTGCCGGCGGGCGAGGCCACGCTCGGCGTTGATGTGCGTGTCTTCGAAAGAGACATCGTCATCACGCATGTGGCGAAGGGATCAAAGGCAGACAAGGGCGGGCTGGCAGCGGGCCAGTTGCTGCTGGCCGTGGACGATCAATCGGCGGCCGCGTGGTGGCGACCGGTGGCGTCAGGAGCCGACCCGCGCGCTGTTTCGTTGGCGGTCTGGCAACGCGTGCAACGCAGCGTTCGGGGCGCGCCGGGCTCGCGCGCCGTTGTGCGCGTGCGTGACGAACGTGGCGAACGCGTGCTTCAGGTCGAGCGGGTGATCGAGTCCGGCGATCGCGTGGTACTGGGTGATCTGCCGCCGTTCATGGCGCGCGTGTCCACGGACGCCGTCGAAACGCCGCGCGGCCGCGCGGTTGGTGTCATCGGGTTCAACGTCTGGATGACATCAGTCAACGACCCACTCGCCCGTGCGATCGAGCGCTTTCGATCGGCCAAGGGCATGGTGATTGACCTGCGAGGCAATCCAGGTGGACTGGCAGCGATGATCAGTGGCGTGGCGGGACATCTGTTCGCCACGCCCGAACTCCTGGGCCGCATGAAGATGCGTTCGTCGGATCTGGAGTTCCGGGCGAACCCAAGGCTCGTGACCCCGGATGGCGTCCGGGTGGAGCCCTACGCGGGCCCTGTGGCCGTGCTCGTGGATGAGTTGACGGCCAGCGCGTCCGAGTGTTTCGCGGGCGCGTTGCAGAGTCTCGGTCGTGCCCGGATCTTCGGCCGCCAGACGCTGGGGCAGGCGCTTCCGGCATCCACCCGCCGCCTCACGAACGGCGACCTGTTGATGTACGCAGTCGGGGATTTTGTGACCGCAACCGGTCATCGTCTGGAAGGTGAAGGCGTGAGTCCTGACGAGGTCGTGGCGTTCTCATTGCCGGCCCTTCGAGCCGGCCGGGACGCCACCCTCGAAGCCGCGCTGCGATGGATTGACTCCCCCTCAGGCTTCGATTGAGACTTTGTTTGACTCGGAACGGAAGGCTGGGTTATCCTCCCTCGACCTACACGAATGCCCGATGTTTTTCGCCTTGAGGTCTCGTCTGACCTTGGTTTCGGGTGTGCGCAATTGCAGGAGTAACAACACGAATGGAACAGCAGCGCCCGCTGCGATTGGGCGATCTCGTGGACGACTACTGTCCGAGGGAACGCCGCATCACCAACCACGCGATCGTCG
>JBKJJZ010000170.1:0-3923 GCA_046597705.1 Vicinamibacterales bacterium | reverse complement strand
CGTAACAATCCAGTGGATTCCGCAGGGACAGGAGCTTCTCCACTGGCCACGGCGGGACAGCCTTCGCAGAGCGCTCATTGGCTCGCCAGCCGTAGCCGCGAGCGATGCGAGCGTTTGGCGAAGGTTGGCGGTGAGGCAGGGATTCGAACCCTGGGTACAGGTTTAAGCCCGTACAACGGTTTAGCAAACCGCCGCTTTCGGCCACTCAGCCACCTCACCGCGAAGGACTTACCGCGCGAACAGCAAGTATACGACGGGAGGCCCAAGGGCGGGTCGACCGCGAGATCCTTGATCCTCAGTCCAAAGTCGCGCTCTGCACCTTGATCAAGTCCGGTTTGGCGACTCCCGGTCGAGAAATTCGCTGCCGGGAGGTCGGCCGAACTCGTTTTTCGAAGGGCCGAAGCGCGATCGGACGGCGTTTCCGAGCCGACTCGTACAAGGCTTCAACGATACGGACGTCCTGCATGCCTTCCTCGCCTGACGGTTCGGGCTGTCGATCTTTCTGAATGCAGTCCGAGAAGTACAAAAGCTCGGGCGCGAACTGATCACGTTTCCCAATGCTCTTTGTGCGTTTCTTCCCGTCGATGGTCACCGTGTACTTCAGCCCTTCGGCATACTCGTACGCCGGATCGACGTGGACATGCCCTTTGGCTCCGACAATGCGGTACGAGGCGACGTCCGCGGCCTGGAAGCTGGTGACGAACGTCGCCACCCGGCCGTCGCTGAATCGCATTGTCGAGGCCGTGGTCTCGTCGATTTCCGCCAGGCGCTTCACTCCGCTGTTGACCGACACGGCAGACACCTCGGTGGGCTCAGCGTGCCGCCGCCATATTCCTGCTTGGTTCGGATATCGCCACGCCGGACTCGCATCGAAAACGACGAGGTGAAGTATTTGAGATCTCCAAGATCACCGCGCCGCGCCATCTCCATCGCGGCAATGTTCATCGTCTCGAAGTGCAGCCGATACGCGATCATCAGCTTGACGCGAGACTTGCGGCACGCGGCGATCATTTGCCGGCACTCCTGCGCGGTCACCGCCATCGGCTTCTCGCAAAGTACATGCGCGCCGGCCTGAGCCGCTCTCACGGTGTATTCGGCGTGCATCGAGTTGGGCAGGGCAATGTAGACGGCGTCAACTTCGCGCAGACACTCTTCGAACTGGGCATAGGAGTAGGCTCCCTCGAGTTTGTAGCGCTTCGTGATCTCCCTTCGCTTGGTCCGATCGTCACTCACGACAGCGACCAGTTTTGAGTTCCGGCGCGCGTGTGCGAAGGCCGGCAGCATCGCTGCCTGCGCGATGTGACCCAGCCCGACCACGTGCGCAGCCGGTGACCCAGAATGAGTAGCCCGGTTGTCGAGTTGCCCAAAACAGTCACCATCCGATAAGGTGCGGTCGATGATTGACGTTCCCGGAGCTGCCGCAGCCTTTCCCAGACCGCTCGCAGAGTATCCGGCAGCCGCCGGCGAGGGGCTCGCCCGGGTTCTGGCGGGACGGGTTGAGATCGAACCGTTCAACGCCGTCGCCACCGGCATCTTCGTCATCGCGATCCTTCACACGTTCGTGGCCCCACGGTTCTCGACGATCGCGCACCGCATCCAGCACCAGCATGATGCCGAAGCGCTCCGGCACGGTCGCCCAGCCACGCCAAACGTGCGGGCCGAACTGCTCCACTTTTTTGGCGAGGTCGAAGTGGTGTTCGGCCTGTGGGCCGTCGTGTTGATGGCGGCAATCGTGGGCCACGCGGGCTGGGACACCGCCACCCACTACATCAACAACACGGTCAATTACACAGAGCCGTTGTTCGTGGTCGTAATCATGGCGCTTGCGTCAACCAGACCCATTGTGCAACTCGCGGAATCGCAACTGCGCAGGCTGGCGAACCTTGGTGGCGGGACGCCGGCCGCATGGTGGATGACGATCCTGATCGCCGGGCCACTGCTGGGCTCCTTCATCACCGAGCCCGGCGCGATGACCATCGCCGCGTTGTTGCTGGCCCGGCAATTCTACGATTTGAAGCCGAGCGAGAAGCTGAAATACGCCACGCTCGGACTGCTGTTCGTCAACGTCTCGATCGGCGGCACCCTCACACATTTTGCCGCGCCGCCCGTACTGATGGTGGCGCGACCGTGGGGCTGGGACACGATGTTCATGCTGACCACCTTCGGTTGGAGAGCCGTGGCCGCGATCGGGACCTCGACCCTTGTCTACTACCTGCTCTTTCGAAACGAATTTGCCGCCCTGGCCGGGCACGCACCAGTGGTGGATATTGACCAGCCTGACTACGAGACACGGAGCGGCGGGCTGCTTCCGGTTCCGCTCTGGGTGACCATCGTCCACGTCCTGTTCATCGTCTGGACGGTGTTCAACTCGCACTATCCCGCGTTGTTCATCAGCGGCTTCCTGTTCTTCCTGGGCTTCGCCAAGGCGACGGCCGCGTATCAGAGCCTGGTGGAGTTGAGAACCCCGCTGCTCGTCGGCTTTTTCCTGGCAGGCCTCGTGATCCACGGTGGATTGCAGGCCTGGTGGATTGCGCCGGTGCTTGCCAGCCTGGGCGAGACACCACTGTTCTTTGGCGCGACCTTCCTGACCGCGTTCAATGACAACGCACTCATTACGTATCTTTCGACGCTGGTGCCGAACCTGGCCGATGCGTTCAAGGTGGCCGTGGTGGGCGGTGCGGTGGTGGGCGGCGGCCTGACGGTGATTGCGAATGCACCCAACCCCGCCGGGCAGGCGCTGCTCAGCAGGTTTTTCGATGGATCCGTTTCCCCGCTGCGACTGGCGTTGGGCGCATTGCTGCCGACGGCGATTGCGGCGATGTTCTTCCGCGCGTTTTAGTGGCGCCCCTGAAGGGACGCCCTACGTTGGCTGGCGGGTGTCGTTGTCTACGTTAGTTGGCGGTGTCGTTGTTTGCCGTACGTAGGGCGTCCCTTAAGGGACCCTAAAGGGGCGTCATTTCTGATCACAGCTTGCAGCAGTCGCTGGCCGCGTCGCTTAGGACTCTGAGCGGGATAGCGACCAACCTGCTGAGTTTCTTCCGGTCTGAGCCGGCGGGCGAGACGGAGCCAATCGCTTCAAGCGAGGCCTTCAGCACTTTCGCGGAAGCCGCGTCGGCCGGCATCTGCAGGCTGTAGTGCATCCAGAGTCCCTCCCGCCGCGCGGCGGCCAATCCCGACTTGCGCAGGTAGGCCAGATGGCGCGACACCGTCGGCTGCGGCAGGTCCAGCGCGCCGTGAATGTGGCACACGCACACTTCGCCAGCAGACAAGAGCGCAAGAATCCTCAAGCGCGTATCGTCGGCCAATGCGCGAAACAGCTGTTCCAGTCCGGGCAATCCAGTAGGCTTCATATATTTGCCTTGACGAATATATCACGACTGACTATATTCGCGTTAACGCATGTATTGGTTGCCAATCGTCAGTCATAACTCATCAATAGGAGGAGCCCGAATGACCCCGAATTCCGATCCCCAGTCCTCAACCCTCAATCCCCAGTCTCCTCAGGACGCCCTGACCTCCACCGTGCAGGAGAAGTACGGCCAGATCGCCCGCACCGTCTCCGAGGGCGGTAAGGAAAGCTGCTGTGGTCCAAGCTGCTGCGGCGACCCGATCAGCAGCAACCTGTACGACGCGTCGCAGACCGACGGCCTGCCCGAACACGCCGTCGTCGCCTCACTGGGTTGCGGCAACCCGACGGCCCTGGCGACGCTGAACGAAGGCGACGTGGTGCTGGACCTCGGCTCCGGCGGCGGCATCGACGTGTTGTTGTCAGCCAAACGAGTCGGCCCCACCGGCAAGGCCTACGGTCTGGACATGACTGACGACATGCTGGCCCTGGCCCGGGAGAACCAGCGCAAGGCCCGCGCAACGAACGTCGAGTTCCTCAAGGGCCACATCGAACACATCCCGCTGCCCGACAACTC
>JBKJJZ010000129.1:0-3196 GCA_046597705.1 Vicinamibacterales bacterium | reverse complement strand
TGCGGCGCGTCCGCGCCCTTCACCAGTACGTGGTGCCCGGTGGCTCCGATCTGCAGGACACCGACGTTGTGTTCGTCGTTGCCTGGCCCGGTCCAGACGCCAAACAGCAGCGTGCTGCCAAAAACCTGGGGCCAGCGATGGCTGATTTCGCCACCGGCCACATTCTTCTGAGACACCTGGGTGGCCGTGCCGCCGCCCTCCGGAACACGCCAGATGCCGCCAATGTTGGTGGGCGCAAAATAGAGATAGCCATCGGCGGCCCACGTGCCGCCACGCTCGAACGGCGCGTCGGCCAGCGTCTGGAGGGCGGCGCCGCCAACCGCGATCTTCTTGAGTTTACCGCCGGCGAAGAACGCCAGCCACTGGCCGTCCGGAGAGAAGAACGGGCTCTCGCCGCCGTCGCTGCCGTCGAGCGCTCTGACCGCGCGGTCGGCAAGCGTACGGACAAAGACCTGGGTCTTGCCGTTGCGCAACGCGACGTAGGCGACCCGCGTGCCGTCACTGGAAATCGCAACCGGCTGAAGATACGTGCTCAACTCATCGCCGTCAGGCAGCGGAATGCTGAGGTGCGCGATCGCCCCGGGTGCGGCCGCCGCCGCGGCGGTGCGCCAGGGCGCCCACAACCCCAGCCCGGCGAGACACACGGCGACGAAGGCAAGGCCGCTCCACCACGACCGTGCCGGTGATGAAGCGGGCGCGGCGGCCTGCATCGGCACCGGCACCATCATCGACGAGTCCAGTGCGCCGGCCTCGATCTTTGCGATCTCGACGCGCGCTTCGCCGATGTCGCGCAAGCGCTGCCTGGGATCGCGATCGAGCGCGCGTTCGAGTAGCCGTCGCAACCGCGGCGGCGTTGTCGCCGGCAGCGCCGCCCAGTCGATGTCCTGACGCAGTACCGCGGCGAGCACGTCGGAGATCTCTTCACCGTCAAACGCGCGTTTGCCGGTCACCATCTCGTAGAGCACGACACCGAACGCCCAGATGTCGGCGCGGCGATCGACGGCTTTGCCGCGCGCCTGTTCGGGACTCATGTACGCGGCGGTGCCGATGATCATCCCCATCTGCGTCGCCCGCGCCGTCATCGTCGGCGAATGCATCGCATTGCCGGCGGTCGTGCCTGCCGGATCAACGGCTTTGGCCAGTCCAAAGTCGAGCACCTTGACGGTGCCGTCGGCGCGGATCTTGATGTTCGCGGGTTTCAGATCGCGGTGGACGATCCCAAGCTCGTGGGCGGCTTCGAGGGCTTCAGCAATCTGTCTCGCGATCGGCATCGCGTCGGCGATGGCGATCGGGCCGCGCGCGATGAGCCCGGACAGGTCGGTGCCCTCGACAAGCTCCATCACCAGGGCCGTGCCTTCAACGGCGTAGATCGCAGCGATGTTCGGGTGATTGATGGCCGCAAGCATCTGCGCTTCACGCGTGAAGCGCGCGAGCCGCTCGCCGTCCTCTGCGAACAGGGCGGGCAAGACCTTGATCGCGACGTCGCGATTGAGTTTGGCATCGCGGGCACGATAGACCTCGCCCATCCCGCCGGCGCCGAGCGGCGCGACGATTTCGTAGGGACCGAGCCGGGTTCCTTGGGTCAGACTCAAGCAGCGGATGTTAACGCGTTTGCCGGTTCTGCGTCTTCTTCTTACCACTCGAGTGGCGCGCGGCCGGCACATACTTGGGTATTGAGAAACGCAATTGCGATCGCTCTGCTGTTGGTGCCCACGGGAGCACGGGCGCAGACCACACGAGAACAAATCGGTGGAATGACAATCGATGAGAGGGGCTCACCGCTTCCAAACGCGTTTGTGACGGTTCGTCCGTCCACACCTGGCGCGGGCCTCGTGGAACTGGAGATGTTGTCGGATGAGTCCGGCGCCTTTCGGTTCTACGACATTCCGCCGGGGGCCTACCGTGTCGCCTCGCATCTGTTCGGTTTTCGCCCGGCCAACTCGACCGTCGAAGTCCCGGTGGCCCGCGGCGCAGATGTTTCACTCGTGATGACGGCCGCTCCTGTGGCCGAGTGCGTGAAGTCCTTCCAGCCAACCGCCGAGTTCAAAACCCCGACCGGCGATCGGCTGCCGGCGGCGTATCTGACCGTCACTCGTGAAGGTGACCGTGCGCGGAGCTACGAGGTGCTGCCGACCGGACGGCCAGATCCCTGCTTCTGGCCAGCAGCCTCGGACCATGTGAGCCTTGATGTGCTCGGATACGGCGAACATGTGCTCAAACGCGCCGGTGGGGATCCGGCAAGGCTGACGTGGCAGGTCGCGATCGAGCCAACGGCCGCCTCGCTGGCCAGCAGAACGAAGCCGGGTCCGGCCCAGGGGCAGGTGCGCGGACGCGTGTTTGACGTGTACGGCGCGTCCATTCCCGACGCATCGGTCCTCTTTCAGCCGGTGGACCCGCGATCGGGACTCACTGCGTTTGGAGCCGTGGCGGATGCTCGTGGCCGATTCGATTTCGAGGGCGTGCGCGCCGGAACCTATCGCGTCACGTGCCGGGCCCTTGGATATACCACCAGCGTCGCGGTCCACGAGGTGAGGCTCGGCGTGCAGACTGACGTGACGCTGATCGTGCGTGCCGCGAGAGAGCGGATTCGACATCGATCAGTCCTGTCGCAACGCCCGAATCGGATCGACTTTCGCCGCACGCGCCGCGGGAACCCACGCGGCCAACAGGCAGGCCACCACGATGACGGCAAGGCCGGCGCCCAGGATGAGTGACACCGGTTCGAGCAGCGCCGTGGATTCCGGGACGATCGCCGCGCACGTTCGCACCATCGGAACACGAGCCGGCGGTGCCGCAACGTTGTCGGTCAGCCACACATTATCGTGGCTAACCAGCCGGGTCAGACCACGTTCCCGTCCGGCTGCCGGCATCGTCTGACACGTGATGTTTACCTCGTCAGGCGGGCCTCATGGAGGACCGCACCCCTTACGCCTTTGAATTCCGCCGTCCCGCTCTCACGGTTCAGCGTCACTATCAGGCAGTGATGCTCAGCCGCCAGGAACTCCGGGATGGGCGGCTGCGCCGGTGACGACATACGCGCATTGATTGCGGCGCCACAGCTGCGCATTGTGTTCATGTCCGGTGAGCACAAGTTGCACCTGAGCGAAATCGAATGCGGGCACGAGGTCTTTCTGAACGTCGGAATCCGAGGCGTGAAAGGGACCACCACAGAAGGGAGGATGGTGGAAGAAGGGAA
>JBKJJZ010000490.1:0-3299 GCA_046597705.1 Vicinamibacterales bacterium | reverse complement strand
GGAACTGGCGGAACTGGCGGCAATCTCGAGGGTGGCCTCTTCAGTTCCGGCACTCCGTCAGGTCCGCCAGTTCCCTAAAATGCGCCAATCGGCGGGAGCGCTCTTTTGTGTCCCGAGGCGCGAATGAGTTGCTCGATCCGATTCGCAGTCTCTTTGGCTACTGCGGATGGACCTTCAGTCAAATACTTCTCGAGCGTGTCGTAAGTGAATCCCATCTCGGCTTCGTCGGTCTGACCGATCCACAGGCCCGCTGATGGTGCCTTCTCGATGATTGCCTTCGGAACGCTGAGCTCCTTCGCGAGCGAGCGCACTTCGCTCTTGAGGAGCGCGCCGATTGGCAGCACGTCGCAGCCTCCGTCACCGTACTTTGTGTAGTAGCCGAGCGTGATCTCGCTGCGGTTGCCGGTGCCGACCACAAGGTAGTTCAGTGAATTCGCGATGAAATACAGCGACGCCATGCGCAGGCGCGGCTTGATATTCGCTTCTGGCAGCTGCTGCTTGATGTCCGTGACGTGCACCGTACGCGGCAACCCTTTGATGGCAGCGTGCAGCTGCCCGGTCAACGAATCGAAGGTATCGCCAAGGTCGACCTTTGCCGTGGGTATGCCGAACGCATCGGCCATCACATAGGCGTCGGCTTCATCCTGCGCGTGACTGTAACAGGGCAGGATGACGCCCAGTACTCTGTTTGGCGCCGCCATCTGGCAAAGCCGGGATACCACGGCTGAGTCGATACCACCGCTGAGCCCGAAAACGAACCCGCGCGCCCCGGCCTCCTCAGCGCGATCCCGCAACCACTGAACCAGGACATTGGCACGTTTGGAAAACATCAGAAGATTCTACAACTCTGCGTCTCCAGTCATCTGAGGCATCTCCGCCAGCTCCTCAGCTCCTCAGCTCCTCAGCTCCTCAGTTCCTCAGTTCCTCAGTTCCTCAGCTCCTCAGCTCCTCAGCTCCCCAGTTCCCCAGGTCCTCAGTTCCGCCAGTTCCGTCAGTTCCGTCAGTTCCGTCAGTTCCTAACCACGCGAAACGAGGTTCTCAATCGCCTCAGCCGCAGGAGAGTCCGGCCACATGGCCAGCGGCGCGGCCGTGTACGTGGCGTGCGCCAGTTCCCCCTGGAAAAAGACCACCTCGGCCGCAATCCACGCGAGTTTCGCCCAGACGCGTACGAGCAGGTAAACCTGGGTCATCAGGAATGCCATGCCGATTGATGCCGTCGCCGCGGGGGCGGCCGAGTACCAGAGCCGCATCACCAGCAACGACGCGATCGCGCTCATCAGGTACAACCCGAACGCGCGGAAGGGCCGACGGCGGATGAAGCGCAGTGACGCGCCCACGGCGCCAAGCATGCTCCGGCGATCCTCCACCACTGCTCGAACCTTCGCATAGTCAGAGACGAGGCTCACCAGTGCCAGCGCCACGGCAAACACCAGGTACAGTCCTACTCGCAGGCTCTGCGCGTTGGTCTCAGACGCCAGGTCGCGCGTCCAGCGATTCCAGATCGTGCCAAACAAAAAGGGATGCAGCCACGCAAACAGCGCCCAGTATGCCGCGCCCACGATCACCGCAAGCCTGAGGAACCGCCAGAAGTACACGCCGCACGCGGCGAAGAATGCGGCTGTTCTGATCGGCCGCGCGCGTGCGAATCGATCGAGAATGCCCCCTGAGAGGAAGGTCCACATCACCGCAAACGCCACCGCAACGCCGGCGATGGCAGGCGGCAGCGGTTTGGCATCAAAGAAGCCGCTCACGACCGAGAGCGTTCCGCCGAAGCCAAGGATCTCGTGCGTGAACGTGCGTCCGATGCCCTGCGCCTGAGCGCCAAACTCCGCGGCCCACCCCGCGTCCCAGCCATAAGCCGCGCGTTCCGAGACGACGCTGGAGCCCAGGTGGTCGGTGAGCATTCCGCGCAGCGCCAGTCCCAGGGGCAGGGCCAACAGGAACAGGACCGCCAGCACGCCCAGGGTGATGGCCGGCGCACGCAGGGTGCGCCGCCACCCTTCCAGGAAAGCACCAAGAGCTGTCGCTCTCGGTGCGGTGTCAGGAAAAGAAGCCATACGTCAGCATCACCTCCTGCACCCATGCCATCCAGCGCCACGACCACTTGCGCGCCGCTGCCGACGCCTGCGGCGTGGCGCTCCATGAATTGTTGGTGTAGTTCACGTCGAGCAGCAGAACGCGCTCTGGATCAACTTCGACGCGCACCAGCCGTGAAGCGCCGCGGTTCGTGATTGCCTTCCACCGAGCCTTGCCATCCCACGCCGCGATGTCGGTCGTGCCGTCAGCGTACGTCCGCTTGATCGTGAGTGGAAAAATACCATCCTGAAGTCGTCGCACGATCGCCACGGATTCGAAGCCGGTGGCGGACGCCGTGTTCGTCACCTGGGTGACCGCATAGTCGAACGACGCGCTGCTGCGAACCATGGCGTCAAAGAACCACGAGAGATCCTTGCCGGCCACCTCGTTCGCCACCGCGAAGAATTCCTCCGGCGTCGGGTGCCGAAACGCGCCCCGCGCGAAATGTGTGGCCATCAGCCGCTGCATCGTGTCCCAGCCGAGATGGCGCTCCAGCGTGGCCAGCCACAACGCGGTCTTGTTATACGAAATCTGACTGGCGCTGCCCGGCCAATACTGCCACGTTGGAGTGGACTGCACGTCCGAGTTGGCCGACGCTCGATACGCGTTCAAGCGATTGCCGTCGATTGGGCGCGACCACGGCACGTCGGTGTACGCCCATGGCATGAACCCGCCGAAGTATCGTTCCGCCGTTACAAACTGATTTGGGAACGCCGCTTCCATCACCCGCCCCGTGGACCAGGTGTTAAAACCCTCATCCATCCAGGCATGTTCGACTTCGTTGGTGGCGACGATGCCGTACCAGAATTGATGGCCCGCTTCGTGGATGGTGACGCTCTCAGGCTGCGCGCCCATCAGAGGAACCCAGTTGCGCGTGCCGGCCGTGAACAGCATCGGGTATTCCATGCCGCCAGTGGAGCCTCCCTGCACGTCCGGATTCACCGGTGTCACCGGATCCACGATCGTAATGTGCGAGTACGGGTATGGCCCGAACCACTCGCCATAGTAACGGAGCGCCGCGCGCGTGGCGGCGAAGTGGCGGTCCGCCTGCTTCTCGTGCCTCGGCTGAAGCAGCAGGCGCATCGTCACGTGCGGCAGGCCGGCGTGTTCGAACTTTTCGATGCGTTCGATGAAGTCAGGACTGGTCGTCCAGGCAAAGTCGTGCACGTCCTCGGCGACGAAGTGGTGAACGCCCTGGGCAACGCCGGTGGCGCCAACGATCC
>JBKJJZ010000450.1:0-7336 GCA_046597705.1 Vicinamibacterales bacterium | reverse complement strand
CCGCGTCACGTATTTGAGTCCGCGTGTCGACCCGGAGACCCGCAAGGGCACTGCGCGGTTCACCATTGCCAACACCGACGGCACGTTGCGACCAGGGCTGTTTGTCACCGTGAAGCTCGTCAAGGAGTCTGCGGAGGTGTCGATGGCCATCCCGGTGTCGGCAATCCAGACATTCCGGGACTGGCAGGTCGCGTTTTTCCGATTCGGCGAATGGTTCGAGGCCCGGCCGCTCACGCTCGGCCGATCGGACGGCACCTGGGTGGAAGTGGTGGCAGGCCTCTCACCCGGTGACCGCTACGCCGCCACCAACAGCTTCGCCATCAAAGCCGAGATCGGCAAACTCGGCGCCACCCACGACCACTAGGCGGCACTAAGCATGATCGAACGCATTCTGAATTTTTCCATCGCACACCGCTGGCTCGTGCTGGTGCTGACGCTCGGCGCGGGCGTCTTCGGCGCGTACAACTACCAACGGCTGCCGATTGATGCCGTGCCTGACATCACCAACGTGCAGGTGCAGGTCAACTCGGAGGCGCCTGGATTTTCACCGCTGGAAGCCGAGCAGCGCATTACATTCCCGATCGAAACCGCACTGGCGGGACTGCCGCGGCTCGAAGAGACACGCTCGCTCTCGCGGTACGGGCTCTCGCAGGTCACAGTCGTCTTTGAAGACGGGACGGATATCTATCTTGCCCGTCAGTTGGTCAACGAGCGTGTGCAGGGAGCCGCCGCCGTACTTCCGGCCGGCATCGTCCCCTCGTCGGGGCCCATCGCTACCGGCCTGGGGGAGATCTTCCTGTGGACGGTGGAACACGATCCGCCCATTGACGGGGATCCAGTGGCGCAGGGCATGTACCTGCGCACGATTCAAGACTGGATCGTGCGGCCGCAACTGCGCACGGTTCCGGGCGTGGCGGATGTCAACAGCATCGGGGGATACACCCGCCAGTTTCACGTCACGCCCGACCCTTCCAAGCTGGTCGCGCACGGCCTGACCTTCCGGGACGTGCTGTCCGCGCTCGCCGCCAACAACGGCAACGTGGGTGCCGGATACATCGAACGCAGCGGCGAGCAGTATCTGGTGCGGGCGCCAGGCCAGATCACTTCGCTCGACGACCTGCGACAACTCGTCGTCGGTACCCGCCAGGGCACACCTGTCTACCTCACGGACATCGGTGAGGTCATCCTTGGCAAGGAACTGCGGACCGGTGCAGCCACTGAAGACGGGCGCGAGGTCGTGCTCGGCACGGCGTTCATGTTGATGGGCGAAAACAGCCGCATCGTCTCGCAACGTGTGGCCGAGCGCATGGCTGAGATCAACACGACGTTGCCGGAGGGCATCAAGGCGAAGACGGTCTATGACCGCTCGACACTGGTGGACGAGACGATCGCCACCGTTCGCCACAACCTCACCCTCGGCGCCCTGCTGGTCATCGTGGTCCTCTTCTTCTTTCTCGGCAACATTCGCGCGGCGCTGATCACCGCATGCGTGATCCCGCTCTCGATGCTGTTCGCCATCACGGGCATGGTCGAGTGGGGCGTCAGCGGCAACCTGCTGAGCCTTGGCGCACTCGACTTCGGCATCATCGTCGATGGCGCCGTCATCATCGTCGAGAACTGCATCCGGCGACTGACGATACGACAGCAGGAACTGGGGCGGGTGCTCACGCGCGCCGAACGATTCGAAACCGTGTTCAGCGCCTCCCGCGAGGTGCGACGCGCCACCATGTTCGGCGAAATCATCATCATGATCGTGTACCTGCCGATCCTGACGCTCACGGGCATCGAGGGCAAGATGTTCTACCCGATGGCGTTCACCGTGCTGGCGGCACTTATCGGCGCGATGATTCTGTCGATCACCTTTGTGCCGGCCGCAGTCGCCGTGTTCGCCACAGGCCGCCTCTCCGAACGCGAGAACCCGCTGATCGCCGCGGCCACCCGCGCGTATGCGCCCTCGCTCCGTCTGGCGCTGCGACATCGCGCGGTCACGGCCCTGGGCGCCCTGGCTCTGCTCCTGGGCAGCGGGTTGATGGCCACGCGGCTCGGCAGTGAATTCCTGCCCAGCCTCGACGAAGGCGACCTGCTGCTGCATGCCCTCCGCATTCCCGGCACAAGTTTGTCCACGGCGGTCGATATGCAGCATGCACTCGAGCGGAAGCTGAAGACCTATCCAGAAGTGGATTACGTGTTCTCAAAACTCGGCACGGCCGAAATCGCCACCGACCCGATGCCGCCCAGCGTGGCCGATACCTATGTCATGTTGAAGCGACCTGAGGATTGGCCCGATCCCGGCCGGACCAAAGTCTCGTTGTTGCGCCAGATGGAAACGGAACTGCTGTCGCTGCCCGGCAACAACTATGAGTTCACGCAGCCCATCCAGATGCGCTTCAACGAGTTGATTGCCGGCGTGCGCAGTGACGTGGCCGTCAAGATCCACGGGGACGACCTCGACACATTGGCTGAAGTCGGCGAAAGCGTTGAAGCGGTCCTCGCGACCATCCCCGGGGCATCGGATGTGACGCTGGAGCAGACCACAGGTCTGCCGGTGCTCACGATCCAGGTCGATCGCGCCGCCATCGCGCGACTGGGCCTGCCAATGGCTGAGGTCCAGGAGGTGGTGGAGGTCGCCATCGGCGGACGCACGGCGGGACAGATCTTCGAGGGGGACCGGCGCTTCGAAATCATCGTGCGCCTCCCCGAGCGCCTGCGCACCGACATGGACGGGCTGAAGCGTCTGCCGGTCCCTCTGCCCGACCGACGTGGATTTGTTCCATTGGGCGATGTGGCGACTTTTGACGTGGCGCCGGGGCCGAATCAAATCAGTCGCGAAGATGGCAAACGCCGCGTCGTCGTCACCGCCAACGTCCGTGGGCGCGACATCGGATCGTTTGTGGCCGAGGCCGAAGAGCGCATCGCGGCGGATGTTGAAATTCCTGCCGGCTATTGGACGACGTGGGGTGGTCAGTTTGAACAACTCCTGTCGGCCCGCCGGACGTTGATGGTGGTGGTGCCATTCGCGCTGGTCCTGATCTTCACGCTGCTGTTTGTGACCTTCGGCAATGTACGTGATGCGTTACTGGTGTTCACCGGCATTCCCCTGGCGCTCACCGGCGGCGTGTTTTTTCTATGGGTGCGCGATATTCCCTTCTCGATTTCCGCGGCCGTCGGATTCATCGCCCTTTCGGGCGTGGCGGTGCTCAACGGCCTGGTCATGTTGAGCTTCATCAACGGGTTGCGCGCGGAAGGCAAATCGCTGGATGCAGCCGTGTTTGATGGCGCCATCGCGCGTCTGCGCCCTGTGCTGATGACCGCACTGGTGGCATCGCTCGGCTTCCTGCCGATGGCGCTGGCGACCGGCACGGGCGCTGAGGTGCAGCGGCCCCTCGCAACCGTCGTCTCCGGCGGCATTCTGTCGTCTACACTGCTGACGTTGCTGGTGCTACCCGTGTTGTACCGGATGACCGCGCGAGGGGACGACGTGTGAAACGCGGATTCGCTCAGGCGCCGAAAACGTCCGACAGCCCTGCTTCCGCCAGTGCTAGCATCCCCGATGGACGCTGGTGGCCGTGGGACTGAATTGACACAGCGAAACCCGCCGTGCGCGCGGTTGCCAGCATACTAATAGCCGCAGGGCCCTACACAGAGGACTGACCGTTGAACGCCGTTGAAATCGAACAGGCCGTCACAGATCTCGCGGACCAGCCGTTCGACCGGGTGAACTTTCCGTACGCCTTCCTCGAGGCGTTCGGCAATAAGGACACCACCATCAAGCGTCTGCGCGTTGGTGCCTCGAACAAGTCCGATCTGGGCGGCGTCCTCCAGACCAGCAACATCCACATCCTCACCTGCGATCCCGGTAAGGTCACAGGCGCCCTCAGGGCACTCAAGGACAGCCCTGCGACTGCCAAGGCCAAGGTGAAATTCATACTCGCCACCGACGGCGCCGACCTCGAGGCCGAGGACCTCGCCAGCGGCGAAACGGTTGCCTGCGCGTACAAGGACTTTCCGGACCACTTCGGCTTCTTCCTGCCGCTTGCCGGGATCACCACTGTCAAGCAGATCGCCGAGAACTCCTTCGACATTCGCGCGACGAGCCGGCTCAACCGCCTCTACGTTGAGCTTCTGAAGGACAACCCGGAATGGGGCACCGACGCCCGCCGGCACGACATGAACCATTTCATGGCGCGGTTGATCTTGTGCTTCTCCTCGGAAGACACAGACATCTTCACCGGCAAGCGCCTCTTCACGGACACTGTCGCGAAGATGGGCGCGCCAGACTCCTCGAATACTCACGAGGTTGTAAGCGTCTTGTTCCGCGCAATGAGCGGGACGGACGAGGAGCGCAAAGCCGCCGGGCTACCGCGTTGGTCGAAGGATTTCCCGTACGTCCACGGCGGCCTCTTCTCCGGCAACATGGATGTCCCGCGCTTCAGCAGATCGCGCGCTCGTATCTGCTCCACATCGGGAATCTCGACTGGACCAGGATCAACCCGGACATCTTCGGCTCGATGATCCAGGCCGTGACCGACGATGACGAGCGCGGTGCGCTCGGGATGCACTACACCAGCGTCCCGAACATCCTGAAAGTGCTCAGTCCACTTTTCCTCGACGAACTGCGGGCCAAGCTGGATGAAGCCGGCGACAACTCGCGCGCGCTGTTGAACCTGCGCAAGCGCATGGCGAAGATTCGCGTGTTCGACCCAGCTTGCGGTTCCGGCAACTTCCTCGTCATCGCCTACAAGGAAAGCCGACGACACCCTAGCGACAGACGTAGACCGTGCTACAGCGGACTGATGGCCGCCATCGTGACCTGGTCCCGTGCCGAATCGAACTGCGCATCGCGTTTGGTCGCCCATATAATCACAGTCCAATGTTCAGCCGCATCGAGGCACGGAACTTCCGGAGCCTTAAGGCCATCGAGCAGGACCTCGGCAGATTCCGGGTCCTGGTGGGTCCCAATGGGAGCGGCAAGACAACCTTCCTGGACGTGATCGCGTTCTTGTCCACGCTGATGCGCAATCGGGGGGACGTGTCGCAAACGACGACCGAACGCAGTGTGACGTTCGAGAAATTGATCCTGGATGGGCGCAGGCCGTTCTTTTCAGCTTGCCGTCGAAGCAGAGATCCCGGAAACGGTCCGCGGGAAGATGGCAGACGACATGCGCCGGTATTCGCACGTTCGATACGAGGTGCAGGTCGGCATGTCATTGGATGATGACAAAGTGGGTCTCGACCATGAGACGCTGTGGCTCCGGGGACCGGCGCAAACCATCGAACAGCAACCCAGGCTGGCGTTCCCACAGCCGCGTGTTCTCACAGACAGCCTGTTGCTCAAGTCAGCAAAGGGGCGCAAGGCTGCGATTACCAAGAAGCCTGGCGGGAACGACAACTACTACACGCAGGGACGCAAGTCGTATATGCCGTCCTTCAAGCTGGGGCGCTCAAAGTCGGCGTTGGCAAACGTCCCGGCAGACTCTGAGGCCTTTCCCGTGAGCCTCTGGTTTCGCGACGCCCTGGAAACTGGTGTGCAGACCCTGTCGCTGAATGGCCATCAAATCAGACAGCCCAGCCCACCTGGGGGAGGACGCGCCTTTCAACCCGACGGTTCAAACCTTCCGTGGGTGGTGGACACACTGAAGAAGGACAGAAAGCGGTTTCGGCAGTGGCTCAGTCATGTGCGGACGGCACTGAGGGATGTTGTCGACATCACCACGATTGAGCGCCCGGAGGACCGGCATCGCTATCTTGTTGTGAAGTACGACAATGGCGCAGCGGTACCGTCATGGCTTGTGTCGGACGGTACGCTTCGGCTGCTGGCTCTCACGATCCCCGCGTACCTCGACGATGCCCTCCCCGGTACGTTCCTGATAGAGGAGCCAGAGAACGGTATCCATCCGAAGGCGATCGAGACGGTGGTCCAATCCCTGTCGTCCATCTACGCAGGGCAGGTCCTGATGGCTACGCACAGCGCCGTGGCCCTGAACATGGTCGAACCCAATGACGTGCTGTGCTTCGGCAAGGATGCCTCGGGCGCAACCGACATCGTGGGCGGTGATCATCATCCCGCGTTGCAGGAGTGGAAGCGTGGCGAACCCGACCTTGGATACCTGTTCGCGTCTGGCATCCTGAGCTAGCCGATGCCCGACCTTCTGATGCTGGTTCCCGACAAGAATACGGAATTCATGATTCGTGGAGCTGTTCGGCGACACACAGCGCTCGGCATTCGGCCCATCGATTGCAGAATCGTCGTCGAGGCGGGACGCGACGGAGGTGTCCGCAGCCGAGGAGCTCAGCTCCTGAAGATTGAGCGCCGCCGCTATGCGCACGCCACGATGGTCCTCGATTACGAAGGCTGCGGCTCTTCACGCGCTCCTGAGGAACTGGAAGCTGACCTGGATGCACAGTTGATTCCCCAACGCCGATTCGCCAGTGGCTGCAGTCCAGAGCATTCACCTTTAGTGATGCTGGCAAGCCCGCGCGCCCAAAGGAAGCCTTCGAAGTCGTCTGCGAAGAAGTGGGCCTGCCCCGTTCGTCGAGGCACTATGAGGCCCTCGCAACGAGACTCAGTCTGACTCGCTGTCAGGACCCGGCGTTTCAGCGTCTGCGTCACGTCCTCATGCACTGGTTCGGAAAGCGTCGCCAATGACCCCACTGGGTCGTCGAACCGCGTGCCCACGCCCAGAGGCCGTGGCCGACCAGGTAATCCACCAGCCCCGAATTCCCCCCCCCGACATCCAGCACACAACTCCCGGAGTTGAGGCCGGCGGCGACCATCATGCGCACAGACACTTCAGGAAGCGGCTCAGCTCAGGACCGCAACTTCGCGAGTGCCTCGCGAATCACGTCGTGGGACGGAACTCCGCCCCGGTAGAACCGTCAGGTGGGCTGCGGAAGAGGCGGCTTCGGTACCGCGAGTCCGAACACGTCCCGGTTCGCGAACAACAGCGTCGGCGTCGGATACCCGCGCCTCACGTCGTCTTCGGGCAGTGTGTCGAGATCGACGACTGTGAATGCCGCCTGGGGCGTCAGTGCGCGCGCGGCGGTTTCCAAATTGGCGCGCATGGTCTCTGTGCCCACGCAGCCGGCGCGCGTCAGCAGCACGATCCCATCGTCGGCAGTCGGCCTCCCCGCGCAGGCAGACATCAGCAGCATCCCTGCCATCATCAATGACCTCAATCGCATGTCTGAAGGATCTTATGGCAGTTTTCACATGCCTGCAGTACGTGGCGTGGCTTTAGCCGCGCCAGTCTGGCGCCCCTAAAGGGTAATGGCTTTCGGGAATTCGGCTCCTGCGGACGGTTCCTCTTGTACGCGTCGCTGAGATTCGGTACGACAG
>JBKJJZ010000302.1:0-4077 GCA_046597705.1 Vicinamibacterales bacterium | reverse complement strand
GGACTGAATGCGACGGGCGCATCCGCTGAAGGACTGCAGTGGCAATCACCTGTGGGGCCGCCGGCGAAGACCGGCGGCGTCGCCACCGGAACGGAGTACGTGATCGATGCGCGAGGCTGTTCAGCCGACGGGCTTCAATCCATGCCTCGCCTGCAGCAACTGTTTGCCAGCATCTGTGCGGACCTGCGCCTCCATCCACTGGCGCCCGCCGTGTGGCATGCGTTCGCCGGCCACGGAGGCGTGACGGGAATCGTGCTGCTGTCGGAATCCCATCTGACGATCCATACCTATCCTGAAAGCGGCGTGGCGGCGCTGAACCTGTATTGCTGCCGCACCGAACCGCTCGAATGGCCGTGGGAGTCTGAACTCCAGGCGCGTCTCGGGGCCCGCGAAGTGAATGTCCGGCAGCTCCGCCGCGGCAGTACGGCATGAGGGCCCGGCAACTGGCGCTGCCGAGCCCTTCGATTCCCGATTACCGATTCTCGATTCCCTACGACCCGCCGGCTTTTCTCGGCGTCGTGACGCGCTTGCCGCCCTTGGCCTGCTTGTCGGCCTTGGCGCCACCCTGTGCATCCGGCTTCTGCCGACCACCGGTAAGCGCCTGGCGGATGCGTCCGCCCACCGACGTCTTCTTCGGCTTGTCGGCTTCGGCCGCCTTGGTCTTCGCGGCTTCAGCGTTGGGATCGTACTCACTGCCCAACAGTTCGATCTCCGCGATCTCGGCGCTGTCGCCACGGCGGTACCCGGCGCGCATCAGGCGCGTGTAGCCGCCCTTGCGATCCGCGTAGCGCGGTGCAATCGACGTGAACAGCGTCTTGACGACCGCCTTGTCCACGATATCCACAGCCACAGCCCGTCGTGCAGTCACGCCCTTGGGTGAACTCGGCTCGTCGCCGAGGCTGCGCTTGGCCAGCGTGATCAGCCGCTCGACGAACGGTCGCAGTTCCTTGCCCCGTGCGACGGTCGTCGTGATCCGGCCGTATTTGATCAGGTCGGAGGCCTGATTCCGGAGCATGGCAATCCGGTGTTCAGTGACCCGACCGAGTTTTCGGTGTGCTACTCGATGACGCATACAATCCGTTCCTGACTATTCCGCGGCGCCCGACTGATCCAGGCGCATGCCCAGGCTCAGGCCCATCGTGGTAAGGATTTCCTTGATTTCGTTGAGCGACTTGCGCCCGAAGTTCTTGGTCTTGAGCATCTCGCCTTCGCTCTTCTGCACCAGCTCGCGAATCGTCCGGATGTTCGCGTTCTTGAGACAGTTGTACGAGCGGACCGAAAGCTCCAGCTCTTCCACGCTCTTGTCGAGATGTTCGTTGCCCGACGACAGCGGCGTGTCGCCACCCGCGTCAAGCGCCGATTCCCCGAGGTCTTCGAGGCTCACGAAGATCGTGAAGTGGTCACGGATGAGCTTGGCGGCCAGCGACACGGCGTCGCGGGGCGTCACCGCGCCATTGGACCAGACTTCCAGCGTCAGCTTGTCGTAGTCGGTCGTCTGACCGACGCGCGCCGCTTCCACGACGTAGTTGACCTTCTTGATGGGCGAGTGGACCGAGTCAATGGGAATCCAGCCGATGCCGAGATCCTCATCGAAGTTCTTGTCGGCCGACACATAGCCGCGACCGCGCTTGATGCGCAGCTCCAGCTCGAGCTTGCCGCCCTCGCTCACCGTCGCGATGTGCGCATCGGGCTCGAGGATTTCCACGTCGGCATCCGCCTGGATGTCGCGCGCGCGCACTTCACCCGGCTTGGTCACACGCACGGTCAGCGTCTTGGGCTGATCGGTGTGCACCTTGAGCGGGATCTGCTTGAGGTTGAGGATCAGGTCCGTGGCATCTTCCACCACGCCCTGGATCGGCGAGAATTCGTGCTGCACGCCCTCAATCTTGACGGCCGTCACCGCCGCCCCTTCGATCGATGACAGGAGCACGCGCCGCATGGCGTTGCCCACCGTCGTGCCGAACCCACGCTCGAATGGCTGCGCGGTGAACCGGCCGAACCGATCCGTCAGGGTCTCACGTTCGAAGTCCAGCCTCTTGGGCCGCTGAAAACCTTTCCACAACATTGCTCTCGTCCTTTCGCCAACGGCCGGTTATCCCGCCCGCCAGACCTGCGGTGTTGTCACCGGCCTCCCGCCGCAGGTCTGAAGGGCTGCGGGCCGGTGATTGGTCCGCCTACGCTCCTCCTGGAGCTTCGGCGGGACAAGCTGCTTTCTTACTTCGAGTACAACGCTTTACTTCGAATAAAGCTCGACGATTAACTGTTCCTGCACGGGCAGGTTGATCTGCTGCCGCGTTGGCAGCGATGAAATGCGTGCCGATGATCCTGACGCTTCCATGGTCAGCCACTCGGGTACGCCCCGGCCCTTGTCCTCTTCCATGGCGTGCTTGATGGACGCGTTTTCGACGCTGCCATGACGCACGGCGATGGTATCGCCCTGACGGACGGCGTACGACGGGATGTCCACCTTCTTGCCGTTCACCAGGAAGTGTCCGTGGCGCACCAGCTGCCGCGCCTGCGCGCGCGAGGTGGAGAATCCCACGCGGTAGATGACGTTGTCGAGGCGGCGCTCGAGCGACTGCAACAGCAGTTCACCGGTCACGCCCTTCTGCCGGTCGGCGGCCTCGAAGTACCGGCGGAACTGGTTCTCCAGCACGCCATACGTTCGCTTGACCTTCTGCTTCTCGCGCAGCTGAATGCCGTAGCCCGCCACCTTGGCGCGGCGCCGCGATGGGCCGTGCTGGCCAGGAGGCACATTGCGCTTCTCGATCGCGCACTTCTCCGTGTAGCAACGCTCGCCCTTGAGGAAAAGCTTCATGCCTTCGCGCCGGCACAACCGGCAAACCGGACCGATATATCTCGCCATCGTCTATGTCCTTCGAAACTGATGCGTACTAAATGCCTGTGCCGTCACACGCGCCGGCGCTTGGATGGCCTGCAGCCATTGTGCGGAATCGGCGTGACGTCGCGAATCGACTTCACGTCGATGCCCACGGTCTGCAGCGCGCGAATCGCCGACTCCCGGCCGGCGCCGGGTCCCTTGATGCGAACCTCGAGCGACCTGAGACCGTAGGTCTTGGCCACATTGCCGGCGGACATCGCCGCCTGGGTGGCCGCGAACGGCGTGCCCTTGCGCGAGCCCTTGAACCCGATGCCACCAGAACTCGACCAGGCAATGACGTTGCCCTCGGTGTCGGTAATGGTGATCACCGTGTTGTTGAAGGACGCCTGGATGTGGGCGAAGCCGTGGTGCACCACGCGCTTTTCGCCGCGCTTCTTGAACGCCTTCTTGGGCTTGCCTGCCTTGCCCTTGGCTTTGCCCGACTCGGGGGTGGCGGCGTCTGCTGCTTGCGTTTTGGCCATCTAAACTACTCCGTCCTACTCTGATTTCTTGCGGGCGACCGCGCCCTTGCGCGGCCCCTTACGGGTGCGTGAATTGGTGCGCGTGCGCTGGCCGCGGACCGGCAGGTTGCGCCGGTGCCGTGAGCCGCGGTAGCTGCCAATTTCCACCAACCGCTTGATGTTCATCGAGACTTCCTTGCGCAGGTCGCCTTCAACGCGTCCCTGCTCCTCGATCACCCGGCTGATCTTGCGGACATCGTCTTCCGACAAGTCCTTCACCCGGATGTCACCGCTCACCTCGGCCGCGGTCAGAATGTCGGTTGCCCGCTTCCGTCCGATGCCGTAGATGTACGTAAGTCCAATCTCGATCCGCTTCGTGCGCGGAAGATCGACGCCTGAAATTCGTGCCATGTCGTTATCCCTGACGCTGCTTGTGCTTCTGATTCGAGCAGATCACGCGCACGACACCCTGCCGGCGCACAACCTTGCACTTGACACAAATTCGTTTGACCGATGCTCGTACCTTCATCGCTTCTTCCTCTTCCTCGCTCCCGGCGCGGCTCAAGCCACGCCCTACGTGCTCGCCCGGCCCAGCCTATCGGGCCTTCGGCAACCGCCTGATGACGCGGCCTCTCGTGTGATCCGTTGGCGCCAGCGCCACCATCACGCGATCCCCGACGATCAGGCGGATGAAATTGGTGCGCGGGCCCGACGCCGCATGCGCCTGCACCTCAC
>JBKJJZ010000225.1:0-4076 GCA_046597705.1 Vicinamibacterales bacterium | reverse complement strand
CACGCGGACTCAAATACGTGACGCGGCCCGACACCTCACGACCGAGATCAACTGAATGGATGGTGGCCGCCTGCCCCATGCGCACCTGGCCGATGTCGGCGGCGCTCAGGGTGGCGTCCACCCAGACCGACGAGAGGTCGCCAACCACGAACAGCGCGCGATCGGTGCCCACGGCCTCACCGAGCGTGACATCTCGCTCAAGCACCGCACCGTCGAGTGGCGCTCGAATCTCGTAGCGAGGCAAGGATTCAGGTGCGGCGGATTCAAGTGCGGCAACCGACTCATCGGTGTCGCCAAGCGCGATCAACTTCTGCGCCGCCACGGTTTCCGTGTGCGCCGCCTCCTCGTAGTCGCGTTTGGCCGCCAGGTGGTCCTGCTCAGCCGAGATCTTCTTTCGCCACAGCGCCTCTTCGCGCACCGCCGCCGCCTTCGCAAACTCCGTGTGATGGGTGGCGACCAGATAGGTGCTACGGGCATCGGCCAGTTCCCGGCTGTGGATCACGGCCAACACCTCGCCGCGTCGAACCCGGTCACCGACTTTGAATCCCACACGCGTGACCATCCCGGACAACCGGGGCACCACGTGCGCGACCTTGGTGTCGTCCGCGACGATCTGACCGGGCACATCAAACGGCGTGGCCATCATCCGTGGAGCGACGGGCTGGATCGTGATGCCCGTGCTGGCGAGCACCGCATCTGTCAGCTGCACCTTGCCTTCAATCTGTGCGTACGACCACTCGTGCCGCCGGCCCCCGCGTACGGCGACCAGCTTCACGTCGAACGAATGCGGCTCTTCGACGATGCCCTGACCAAGCAGGTAGTCGGCTTGCGGCGTGAACGCGATGCGGTCGACCCGGCCACCGAGCCGGTGCAGTTCGACCGTGAGCGTGACCTCACCGGGCGGAATCAGTGCGGTGGAATCGTCGTAGGGATACACACGAAAATGCGGCTCCACGCCGGTTTCATAGATCGTGACTTCCAGCTGCAGGCCTTGTGCGGAGAGCAGCCGTGCGCCGCGTGGGCCTCGCGGATACTCGGCCGCGCCGACGGCCGCGTCATCAGGGTCCGAGGGCCCAGTGAAATACCAGACGCCGACGATCAGGGCTGCGACCACTCCGACCGCGGCAATCAGAATCTTCTTGGTCATCTCGGTGTTCCTTCCAACGGCAACGGGATGCCGGTGAGACGTTCCACATACGTCACGGCAACATGAAAGCGCGTCAGCGCGTCAAGGCGGCGACGGTGCGCGTCCGTCAGTGTGCGTTGGGCGTCGAGCACGTCAAGCAATCCGAATCGCCCGAGCTGGTAGCCTTCCTGCACCGCGTCGAAGACGGACTGCGCGGACGGGATCACCGTGGTGCGAAGCACCGTGACCGCGTCAGCCGCGCTTGCGAGATCCTGATACGCAGCGGCCAGGCGCGAACGCAGATCGATGCTCGCCGCGGCGGCTTCGGCACGCGCCCGTTCGATATCGGCCTCGGCAGCGCGAATGCCGTCCCTGTTGCGGTCGAACCAGGGAATTGGAATGGTGGCGCCGACGATGAAGGCGTTGCGGCCTTCGCTGGTAAATCGGCGGTACCCGGCCGACACCGTCACGTCAGGTACCCTCGTCGACCGCGCGAGCGCCAACGTGGCGACACGCTGTTCGATCTCGCTGGTCCAGCGGGCCTGCTCGGGCGTCTTCGGCAGTGCCGCCTCAAGTGACGCAAACGACGGCACGGCGGGCATGGCAACGAGGGCCCCCATGGCCTGCGTGAACGTCGCCTCCGGACTGCCCCACAGCGCCGCCAGTTGACGACGGCCGGCGTCCAGCGCGTGTCGGGCCTGGTCGCGTTCGATTCGGGCGGTCGCCACCAATACATCGGCTCGGGTCGACTCAATGGGCGAGACAACACCGGCTGTGACGCGATCGCCAACGACACTGCGGACCTGTTCAGCCAGCGCCAGTGCCGCCGACGTCTGTTGCACGGCGTCCTGGGCCGCCAGCACACCAACAAACGCGGTCGTCACCTGGGTCAGTACGTCCAACCGGGCCGCTTCGTAGTCCCAGCCCGCGAGTGCGGTCCTGGCTGATGCCACCTGTTGCCGGGCGGCCCGCTTGCCACCCAGTTCAACCAGCTGCCCGAGTTGCAATGTGGCCTGAGGTTGGACGGTCGCGCCGCCTGCGCCGATGTCTTCAATCGTGCCCGACACCGTCGGGTTGGTGCGGCGCCCGGCCTGCAGGGTGCGCGCCTCCGCCGCTCGTCGTCCCCAATCAAACGAGCGGAGCGCCGGACTGTGCTCGAGCGCGAGCGCCACCGCATCGCGCAATGTGATGGGGCCCGCCGGTTGCTGAGGCGGGGCGGGCTGGGTGCCCACGGTGGCTCCCAACCCGGCGATCAGTGCCGTCGTCCAGATAGCAAGCGTTCGCGTCATGTTTTACAGGACCTGCCTAGTCTTCCTCGCGCAGATGATCCGCGCACAAATCACCACGGTCGTCGCGAACCTGCGACAGCCGTGAGACAGCGATTTTGAGACTGGGGAGGTTAGCGGGGCGGTCCGCGTAGCGCGGGACCCGTCGTGGTGGGATCGTCGGGGAGATTCGCTGCGTGACTTATCGCCTCAACTGACGGCGCGTGCCCTGCGGACGGAAGGGGCGGAGTCTCAGGGGCTGTGAGCCACGGTGTATGAACCGCCGCAGGGAGCGAGGCCGACATCGGTGTCAGCGCGGGACGCCAGGCCGCAACCGTCAGCGAAACGGTCGCCGTTTCCGACAACGGCCACTCCGGGGCCGGCGTATCTGAATGCTGCCCATCGTGATGCGATTCTGTTGGTTCCGCGTGGCGGTGCACTTGCCGGCCGTCGTGGTGTTCGTTTGAGTGTCCGCTGTCGGTATGCAGGTGGGCGTACACTGCCGTCGCGGCGTTCACGGGCAACGCGAGGCACACGCAAAGAACCAGACCAAGGCGGAACACTGCGACTAATCTTTGCGGACAACTCGCCCGCGGGTCAAATGGGACCGCCTTGACGGTCATCGGTGCGTGCGCCACACCAGACTGGCCCAATGCACGTCCCAGTTGGCGTCAGCGCCTTTTGGTGACTGCACGACGTGGATGGTGCGCACGTTCCAGAGTCCGGTCACGTCGGCCGGGACCGTGACAACGCCGTCGGGTGAGGACAGCAGGTCGTGGTCTTTGTCTGGGGGTTGCCCGCTCGTCGGTGCGCGACCAGCGTGAATGCGGGCGTTCGCCAGCGGTTTACCTTGAAACAGGATGCGCACACGCGGTGGCGCCATTCCACCGGGCGCGGACGGGTCTGTCAGGGGGACGAACTCCAACGGATGACCGGCGGTGCGGTCGAACGCTCTGGGACCGGATCCGAATTCGACGATCGTTTTCGCGTATTTGGCATACCGGCGGACAACGTCAGCCGTTGGCAGCGTGCCGGCCTGTTCAAACCGTTTCAAGGCGTCTTCCGCCCCTTCGAGCACCAGATAATTACGAAAACTTGCGGCGGTTTCCTTCACATGCCGCCAACCGAGTGCCACGCCGATCACCTGCTGGCCCTGTTGGCCAGGCCGGTGCCGCAGGAGCAGAGAAACACCGTCGATGGATCGCGCGGTGATTGTGGCCAGCCCGGCGGCGTTGATGATTGTGGCGTCGGTGATTCGGTCCACGGCAACGGCTGACTCACTGGTGGGAAAGGCACTGCTGGTCTGGCCACGGATGACCAGCTCGCCGGTGCTGCCGGCGGCCATCGGATCCGGGACCAGCCAGAAGTCATGCGCCGCCACGCCCAGCGTGGCGGCCAGCAACAAAACGGCAACGAGGGGAATGAGGCGGCGCATCAATCAGGCCGCGCTAGCGAGCGCTGGTTACCGTGGTGGCCGGGCGGCGTCTGGCCGCCGTGGAGGTGTGTCGGATCTTCCACCCGGTGGTGTCTTTTGATAGCACCATGGTCGCGAGTCCTCCGCTATCAAGGAGCCGGTCACCAGTCTTGGCCTTGATCATGTAGTCTGCGGTCACATACGCGGCATTGGGGCCGAGCACGTGCGGCACCACATTGGTGTGCGCGAACTCCAGGTTCTCGAACGCCTT
>JBKJJZ010000611.1:0-4504 GCA_046597705.1 Vicinamibacterales bacterium | reverse complement strand
GCTGCTGCAGGACATGCTGGGCGACCTGGAAGGCAACCCGGACCCCATCGAAGTGAAGATCTTCGGTGATGACCCGGTGACGCTGGCTGAGATCGCGGAGAAAGTTGAGCCGATCCTCGAGAAGATCGACGGCGTGGTTGACGTTGTAGGATCCTCGCTGGGAAATCCCGAGGTCACGTGGCGCGTGGATCCGGTGCAAGCGGGCCGGATCGGTTTGACGGTTGAACAGGTCACGCAACAGTTGTCGTCGGCCTGGGCCGGCAACGTGGCCACCGATCTTCGACTCCTCGACCGATCGATCCCGGTGCGGGTGCGCTACCCGGACGCGTTTCGCGCGGACCAGTCGCGGATGTCGGCCACCATGGTCCGCGGCGCTGATGGCACGCTGACGGCGGCCTCGACACTGGCGACGATCACGCGAGACAACGGCCAGGAGGAACTGCTCCGGGAAAACCTGCGGCAGATGGCGATGGTGACCGCCCGGCTGGAGAACCGCGATCTGGGCAGCGCCGTGACCGAGATTCGCGCCGCGCTTGTCACGATCAAGTTGCCAGTCGGCTACAACTCCGAAGTGGGAGGGCAGTACGCGTCGCAGCGCCAGGCGTTTCGTGAATTGCTGGTCGTCTTCGCGATCGCCAGCGCTCTGGTGTTCGTGATTCTCGTCGCGCAGTTCCGCCGGTTCACGGCCGCCGTCCTGATCATCGCGGCCGCGCCGCTGTCACTGGGCGGCGCCTTCGCGCTGCTGATCGTCACCGGCACCGACCTCAACGTCTCGTCGGCGATGGGCCTGATTCTGCTGATAGGCCTGGTCGTCAAGAACGGAATCGTGCTGCTCGACTTCGCGGAGCGCCGGCACGTCGAGGGCGTCAGCCTGGAAGAGGCCATGCTGGCCGCCGCCCGCGTTCGCCTGCGTCCCATCCTGATGACTACGCTCTGCACGCTGTTTGGACTCTTGCCGCTGGCGTTGGGCCTCGGCGCCGGCGCCGAATTGCAAAAGCCCCTCGCCCTCGCCGTTATTGGCGGGCTGAGCCTGTCAACCCTCGTGACCCTGTACCTCGTCCCATCCGCCTATGTCGCCCTTCAGCGTCGTCGCGATGCGCCGGTCTTGAGCGCGCGGCCGCGGCCTTAACACCCAAGGCGTATGGCCAAGGTAGCCAGTGCCATGCGGCTGAAGACTCATCGTTTGTCGAAGGCGGCTCGCGCCCGAGCGAAGGTTGCGAGGATGTCGTTCGCTGTCAGCCGGCAACATGACCGAAGGGAGCTGGCCGTCGATGTTCTTGCGGCACTCGCGAACGTGAAGTAGCGCTGGCAACCCCGGAGGGAGCCCGGCCTTGTTTTCACGCCTGGTTAGTTAGCGGTCAAGAGACCGACGGAGTTGTTCAAGCCGGTCGACAAGTTCCGGCTGCTCTTTCAGCTCTGCGAGTGGAGCCAGGTGGCTTCGCACGTATTCCCAATCCATTGTTGGCGACTGCCGGATGAGGATGCCTTCCACGTCCACCCAATCCTTGGGCCGATCGGCGAAGGCCTTGAAAACCACCAGGTCTTCCGCCGAGCAGGTCTTGAGCGGAACGTCCCCTGGAAACACGAAATGAGTGGCGCGAGAGACGACGGACTCTTCGAAGGGAAGGCCACCAAGTGCGACGTCGAGGCCGACACCAGACTCGGCGCGGAGCAAGACCACGCGATTCGTCCGCGCGAAGGTCTCCACGTCCGGCACCCTGGACTCGAAGGCGGCAGCCAGCGTAGACACGAACCCCGCTTCGTTGCCGAAGCCTGCCAATAACGTGAGGTCGACATCGACGGTCTCCCGTGGTTCCCCCCAGCGCTGGACCGCAACGCCGCCGATAAAGCAGAACTTCCAGCGGTGTGCGACACACACAGCCTGCAGATCAGCGGCCGCGCGAATCAGGGCGTTCATCGATGCTGAGCGCGCCGAAACAGGCGCTGCTGCTCGATCAAGCCTGAGGTGGGCTTCGGCGCGCGCGGCGCGACGTGGTAATCAGCCGGGCCGCAGAGCAGCGCAATCGCGGCATACGTGTCGATGTTCCGCAACTCATGGCGCCGAACCGCCTCAAGGGCACGGCCGGCTCGCTCCCATGTCGCAACCCAGGCGCGACCCTGCGCCACCTGCTCCGGAGACCACGCGGCCAAGGGTGATGGTCGATCCGCCATGCCTTCATTGTACTGCTCGAATCTGGTGTGGATGTGATGCCAGTAGGCAGCGGACGTCTCTTCCAACCGCCAATGCGTCGCCTTCCCTCCATCATGGTCGACCAGCCCCCACCCGCCACCAGATGCACGTGCGGGCCAGTGAGGTAGGTAACCATTGACGGGTTGTCGAAACTCTTCGTTTGAAAATGGTCAAGCCGGTGGCCGTCAGCGCAATGCAGACTCCCATCGAAGGTTATCGATTCAACAGACCCCAGGGACCCATTATCGACTTTGACACGAGGATCCTGGTATTGAAGGTCAGATCGTATTGAATGGTCGCGCCGAACCCGATCGAAGGAGAGTTCTTCGTGAGAGGCAATTGGACGCGGCCGGAAATCCGGCCGGCCTCGGCCTTGGTGATCGACAGCTGCTGCGTCCCCGAGATGGCGAAGTTCAGGTCTTCAGTGATCAGTCCCTTGGCAAAGAAATTGGATTGACAGCAACTGCGTGCCCCCGCCGCGGTCCTGGCCTCCTCAATCGTCGCCGGGCGGACAAGGACCTCAAGGGCCACCAATTCTCCCAGCAGCGCCTTTTGTTGAACCCAGGTTTTGTTGATGACGTGCGTGCGGATGACTTCGACGGGCACGGGAGCACTGGTGAACAGGATCACGGGGCCTTGATCTTCGCCAGCGCCGTTCTTTCTCGCAAACGCGTACACATTCTTGATTGTGTGTACGGTCTTGTTGATCGTGAAGGTGCCAGTCACCTCGGGCGGCTGCGCTCGCAGGCGACCATCAGCCGGCAGACCGTATGCAGCGAATCCGGCACAGATCATCAACCCGACGACGCACGTGATCGCCTGCCTCATTCCATTGCCTCATTTCCGGTACGCCAGCCCATCTCACGCCCTACTGACAATCGGCCTTGCGGAGAACTGCTCGATGCTAGCGAAATCAGTGACCCGAGTCCACTGACAGGAACGTCGGGCGACGGCGCAACGCGTCTTGCATGGCCTTGTTGCCCGCCGCCTCGCGGTTGGTGTTATAGGGTTCTTTGCGCGGATCGACACCGCCGTCGATCAGCAGGTTGGAACACGAGCTTGGCCCCTTCGGTTCTGCCGCGAGCGGGGTAAGGGCCCGCAGAGTCCCAGTCGATGGTGCCGGCCGATCGACTCGGCGGCGCTGCCGATGGCGCGGCCGCCACAGGGGGTCTGACAGGACCGCCGAGGAGGGCATCGAGGTTCGGCAAATACTTGAATTCCTTGATGAGCGAGGCGCGCCATCGTTCCACGTCGAACCCAGCTTCACGGACCAGCCGAGTCGCCTCGTCGCGTGTCTCATCGGCGGCCATCGCGTGGTGCATCAACGTGTACCCTCGACCATCGACTGACGATAGATTGGGACGCTTCGCCAGCATCGCCGTGAGCACGGCGGGGCACGTCACCGAAGTATCCGGGCGGTGGCGACCGTGACCGCAGCGGTAGGACGGACGTGGGACGTGGCTTTAGCCGCGCCGAGTCTCACGGAACGTAAGCCGGGCAGGGAAACCTGTCCGGCTTTTCCTTGTGTGCGTTGGGCTCGCGGAACGGGCGCGCGTCGACGACGTCACAGGCGCACTTGTCTGCCCTGCCGCGTCGGTAGCTGCTCGTCAGGCATGCGCTGGGTCCTGAAGCGGTGGCGGGGCCATGTTACGCCGTTCCGCGCTCAGACAAACGTTTCGGCACATGGTGACTCGACCATCCGTCCGCGAGCCAGACCCGCGCGCACAGGGTTGCCCGAGGTCTGGTTCTGGGCATTTTGCCGCGTTCGACGCTCTCGGCTAGACTCTGCTGGGCTTTGAGGCGGCGAAATCCGCCCCACGTTTTGCGGGAGGAACTCATCATGGCGTGGTTGTCACTTTCGAGTCGGCTTCAAATAATTGTCGGACTCGGGCTTTGAATGTCTGGCTCGTGCGCGGACACTCCACCACCTCGTATCGCGGCGGCGCCTCACAGACGCTGAAGGACGAGTTTGCAGCCTACGGCCTTCCCGGCTTCGCCTTCTACGTCGTGGGCGCGCTCCCCGTCCTGGAAGCCGCGGCGCTCGTCGCCCTGCGCTAATCGCCATGCCGCGCCATGCCGCGCACGCCGTACGCGGCTCGTCGGCTGATCGCCGGGCGGCGCGTCTGGTGATCGTCTTTGGCGATCAGCTCGATCTGGATGCCGCCCTCATTCGCTCACTGACACCGGACGACACCGTCCTGATGATGGAAGTCGCCAGCGAGTCCCGCCATGTGCCCAGCCACAAGCAGCGGACGGCGCTGTTCCTGTCGGCGATGCGGCACTTTGCCGCCACGCTGAGGCGGGGGCAGATCC
>JBKJJZ010000401.1:0-14069 GCA_046597705.1 Vicinamibacterales bacterium | reverse complement strand
CGTAGGGCGTCCCTTCAGGGGCGCCGCAATGGAGGTACTGAGATGAGCGAATCAAAACCATCACTGGATCGTCGGGAGTTCCTGAAGATCGGCGGCGCGGCCGTCGTGGCAGGTGCCGTGGCGGCTCGCGGCAGCGAGGGCCCTTCGGCACAGTCCGCGTCAGGATTCCTGGCGGCACCGCCCATCGACATGGTGCGGATTGGCTATGTGGGTGTCGGCCTGCAGGGCGGCAGTCATGTCAGCAATCTGCTGCAGATTCCGGGATGCCGGGTGACCGCTGTCTGCGACATTCGCAAGGAGCGTACCGATTGGGCGCGCAAGGCCGTCACGTCCGCGGGACACCCTGAACCCAAGGTCTTTAACGCCGGGCCTCGCGATTTCGAGCGGCTCTGCGCCGAAGAAGATCTCGATCTCGTCTATACGGCCACACCGTGGGAGTGGCACGTGCCGGTGATGCTTGCCGCGATGAAGAACGGCAAGCACGCCGCCACTGAAGTGCCCGCTGCAATGACGCTGGAAGACTGCTGGGCGCTGGTGGAAGCGTCCGAGAAGTTCAAGAAACACGCCGTGATGATGGAGAACTGCAACTACGGCAGGACCGAGATGATGGCGTTCAACATCATCCGTCAGGGCCTGTTGGGCGACGTGGTTCACGCCGAAGGCGGCTACCTTCACGACCTTCGCTCAATCAAGTTCGAGAATCGCAATGAGGGACTCTGGCGCCGGGCCTGGTCGATGAAGCTCGACGCGAATCTCTATCCCACGCACGGCCTTGGCCCCGTCGCCAATTGCATGGACATCAATCGCGGCGACCGCTTCTCGTACCTGGTGTCCATGAGCGGGCCTTCCCGGGGCTTGCAGGACTGGGCGCGCGAACACTATCCGGAGGGCGCGCCGCAGCGGCAGGAAAAATACGTCCTCGGCGATGTGAACACGAGCCTGGTCAAGACCATCAACGGCAAGACCATCATGGTCCAGCACAATACCAACCTGCCCCGGCCGTACAGCCGCATCAATCTTCTGCAGGGCACGAAGGGCATCATCCAGGGCTATCCCGATCGCGTCTACATCGAAGGGCGAGGCCGCAACGATCAGTGGGTGGATGCCCCCACGCTTCGTGCCGAGTTCGATCATCCGTTATGGCGCGAGATGGACGAAAAGGCTGCCGGTGCCGGGCATGGAGGCATGGACTTCATGGAAGACTACCGTCTCATCAAGTGCCTGCGTGAGGGCAAGCCGACGGACATGAACGTGTACGATGCGGTCGCCCTCAGTTCGCTGGTCGATCTCACCGCGCAGTCCAACGCCCGAAAAAGCCGCGCCGTGGACGTGCCAGACTTCACACGAGGGCAGTGGCGCACCAATCCCAAGCTCGACATCGTTCACGCCTGACGCGGTGATAGACGCGCTGGTGCTGGCACGCGGGTTGGGACGCCGGATGCGTCAAGCTCAGGGGGCCGAGGCAGGCGCGCTCACACCTGAGCAAGCCGCTGCGGCCTCCGCCGGTCTCAAAAGCATGATGCCCATGGCCGTACCCGGAGGGCGGACCCGGCCATTTCTGGACTACGCGTTGAGCGAACTCGCGGATGCTGGCTTCTCACGCGTCGCACTGATTGTGGCGCCAGAAGGAGAAGGTCCGGATCCGTTGCGCGACTACTACCATGGCGTGGGACGGCCGGCGCGGCTGTCGCTGTCGTTTGTGGTCCAGTCAGAGCCGCTGGGCACTGCCGACGCCGTCCGCGCAGCAGCCGACTGGGTCGGCGACCACTCGTTCGTCGTTCTGAATGCTGACAATCTGTACGGTGTAGAAACGCTTCGAGCCTTGCGTCAGGCCGATGGCCCGGCGCTGCCGGTCTATGAGCGCGACGAGCTTGTGCAGTCGAGCAACATTCCTCCCGATCGGGTCGCGTCATTCGCGCTGCTGACGATGAGGGGTGACGGCACCCTGGCGGACATTGTCGAGAAGCCGGGCGCCGCTGCCATTGAAGCGGCCGGCCCGCATGCGCTCATCAGCATGAACTGCTGGCGGGGCGATGCGCGGCTGATGGACGCATGCCGGGATGTAGAGCGCTCGCCCCGTGAAGAGTTCGAGTTGCCCATGGCCGTGCGTCTTGCGGTTCGCCGCGGTGTCGTGTTTCGCGGCCTGGCCGCGCGCGGGCCCGTGCTGGACTTGTCTCGACGCGACGATGTGCATGGAGTAATGGCCCGGCTCGCTGGCGTGGAGCCACGTACATGACGCCTGACCAGACGCGCGATTGCCTGCGTCGCATCGGCTACGACGCCGCCGCAGCCGAGACGCGCGCTGGTTGGTTGGAGCGGACCGCGTCGGAGTTCGAGCGCATGACTGGCGCGCCCCCCGACTGGCGCTGGTGCGTACCGGGCCGAATCGAGATTTTCGGCAAACACACCGATTACGCGGGCGGCCGGTCCCTTCTGGCCGCCGTGCCTCGGGGATTTGCCGTGGTGGCTCGGGCCCGCACTGACAATCGTGTCCGCGTGATTGACGCCCGCCACTCGGAATCCATCGTCATTGACGTCCACGACCATGACCGAACATGGCGCGGCTGGGCGAACTATGCCGCAGTCACCGTGCGGCGCCTTCAACGCAACTTCCCGGGAGCAGAACTGGGCTTGGATATCGCCATCGCGAGCGACCTGCCCCGCGCCGCCGGACTGAGCAGTTCCAGTGCCTTCGTCGTCTCGATCGCCCTCGCGTTGATCAGGCGCGCGGGGCTCGAAGCACGTGACGACTGGCGGCAAGTGATCACCTCGGTCGAAGATCTCGCCTGGTATCTGGGCTGCGTGGAAAACGGATTGGATTTCCGGTCCCTGAGCGGCCTCGAGGGCGTTGGCACCCGCGGGGGCAGCCAGGATCACACGGCGATTCTGGCGTGCCGGCCGGGTGTCGTGAGCCACTACAGCTTCATGCCGGTTCGAGCTCATGGCGAGGCCAGAATGCCGGACGGTTGGCGATTTGTGGTGGCTTCGAGCGGAGTCCACGCGGACAAGGCCGGGTCCGTGCGCGAGCGCTATAACCGCGCATCGCTTGCCGTGCAGGCACTGTTGGAAATCTGGAACGCCATCTCGGAGGTGGCGTCATCGTCGCTCGCCGCCGCATTGGAGAGCGATCCAGACGCGGAAGGACGCCTTCGGGATGCGGTGGTGAGTGGAGGCCGTATGAGCATGACGTTCCCGGCGTTTTCGCCCGCTGATCTCGAGCGTCGCCTGTCGATGTTCGCGAGGGAAACGGCGCGGATACCCAGGGCCGCCGCTGCCTTTGCTTGCGCCGATCGGATCGCGCTTGAATCGTTGACGCGAGCCTCACAAGAGGATGCGGAACGCCTGCTCGGCAATCAGATTCCCGAAACCGTGGCGCTCGCGTCGCTTGCGTACGAGGAGGGCGCGTTTGCGGCCTCCGCATTTGGAGCTGGATTCGGCGGAAGTGTCTGGGCCCTGGTGCCCGCCGCAGACGCGGCCGAGTTCGGCGAGGCGTGGATTCGCCGCTATCGAGAGGCGTTTTCGTTCAGGGACGCGTGCGAGTGGTTTTCGGCCGTGCCCGGTCCGGGCGCAAGCGCTATCGAATGACGATGACGCCGGAGAGGCTGGCGCTGTTGGGCAGGTCGTGGTCGTGGAACCTGCAGACTTGCCCAATGTTGAGATTCCCGGTTTCCCGGCTTTGGCCAGCGGCGAGCAGTCCGACCTGATTGATTTCTGGACAACCAGTGTGCTCCGGGTGCGGGTCGCTGGCCATGTTGTGGGAGCGGGAATCGTTGTTCCTGAACAACACGCGGGTGCCGGCGGTGATCTGAATATTCTGGGGCGACACGCCTGAGTTTGAGATCGTGATGGTGGTGGTCAGCGTCGGATTGGCGGGCATTGACGGAGCACCCGGATTCGAGCCGCCGGTGCAGGAAAGCCCAAGGATCGTGGCGGTCGCCAAGGCCAGTAGCCCCAGGGTCGAGGGGCGGCGGTGGGGAAGCAGCATAGGGAATTATCAGCCATTTTCCCTGCCTTTCCGTTCTCCATGTAAAATGGCGCTCTATGGCGTACATCATCACCGAGCCCTGCATCGGCACCAAAGACACGGCCTGTGTCGACGTGTGCCCGGTCGACTGCATCCATCCGCGTAAGGACGAGGCCGGATACGAGACGGTCAAGTTCCTCTACATTCATCCCGACGAGTGCATCGACTGCGGCGCGTGCGTGCCGGCCTGTCCGGTGGAGGCCATCTTTGCCCTCGACGAAGTGCCGGACAAGTGGAAGAACTTCATCGAAGAGAACGCGGCGTACTACCAGAAATAGGTGGCGTCGCCGTACCTCGACTTTAACCGCGGCTCATGGGCGGCCCTTCGGGTCGCCACCCCCCTGACACTCGGCGAGTCGGACCTTGCTGAACTGCAGGGCCTCAACGAGCGGGTGTCGCTGGAAGAAGTCGAGACGATTTACCTGCCACTCTCGCGCCTGCTGAATCTGCACGTCAGTGCGACGCAGACGCTCCATACGGCCACCGATACATTTCTCGGCAGTCTTCACGCGCCGACGCCCTACGTGATTGGGGTGGCTGGCAGCGTGGCAGTGGGCAAAAGCACGTTCGCCAGAATTCTGCGCGCCTTGCTGGCGCGCTGGCCGAATCATCCGCGTGTGGACCTGGTCACGACCGATGGATTTTTGCGTCCGAATCGCGATCTGGAAGCTCGCGGGCTCCTGCATCGCAAGGGTTTTCCCGAGAGTTACGACGTCCGCAAGCTCGTGGAGTTCATGGCCGACGTCAAGGCGGGCCGGAGCGCCGTCCACGCCCCGGTCTACTCCCATCAGGCGTACGACATCGTGCCGGGTGAATTTCAGGTAGTCGATCGCCCGGACATCGTGATTGTGGAGGGACTCAACGTCCTTCAGGCCGGAGATGGTCAGCCGGGCCGGGCGGCCCGGATCTTCGTATCGGATTTCTTCGATTTCTCCATCTACATCGACGCCGCCGAAGCGGACATCGAGGCCTGGTACGTGGCGCGATTCCACGCCTTGCGCGGAACCGTGTTCAAGGACCCGCGGTCGTACTTCCATCGGTACGCCAGCCTCACCGAGGTGCAAGCGGAAGAGACCGCGCACGAGATCTGGCGCACGATTAACGGCGTCAACCTGAGAGAGAACATCGGCCCCACCAGAGACCGTGCGCGACTGGTGCTCGAGAAAGGACCGTCACACGCCGTCACGCGTATTCGGCTTCGCAACGTCTGAGGCCGACGTACCAAGCATCGCGAATCGAAGGTTCAATCGCCGAGCGCGGCCTTCGCCTTGAGCCTCGCTTGGCGCCGCTCTTCGGCTTCAGCGGCCTTCTGGCGCTCGAGATCGGTCGTGAGCGTCAACGGCGGAATGGCGTGGCGGCCGCCGTCCTGGTTAATCGCCACAAACGTCAGGTAGGCACGGCTGGTCCTGCGGCGCACGCCGGTCAGCGTCTCTTCCGAAAAGACATCTACCTCTACTTCGAGTGACGTCTTCCAGGCAGCTGTGACACGCGCCTGAAGGATAATCAAATCGCCAACCTTGATGGAATGCAGGAACTGCAACCCATCGACCGCCGCGGTCACGAGCAGGCTGCGCGTGTGTCGATGACACGCAATCGCTCCGGCGATGTCAATCAGGTGCATGACCGTGCCGCCCAGGATGAATCCCAGAGGATTCGCATCGTTGGGCAGCACGACCTGCACCATTTCTGTGTACGAGTCGGACGGACACGCCATCAATCAGATTATCGATTCAAACTAGAAGTCGTACCCAATCCAGAACGAGAACTTCTTCTTGCGGAACGTCTGGCTGCCACCTGCGGCTGCAAACACCAGGTCCTCGTAGCCCTTGTTGAAGAGCGTCTTCCATGACCAGTCGAAGTGCATGGGGAAGCCAAAGAAGAAGCTCTCCAGGCCGAACCCGTACGACGCTCGGGCGTCCTTCAAACGGAACCCCGACACGACGTACGTCGGTCCCATGACCGGATCGTAGATCCCGGTGGCCGGATTGAAATCGTATCCGACGATGGGCGTGACGAGTTCGTCCTTCTTGGTCCAGGGCGTGAAGGACTGGCCGTTGAGGCCCGCACCGCCGATGTTGAAGAACCCTGTGCCTCGGATTCCGCCGAGGACACCGAGGGGGGTCAGCATGGCTTCGACCAGCGGAATACGGAGTTCGACGTTCCCGAAGAACGCCTTGTGACCGATGAACTCCAGATACTCGTACCCGCGCAGCTCAGAGTTGCCGCCAAAGAACAGGAACTCGGGATTGTCACCCCAGCTCTGCAGGCCTCGTGCCCGGAAAGCGAGCACGCCGTTGGCGCCCAGACGCTTGTAGTAGCGCGCGTCGGCGTCCACGGTGCGGCGCTCCAGGAAGTTGCCGATGCCCGGCGACCACGACACCCCAATGCTGGCTGTCTTGCCTGCCACCGGACCGTAGTCGCGAAACACCGTCGTCTCATGCACGAATGTCAATCCGAGCGGGATCATGTTGCCGGACTGAAACAACCGTGTGCCGAAGTTCTGGTCCTGGTACTGATCCGATAGGTCCTGGAGGGCAGGGTCGGCGTATCGTTCGCTCAGATAGACGTAACCGCCCGACAGCTCGACGCGCGAGTAACGGTTGAAGGGATAGATCCCGAATCCCGTCACGCCGCGTTGCGTGCGTACGGCCTGCGCCGCGTCGCGGTCAATGAACGGCACCAGGCCTTGCTGGTAGAGGTAGCCGTCGAGCTGGCCGTAATAGAACGTGTCCTGGGAGAATCCCTGCAACGCGTACTGCAGGCGGTTCTCGATGTTGATGTACGACAGGGACAAGGTGCGGTACTGCGAGACCGACGCCGCAAAGAAGTTGACTTGTTTGCCGCCCAGCACGTCGCTGAACGACACCTGCGTCCCGCCGAAGATGTCGCCACCGCTCGTGACGCCCAGGTTCACCGGAGGCCGGCCATCCAGCATCAACTTTTCGAACGCCCCCTTGCGGTGCACGTTTTCCTTGAGCAACGTGTGGCTCATGGGCGGCTGGAAATCCACCACAGGCGCCGGCGCGCCGAAGTCCGATGAGGGCACCGTCAGGAGCGGCTTCTCCCGCGTGATGACATGAATGCCGTTGAGGCCCTTGTTGTACGACACGAATCCGACGTGCATCGCGCCCCCCTCCGGCAGCGGAACGGGTGACACGTTGCCGGTGGCCGCGTCGGTCCACTGCTTGAGTTCGCTGGACTTGAGGTCGAGCGACCAGACGTTCGGGATGTTGCCGTTGCGCGCCACCTCGGGCGTCAGCATGACCCCCGGGTCCGTGGCCGTTGACGTGAAAATCACGGTGTTGGCATCCAGGAACTTCGGCGCCGTGTCGTCGTGTGTGCCGAACGTCAGCTGCGTCTTGGCGCCGCCCGTGGCGCCCACGCGGAACAACTTGTCATTGCCGCTGATGCGCGCGGCATAGACGATTGACTGTCCATCCGGCGAAAACGACGGGGCGTAATCCGCGAACGCGTCGTTGGTCACGTTCGTGATCTGGCCGGTGGCCAGGTCGATGACGAAGATGTCGCCGACGGCGCCCTGCAAGCCGGAAAACGCCACGCGCGCGCCATCAGGACTGAACGACGGCGATTCGGGACCGTCCACCGTCTTGAGATCGACCTTTTGCACGGTCTTGCCGCTCACGACATCCTGAATGACCAGCGTCTTCGACTTCTCCGTCCGGGCGAAGTACGCGAGGCGATCGGCCTTGGGTGACCAGGTCATCCACGGCACGAGGTTTCCGCGCAGTCCGCCGGCCGTCGCGATGTATTCAAACCCGCGGTCCTTGTCGAATCCCTTCGTCAGGTTGCGGACGAACTGCCCGTCCTTCGCCGAGAGCAAAATGATGTCGAGTTCCTGATCGCGTGCGTTACCCACCACGGCGGCAATCACGTCGCCGATGGGGGAGGGCTCGATCGAGAGCACGGACACATAGTGGGAGCGATCGCGGCGCGGCGCGAGGTCGCGGCCGTAGTCCGACGGCCGTTCCTTGTCGCGGAATGGCCTGAACCGTTCCTTGATGTACCGGTCGAACGCCTCATCAAATTCCTCGGGCTTGAGGCGGAGGGCTTCTTCAAATGCGCTCTCGCCGCCGCCAATCACGTTCTTTCGCAGCGAGAAGAGGAATTGACGCAGGCCATCCTGACCCCATCGGCTGGAGATGAACTCGAACGCAGCGTGTCCCATGGAGTACGGCAGCCGGCCCGACAGAGGCTCGCTCTCGAACTCGCTCATGCGCGGGACGTTGTCCGACAGCGCCGCATCACGCACCTGCATCAGGTCCAGCACGTTCCAGTACCCGGCCATGTAGTTGGCCAGGCCTTCATCCACCCACAGGGGAATGGACGACCCCAGCAGGCCGCGCGGGATGACGTCGAACTCAAAGATGTGCGTCAACTCATGGGTAATCAGGCGATACAACTGGTCCGGCGGTTCGTCGATCGGGAATACCAGGCGATCGCGATACGGTTCCGCAAAGGCGAGGACGCCTTCAGGCAGCTCGCCCCCGGAAATGTCCTGCTGCTGAAACTCGCTTTGGGTCTTGAACAGCACCACCTTGGCCCGTTCAGGCAGTTCATGTTTGAGCTCGGAGCTGATCCGCTGATAGGCGCTCTCGAGGTAACTCGTGATGCGCTCGAGATGGGGTTCGGTTTCCGGGTAGAAGTAGATCTCGAAGTGTTCAGACTCGTAGATGTGCCAGTTGAACTTATCGTATTTGACGCGGTTCTTCCCGAAATACGGGACATACGGCGTTTGCGCCGATGTAATGGCGGGAGCGATTCCCAGAAGAAACACCGCCAGGGTCAGGATCAGGATGGGAGTGATGCGCGAAGGGCGCAGCCGCATAAGCGTTACCTCGGGATATGCCAGTCGTCGAACAGATTCGATTCTTACACAGTCTCCGTCTGCCCAGGTGACAGCAAAGGTCGTGCCTCGCGCGATCATCGGGAAATCGCCTTGCAGCCATCCCCTCGTCGCTATTCGGGGACAATCGTCCGCCGACTTGTGGCCTTTGCTCCGGACGCGATAAGGTGGAGGGGATGAAAGTCACAGCACCTTGGGTGGCCCGCTGGGGCATCGCGTTCGGGCTGGCCGCCACGCTGGCCGTGTGGCCGCTGGGCTGCGCGATGGAGGATGACCATACGCCGGCCGCGCCGCCCGAAGGGGTGGAGTTGGCGAAGCTCGACTACACCCTCAAGGACATGAATGGCCTGGACGTGCGGCTGGCGGACTTCAAAGGCCGGCCCATGATCATCAACTTCTGGGCCACGTGGTGCGCGCCATGCAAGCATGAGATTCCGACGTTCGTCGAACTGGTCGAGAAGTACAAAGACCAAAAATTCACCGTCCTTGGCATCTCGACCGACGACAAGCCCCAGGATCTGATTCCGTTTGCCGCGCAACTCAAGATGAACTATCCCGTGCTCGTGGGACTGGGGCAGGACGAATTGCAGGAACACTACGGCGCGTACTCGCTGCCGGTGTCCTGGTTTATCAGGGCGGACGGGTCAGTGGACTATAAACACACCGGCACGCAGTCGAAGGACTGGTTTGAAGGACGCGTGAAAAAACTCTTCGAACCACGTTCGACCGGAGCGGGGCAGTAGCGATGGCGCAGGACACTCTTCCGCTCGCCGCAGCGCGCATGGCGTGCGGCTGCATGGCCGGGTTCAGGCACGGCGTCGAGGGCAGTCCCATCACGGTGGTGATTACCCGCAAAGCCGAAGCCTGCCAGGTCGCCTTCCATGTGGCCAGCCTCCCGGTCTTCGATCATCGGGAAGCCCTGCGCCCCTCCACGCGGCACACGATGCTGCCTCAGCCAGACTTTGAAGAAGAGGGCTAGGGCGGAGTCGATAATCTGGAATCGGTAATCTGTAATCGTTTACCGATTCTCGTTTTCAGATTTCAGATGCCTCGCCGGTCGCTCGCCGTCCAGGCGTCCTGCCTGCGTGAGCGACCGGCGAAGGACAAACTCAATCTGTCCGTTCAGGCTGCGCAGATCATCATTCGCCCAGCGCTGCAGGGAGTCCAGCAGCTGGCGATCGATGCGCAGCAGGAAAGGCTTGCGGTCGGCCATGGGTGGTCCACTGCCTTACTGGTAGATCGTGCCCGTGTTGACCACCGGTTGCGTGTTGCGATCGCCGCACAGCACCACGAGCAGGTTGCTCACCATCGCGGCTTTGCGATCGTTGTCCAGTGTCACCACGTCGCGCTTCGAGAGCAGGTCCAGGGCCATCTCGACCATGCCCACGGCGCCTTCGACAATGCGCGACCGCGCGGCAATGATGGCGCCGGCTTGCTGGCGCTGCAGCATCGCAGATGCGATTTCCGGCGCGTACGCCAGGTGATTGATGCGGGCCTCGAGCACTTCCACGCCGGCTTTGGCCAAGCGCTCCTGCACTTCCGACTTCATCTGTTCCGCGATCTCCGCCGTGTTGCCACGCAGCGACTTGTGATGTTCCTCATAGGCGTCGTAGGGGTAGTGCGTGGCCAGGTTGCGGACGGCCGCCTCGGTCTGCACCTTGACGTAATGCTCGTAGCTGTCGACTTCGAAACAGGCTTCTGCCGTCTCGGTCACTTTCCACACCACGACCGCGGCTATTTCAATCGGATTGCCCTCCAGGTCGTTGACCTTGATCTGGGAGCTTTCGAAGTTGCGAACCCGAAGCGAGATGTGGCGCTTGGTCAGCAATGGGTTCGCCCAGTGAAAGCCATCGGTCTTCACGCTGCCCGAGTACTTGCCGAACAACGTGAGAACCTTGGCCTCATTCGGATTGACGATGAAGAATCCGAACGCGAGGACCGCGATAAACAGGAGACCGAGCACGCAGAGGATGACGATGGCAATCGAACCGCCGTCCCTGACACCAGCCGAGTCTTCCATCCGTCCCGCCGTGGTGATGAGCACCACCAGGGAACCCAAGGCCGCTACCAGCAACCCGGGAACCATTAGCCAACCTGAGAGAGTCGAACGAACCTGTTCACGAATCATACCGCCTCCGATTGCAAAGTGATATCATTTTGATGCCATTGGTGTCAACCTCGAACCTCGAACCTCGAACCTCGAACCTCGAACCTCGAACCCTAGAACGTGATTCGCAGGTCCGCGACCAGCGGCAGGTGGTCCGACGCCATGAGCGTCTTGGGCGTTCGGGGGAGGGAGATCTGCCGAACTTCGATGTTGCCGTCGTAATAGATGTGGTCGAGGTGGAGCAGGGGGAAGAAGCCGGGATAGGTGCGTCGGCGCTTCAGGTAAGGAAACAGGTCGATGCTCTTGAGACGCTTGGCAAGAATGTCGGTCACGAGCGGACGCGACCATTCGTTGAAATCGCCGAACAGCAGCTTCGGTCCCGCCACCCTTCCTCCATGAACCCAGCTCGCCAGCCGTGCGGCCTGGTAGCGGCGCTCCAGCAACGCGGTGCCCAGGTGCACGTTGTAGACCTGAATAGTGCCGGGACCGGCGTCCACGGCCACGCGCTGCGCCCCTCGTGGTTCGCAGGTCTTCCACGACAAGTCGTATTGGGCGTGGTCCCACATCGGGAACCGGCTCAGGATCATGTTTCCGAATTGGTGGTGCCGGAGCTCACGCACCGGAGCCATGATCCAGCCCATCCCCAACGCGGCACCGATAATTTCGGCGTGCCCGGGACCCGTGGCGCTGGGGCCAATGGTCTCCTGCAGCGCGATGACGTCAGCGTCGAGCGGGCCGAGGACGTCGGCAATGCGCTGTGGGCGGGTGCGGCGGTCCATGCCGCGCGACCGATGAATGTTGTAGGTGACGACCCGGAGGTCCAACACAGCGGCCATGGGCCTATGATAGTCCGATGAGTCTTCTGGGTACCGAGTTCGAAGTGATCTGTCCTTGCTGCGGCGGCGCACTGGTGATCGATCAGGGCCTGCAACGCGTGGTGCGTCACGTGGAGCCGGAACGCGCAGACAAACCGCAGATCGACGAGGCGCACAACATCCTCGCCCAGGACAAGGCGCGCAGGGAAGCGCTGTTCGAGAAGTCCGTGGTGGCCGAACGCACGCGCGGCGACGCGCTGTCAAAGCGGTTTGAAGACGCGCTCAAGCAGGCGCAGGACGAGCCGATCACGAAGCCCACCCGCGCGTTTGATCTCGACTGATCGGCAGCCGTCAACCATGAACACTTCAGTGCGCCGGATAGGCGTCCTCACGGGCGGAGGCGACGCCCCGGGCCTCAACGCCGTCATTCGCGCGGTCGTCAAGTCCGCCACCAACGGAGGGATTGAGTGCATCGGCCTCGAAGACAGCTTCGACGGCCTGATTTTCCCAGAGCGTTCGCGGCCGCTGACGCCTCGCGACGTCACTGGCATTCTTCGGCTCGGCGGCACGATCCTCGGCACCACCAACAAGGGCAATCCGTTCGCGTATCCACTGACGACGGGCACCGGCGCGGCTGACTATTCAGATCGGTGTGTCGAGAACTTCCACAAGCTCGGACTCGATGCGCTGGTGGTGATTGGCGGCGATGGTACGCTCGGTATCGCCTACGAACTCCAGAAGCGCGGCGTCCCGATGGTGGGTGTTCCAAAGACCATCGACAACGACATCGTGGAAACGACGATGACGTTCGGTTTTGATACGGCGGTGGCATTTGCGACTGACGCGATTGACCGCCTGCATTCGACCGCCGAGGCCCATCACCGTGTGATGGTGGTGGAGGTCATGGGCCGGTATGCCGGGTGGATCGCGCTGCACTCGGGGATCGCCGGAGGTGCGGATGTCGTCCTCATCCCGGAGCTGCCCTACAACCTCGAACTGGTGGCCGAACACATCCGCGCGCGTGAACGATGGGGCGCGCGGTTCAGCATCGTGGTGGCGGCCGAGGGCGCGTATCCGGCCGGTGGCTCGCGAACGGTGAAGACGGTAGCCACGGCCGATCGGGTGGAGCGCCTTGGCGGTTGTGGTGAAGGTATCGCACGTGCGCTGGAGCCGCTGACCGGCAAGGAGTGCCGCCACGTGGTTCTTGGCCACTTGCAGCGAGGAGGCTGGCCTTCAAGTTACGATCGGGTGCTCGCCACGCGCTTTGGCAATTACGCGGTGGAGCTGCTCCAGCAGGGGATTTTCGGTGTGATGACGGCCCTGCATTCGCCCAACGTCGTTGCGGTGCCCATTGAGAACGTCGTCGGGCGCACGCGTAACGTCCCGCCAGATTCCGACATCGTCCGAACGGCCAAGCACGTAGGAATTTGCTTCGGCGACTGACCTACGGCCGGTGGTAGTAGATCGCGGCCGTGCCTAGGATCAACATACTTCCATGTCGCGCAATGTGCTGAACAGAAAACTCCATTACTGGGGCGCCGGCATCATTGCCGTCCCCATCCTGCTCCTGATCTCGAGTGGTCTCCTTCTTCAAATGAAGAAGCATTGGAGTTGGGTGCAGCCCGTGGAGCTTCGGGGATCGACCACGGCGCCAGTCATCGAGCTCAGCGATATTCTCCGAGCCATCAAGGATCACAAGCATCCCGACGTGGCCGTCCAGGGATGGGATGACATCAAGCGGCTGGATGTGCGGCCGGATCGCGGTGTGGCGAAGGCCACGCTGCACACCGACCACGAAGTTCAGGTTGATCTGGGAACCGGTCGCGTGATGCAGGTCGCCTATCGGCGCAGCGACTGGATCGAGGCCATCCACGACGGATCGATTGTCGGAGATTGGTTCAAGCTCGGTATTGTGCTGCCGTCCGCCGTCGTGCTCCTGTTTCTGTGGGGCAGCGGGGTTTGGATGTGGGTGTATCCCTTCATCGGGCGCCGCCGGGTCCGCCAGCACCGAGCTGAGCTGGCGTCAGGCCTTCGGAGGCCGGGTCTTTAGACCCAGCGGTTCAGCAGCCAGCGCCACAACGTGCGCGGCCTCGTCGAGGCTCCCGGTGCCGCCCAGGGCCACCATTTGCAGAAGCCGCGCCTTCGCGCCGGGCAGGTCGCCGACGAGCATGGCGCCGGCGTGTGCCAATTCCAGCCCGCCGCCTTCATAGCCGTAGCGCGGGGACACGCGGCCCGACAAGCATCGCGACGAGATCGTGA
>JBKJJZ010000529.1:0-18254 GCA_046597705.1 Vicinamibacterales bacterium | reverse complement strand
CACCGCCGATCTGCGCAGCCACCCCGACGATCGCGAAGAAGTCGCCCCCGCGATGAAACAGCCGTCTGCCGTCATAGTGCCACTCACGCGAGTCTGCGATCGTGATGGGCTCGACCGACATGTCGCACGACCGCCGCGCCTCCTCGAGCCAAACCACCAAGTCACTCATGTCAAAGGTCCTGCAGCGTAGTCGATCGACTGCGCAGCTGCAACATCCCGGACCGGGCTACGCGCGCTTGCCGCTCCTGGGCAACTTTCCGGCACTGGATCCTGCAATGATGGTGTGGTGCACATCGGCCGATTCCCGACTTCAGCGATCCTCGCTGCATGCGCCATCGGCGTGACCGCAGCTCAGCAACCGGTCTTTCGTGGCACCGGCGACACGGTTCGCGTCTTTGCCACGGTCACCGATAAGGACGGCCGCCTGGTCACGACGCTCACGCAGCCCGATTTCGAAGCGCGCGACGATGGGAAGCCGCAGCCGATCACCCTGTTCGACAACAGCCCGCGGCCCATTCGGCTGATCGTCATGCTCGACGTCTCTGGCAGCATGGACGGCAACCTGCCGTTGCTGCGTGCGGCCGCCGACCAGCTCTTCACACGTCTGCAGCCGCGCGACGCCGCCCGCCTCGGGATCTTTGGACACGACATCACCATCAGCCCGACGTTCACTCGGGATGCAACCGAGTTGCGCCGGGCGTTGCCGGCCGCAATCTCGCCTGGCGCGCCGACGCCGCTGTGGCGCGCGATCGACGAGGCGATGAGCGCGTTTGGCGACACGGGCGAAGACCGCCGCGTCGTCCTGGTCTTGAGCGACGGCAAGGACAGCGGCCCGATCGCCTTCCGCCAGCGCTACGTCAGCCAGATCGAAGTCATCGATCGCGCGCGTGATGAGGAGGTCATGATTTACGCAATCGGCCTGCGAAGCGGCGCACGGTCGAGGCTGCCGGGCATCGGGCCAGGGGGCTTGCAGGCCATGATGATCGCGGACCTGCCCGATCCCGGCCTTGCGCGCGTGGCGGAGGAGAGCGGCGGGGGTTACACCGAGATTCGAGCCGGGCAGGATCTGGCTGCCAGTTTCGCGGCGGTGGTTGACGAGCTGCACAGCCAGTATGTGATCGGGTTCGCACCGCCCAGACGCGATGGCAAGGCGCACAAGGTTGAAGTACGCGTCGCCACGAGTGGAATGAAGGCGCGCGGGCGAAAGAGTTACGTCGCACCGAAGAAATAGCGGTCGTCGCCTACTTCTTGTCCTTCAAGAGCCGCATGATCGAGCCGAAGTCGTAGCTGACCCCGATCTGGCCGCTCACATACTTCTGCTTCGTCACATTGTTGGGATCATTCGTCCAGGTGATGGACAGGGGAATTTTGCCTTGCTCCTGGAACGGCAGCGAGAGCGTCGCGTTGACGTTGAACATGTTGCGTCGATTCGCTGTAGCGTTCGCGCCGTCTTTGATTAGCTGAGCCTTGACGCTGGCAGTGAGTTCGGCCCCACGGCCTGAGACCAGTGCGTCCTTCAGGATGCTGCCCGTCAGGCCGGCGACAATTTGAAAGTCCCTCGCCGAATATGCACCCGTGAGGGCGTTCGTTGAGTCGGCGATGTTGTAGGAGGCATTCAGCGTCAGGTCCAGACCTGAAAAGCCCTTGTCCAGCATCGTCGCGACGGTGTACTTGTTTTTGCCGTTGACCTTCGTCAGATGCACTCCAGCGGTCTTGACGCTGATCTGAAGAGACTTTGCGATCGCATCTTTTGCATCACCCAGTTCCGCGCCGAGCACGGCATTGGCGGCGCCGAGAAATGCTTCGTCGTCAGTGTGGTCAACGAGCTCCAGTGTCATCAGCCTGACAAGGAATCTTTGCCTCTCAAATACCTTGCCGATGAGCAGAGGCGCCCATCGGGACGCACGCGAATCGCGGTCGCCGACCAGCCTCAACTTAACATCCCAGGACAACGCGTCGAACAGCGTGTCCGAGTCCGGCAAACCCGAGATCCCGGTAATTTCCTTTTCGGGGACCTTCGCGCCAAAGGTGATGGTTCCGCCCAGCCGGCGCCAGGCTTCGTGTTGTGCATATCGATAAGGCGCGCTCTGCCCTTCGTCGGGCTTTGCTCGCCCAAAAAACGCGATGGCATTCAAACTGAGACTCACTGCGGTGCCATCCGACTTGAACAATTGTTTGAAATCGCTCGATAGTGCGAGGAGGTTCGTCAGACCGCTCCGTTCCATCAGCTGATTCGTTCCGGGATTGGTGAGCGATGCGTTGGTCGATGTCGCATTGGCGGACTCCGGAAGGTCGTCGATGACTGAATACAGTTCTGCCAGGCGCGCATCCTTGAACTCGTCCGCATCCAGGAACTTTCTCAACAGCGTTTCGAACACGGCCTGCCGGGCATTTGGCTCTTTGACGACCGCAAGCCTCGCAGAGGCGGGCTCGTCTTGCGCCACACGCTTCCAGGCTGCCTGAAGCGTTTCCTTGCTGATGGTCGACAGCTTCGCAGCCTCAGTCTGAGCGAACGCCGGTGCGGCATATGCCAGAACGGCGACAGCGAAGAGGACTCGGGCGAACCGGAGTTGAGGGTTCCTCATGGCGGCGCCTTTCGTTATCGAGCCACGAGAAACGCGATGCCGATGCTATGGTCGACGTCCTTGCTGGCTTCCGACATTTCCTCAAGGACGGTGGATGTCCCGTTCACGACGAGTGTCACTTTATGCTTCCAGCCCTTTTCGGTATGCGAGAATCCCCAGCCCAAGCGGTGCGTTCCGGCCTCGAGCGGAGAAATATCCTTCTTCCGATCCACTCGGGAGTTGATGACATCGTCTCCGTCGAGAGCGATCGTGTACGGCACAGTCATATCGTTGACGTCGACGTCCACCGTCACGGTCGCCTTCGGCGGGATATCGATGGCCTTGAGACTCTTGGGAAGTACGGCCTTAAGGTCTATCAACGCCTGGTTCTTCGGCGGTTTCTGTTTCGCCATGTACGGATCCTCCTTATGCAGCTACTGGCCAACCTTGGCCGGAATGATATGGGCTAGACGTCGCGGCCGGTCGGCAGGCCCAATTCCCGGGCGGCCTGCACCTGCGCCGTATCCAACGTCACAAACCGCGAGAGGGGCGCCTGCGCGTGGAACCAGGCCGCAGTGCGAAGGTGCGCCAGGTCGAGCGACCGCGGCGTGGTCACGGCCGGTATCGGCAGCGCGCCACACAGGTCCAGCGTGAGATCCCTCAGCGTGAACTGCTCGATGTCCATCGTCACCCTGGCCTGGCACTCGTCGTACTGAGGCGACGACAGCACCCCCTCACGTGCCAGCCGGGTGAGATTCCGCCTGGACTCCATCACGAGCAGCACGCTGGAGTACAACTCGGCGCCCGCGGTCTCTGCTGAGAGGCGTTGCGATCCCGCATCCCCCAGGAGAATGCACAGGTAGGCGGAGGTATCCAGATAGAGCCGCCGTTTCACCGGTCGCCCCGGTCCTCGAGGAGCGCGGCCAGCGCACGGCCGCGTGTGCCGGCCTTCAGGGCGGGCACGAGTCGTCCCCGGCCCACCCGGCTGCCCCTGCGCACCGAAGCGACGCTCGCCGGACCGAGCTGCGCCACGGGTGCCCGATGTCTGGTGATGACCAGCGTCTCGCCCGCCTCTGCCTCGGCTATGGCGCTCGACAAACGGGCCTTGAGGTCCTGCACGGAGATCTCTGACATATGGCCAGAATCATCTCATATTCTGGACCTTAATCTGGGTACCGGCTACGGTCGCCACGGCGGCAGTGCCTCGGCGCTCGGGGCGCCGCTCTCGCACGAGGTTTCCGCGTCGCCGTTCACACACGCGTCCGGCCCCTGACCGCCGTCCATGAGTGCCGTGCTCGTCGCATCCTCAGACGTCAGCTCGTCAGCCCCCCTACCGCCGATCATTTCGACCGTCTCATCGGCGAGGCCCGCGTCGTCCCAGTCCACGATCACGTCATCGCCACTACCGCCGTCGAGGGTGGCGTCGCCGCTGTACTGGTAGATCGTGTCGTTACCGTTGCCGCCGTACGCGTGGTTCATCGCGCCAATCGCCAGGCCGCCTCTCCAGACGTAAATCGTGTCCGCACCCTCATCGCCGTAGAGCGTGTTGCCTGCCTGAGGGAAATCGGAGCTGTGCAGTTCGTCATTGCCCGGTCCGCCGGACAGCACATCGTCGCCGGTGTTGGTGAACACGTTGCAGCACCCGGCCTCCCCGCCGTCGAGGTGGTCGTCGCCCTGGTCGCCAAAGAGAATGTCCTCGTCGCCCTGGCCCTCGATGTAGTCGTCGCCAGACCCGCCGCAAATCACATCCTCTCCGTCCCCGCCCCGGATGACGTCGTCACCCTGGAGCCCGGCAATGACGTCGTTGCCAGCGGTCCCGTCGATCACGTCGTCTCCGGACGTCCCAACGATGGTGACAACAAGGCCGCCGCAGGTGAGCGGCGCAGTGGGCGTTGCGGAGCCAGCCGAGCGGGCGTCCGCTGTTTGTCCAGCGACGAACGCACACAGGAAGGCAGCGCAGAGGGCAGATCGCAAAAATGGGTTCATCACATCCTCCTCACAATGGGACGACGATCGGACGCGCTTCCACGATTTCCGCGGGGCGCGCAGGCAGACTCTGTCGATGGTCGGCCTGGAATCTACGCTTGAGGCTGGTTCCAGTCAATTGGCAAGAAGTGGGGGGACCTGCGGGCTGGGGTGAGGAGTCACGGTAGACTGTGCCCATCCGGATTCGAGGTCGGTGTGACGCTATACAAATACGGTGTGTTGGCGTGGCTCTGGCGCCTATTCATTGGGGCGGGCGTAGTCCTTGCCGTTGGTTTCCTGACGGCGTTCGTGGCGTCATGGAACCTGTGGCCGTTGGTCGGCGCGCTTGCGCTGGCGGCTCCGACAATCTTTTTCGGGACGGTCCTTGTGGTTCGCGCTGATCGGATCAACGACGACACGCTGAGGGTTGAGACACTATTGTTCTTCCGTCGCCGGATCGCTGTCGGTCGGCTTGGTGCACCCTCTGTCCGCAGGAAGTATCAGGATGAGGCCGGCGAGTTCAACGCCCCGCGCGTGTGGGTGCCGGTCAAAGGCGCCTTGCCGCTCTACTTCGATCTGCTCGGCCAGATTCCCGAACGGCAGGCGTTTCTCAAGACCATTGGCTTGAGCGCAGCCCAGCTGAGGTCCGCCGAGTAGCCGTCACGAGGTTCCTCCATGTGGATCGAAACCTGCAACAGCAGGACTCCAGAAAAAAGGAGCCATCACCATGTCACCCATGTCAATCAGCGCCATCGTGGGATCCGCGATGTTGGCCATCAGCCTTGTGGGACAGGCCCCGGCACAGAGCAAACCCGCGGCAGACCCGGGCACGCCTGTCACCGGCCCCGGCCGCATCGCCGGACGTGAGTAGCGTCTGAGCTGCCGCAATTGAAGGCGCCGGTTGCACAGCCGGAGAAGCGGGAATGGGAGCCTGTGACGCGAACCAGAGCAGCAACACGAATGCCATGAGATGCATGACGGCTAGTATTTCGGCCGCTGTCCACAACGGCTATCAAGATCCTGCTCAGCGCAGGCGCGGAAATAACCGGCCCGTCCGATCCCGATACGCTGTCCAGGCCCCACCAAACCGGTCGTGTAGTTGCGCCTCTTCGATGGGAATCCGGGTCGCGGGTATGACTGACACCAGGGCCAGACCAGACAAGCCGAGCAGCCAGTTCGCCGAGATCATCAGCACCGCGAGCATCAGGCAGATGAACGAGGCATAGATGGGATGCCGCATATATCGATAGGCGCCGGTGACGACGAGCTGGTGTGCGTCGTGCAGCCCTATGCCTCCGCGATAGGTATCGCCAATGCTGCGAAAGCTCCACTCGAACAGCGCAATCACCGGCAGCAGCAGCGCGACGCCCCACCATCGCAGCGCCATGGGGAGGCTGAGGTACGTCCAGGGGAGGGTCCCGGGCAGGAACAGCCACGCGATCAGGACTGAGTAAAAAACAAGACCGAGCATGCCGCGCACGGCCAGCAGGCCCGGCACTTCGTTGCCGAGCTGATTCAACTCCGTGCCGTGCTTGCGTGCGGCGCGCCTGGCGGTGGAAGTGGCGACATATGCGACCGAAGCGAACGCCACACCGAAGGCCAGTTTGAACCACACGATGGAAGTCATCGTGGGGGAGATGAGGACGTAGCGGCCATCCGCTCTTTCGCCTGCCGGGTCAGCGGATGCGCGTCGCCATACGCCTTCCGCAGGATGTCGTGGCTTTCCTCCAGCAGCCGATCGGCCTCGGAGTTACGGCCCATGGCGCGAAGCGTGAGGCCGAGTTCACCGGCCATGTCAGCGGTGCGATCGCGCTGCGCGGGATACTTTCTGAGGATGGCCTCCGCTTGACGCAGCCACTGCTCTGACTCTTTGGGGTTGCCCTGAAGGCGATGCGCGGCCCCCACTCCGATCAGCGGCAACGCGAGTTCCACGTGTCCGGCGGGACGGATCTTGATGTAACCCTCGTACGCGTCCTGCGCCACGGCCATTCCCCGCTCGCCGTCACCCTTCGCGATGAGAATACGTCCCCACCAGGCCTTGTTATTGGGCAGCAGCGGGTGATTGGGCGGACGGGTCCTGATGGCAAACTCCACGGCTTCTCGCGCCAGCGGTTCGGCTTCGGCGTACGACCCTTTCTGGTAGAGCAGAACGGCCAGCGTCCGCAGAACCGAGGCGCGTTCCGGAATCTGCTTCGGCATCGCGTCCATGCGCCGCAGTGACTCCCGAACGGCCGTCTCGCCTTCCTCCAGCTTGCCGGAGCGCACCAAAGCCACGGCGAGGTTGTGGAGGTTGACCGAGGCCTGACCGGTGGGGACGCCATTGGCGTCGCCGATCGCGATCGATTCACGAAACAGCGCGATGGCCTCGGCATCGCCGGGTCGCTGATAGGCAATCGAGTTCGCCAGTTCGCCAATAGCGCCCGCTCTGAAGACGGGTTCACGTTCGTCACCGTGTGCGCGGAAGTAGGCGACCGTTCGCCGAAGAAGGGACTCAGCACCTTTGAAGTCCCCCTGGGCGGTCCGAAGCGATCCCAGAAGAGACTCGGCCATTGCCACGCCAAACCCGTCGGCGTTCGCACTCGACAGTGCGAATGCCTTGTCGAAATGCGCCTTGGCCTGATCGAAACCCGACAGGGCCGTGTAGGTCTGACCGATGACGCGCCGGATATCGGCTTCGACTATCGGATCGTCAAGCGGCCGAGTGGCCAGCAAATCGCCCGCGCCATCGAGCGCCTGCCGCACCGTGATTGCGCTGACGTTTGCGTTGGTGTTGAGCGCGTTCTGCCAGCCAGGATTCGCCGACGACAGCATCGTGATCATGAAGCGGTTCAGCTCGCGCGCCCTCGCGGATTCGCGCCGGGCGATTCGCGTTTGTTGCAGTGACCAGACGGTGACGCCAATAAGGGACACCAGCAGCAGCGCTGCCGTGGCGACCGCGACCCGGTGACGTGCCACGAAGCGCGACGCTCGATACCCGGCCGATTGGGGCCGGCCGAGAATCGTTTCACCACGTTGCCATCGCTCCAGATCGTCAATGAGGTGCTCAACACTCGAATACCGCGCCGCGGGATCGGGCGCCAGAGCCTTTCGAACGATCGTGCCCAGATCGCCTGAGAGCTGACGGCCCAGGCGCGCCACGGACGTCCCGCGTGCCGCCGCGCCTTCGGCGGTCGTCACCAGGTGCATCGGCGGATGCTCCTTACCGGCGAGTGCACGTTCCACCGCGCCAATGAGCGAGGTCCCATGCGGCACCGCAGGCACCCCCGACAGCAGTTCGTACAGTACAAGACCGAGACTGTATTGATCGCTGGCCGTGCCAACAGGCCGGCCGGTCAACTGCTCGGGACTGGCGTAGGCGGGCGTAAGCGGCGCCCGCGACACGGTGGTGAGTCGCTCCGGCTGCAGCAGGGCCGCCGTGCCGAAGTCCACGACTTTCGGCACGCCATCGGCCGTCACCAGCATGTTCGACGGTTTCAAATCGCGATGCAGGATCAGGCCACGATGGGCAAACGCCACGCCCGCGCACGCGTGCGTGAACAGCCGCACGCGGGCGTTCACGCCCAGGCGTTGCCGGTCGCAGTACTTGTCGATCGAGACGCCGTCCACGTACTCCATCGCGAGATACGGCTCGCCGAACCCGGTGAGGCCGCCATCGATCAGCCGCGTGATATTCGGGTGTTCCAGCGCCGCCAACACCTGGCGCTCAGCCTTGAACCCCGCCACCAGGGCGTCGTCAGACAGCCGGACGTCCATGATCTTGATGGCCACGCGTTGATGGAACTGATCGTCGGCGCGATGCGCCTCATACACCGACGCCATGCCGCCGCGGGCGACGAGTGTGTCCACCTGATAGCTGCCCAGGCGCAGGCCCAGGTGCCGATCAACGGCACGTGTGGGCGAATCCAAATCGCCATCGGCGGACAGCAGGGCGCGCACCGCCTCCGCAAGGCCATCGTCGCCCCCGGTGAGGGTGCGAACGCGTGTGTCGCGGTCCGGCCCGGGCGGGTCGTCGGCCACTTCGTGGAAAATGCGTTCGATGCGCTGCCAGCGTTCGGCGTCCATGAGTGCGTGGAGCATACTATCTGGCAATGAGCGCTCGGGAGTCGGAAGATCTGACCCGGCTGTTACGGCGGTGGACGGGCGGCGATGCCGTTGCCCTCGACGAACTCGTGGCCGGGGTCTATCCGGATCTGCGCGCCATGGCCTCCAGGTTTCTGAGCCGCGAGCGTGCCGGCACGATGCAGGCGACCTCCCTCGTGCATGATCTCTATCTCAAGCTGCTGAAGCAACAACCCGGTCACTTCGAAAACCGCCGGGCGTTCTTCGGATTTGCCGCTGGAGTCATGCGGCACATCCTCGTCGATCAGGTGCGCATGCGCCGGTCGCAGAAACGCGGCGCCGATCTGGAGCGCGTACCCCTCAGCGACGATCTCTCGTTCGTTGACGCCGACAGCGAAGAGCTCCTCGACCTGACGACCGCCATTGACGAACTTCGCGGCGTGGATGCGCGCAAGGCCGAACTCGTTGAGCTATGCGCCTTCCTTGGGTGCAGCCGCAACGAAGCGGCGGATCTGCTTGGCGTGTCTTTGCCAACCGTCAAGCGGGACTTCCGAATCGCTCGCGCCTGGCTGGCGCACCGTCTTGGCCGGACCGACGACCGTGTCGCCGCCGATCCGGCTTTCGAGTAGCCGGGTCACTGGCGGCCTGTTGCCCCGGCGCGTTCAATGGAATACGCTGAACGCCCTGTTCCTGCCAGCCGCCAGCGCTCTCGGGTGAAGCCTTAGCGTTGACCGAGATTCGCGACTTGCTGGCCAGGCGGTCATGACCGCCTTTTGAGTGAGAAGGACGTGCGACGTGGAGACCAGGACCAAGCAGACACAATCCGCCAAGAAGGATTCCAAGAGCCAGGCGGCCGAGGAGGCCGGCGGCAACATCGACAAGGTGCGCGACATCCTGTTCGGTGGACAGATGCGCGACTACGACCGGCGCTTCACGCGCTTCGAAGAGCGGCTCGCGCAGGAGACCGCCGAACTGAAGGAGGATCTGCGCAAGCGCCTGGCGGCGCTTGAACAGTTCGTGAAGCAGGAACTGGCGTCCGTGGCCGAAAGAATCAAGACGGAACACGACGAGCGAGCCGACGCGGTCAAGGATCTCACGCGCGACGTGCGCGAAAACGCCAAGACCTTCGAGAAGAAAACCAGCCAGCTCGACGGTCAGCTCGAAAAACTCCAGGGCGAACTCCGGAAGCAGATTCTCGACCTGCACAAGCGGCTGAGCGACGACATTCGAGACAAAGTGGACGATGTGCTGGCGCGCGTGAACCAGTCGGCCGCTGACCTGCGCCACGACAAGACCGACCGCGCAGAGCTTGCAGCCCTGCTCAACGAGATGGCGCTTCGGATTGCCGCCGATCCGCCCAGCCCTGGCGCCGACAATGGTCGAAAGGGCTGACAGCCTCGAGGAACCTGAGCGCGCTGAAGATGAGATCGCGTCGCTCAGACGGATCCTGCTGGATCCCGAGCGGCGGCAGCTGGCGTCACTGCAGTCGCGACTGGATGACCTCGACGTGCGCGCGCACGACGTCGGGGAAGTACTGCCGCAGGCACTGCATCGGCACGCGCACAATCCCGAGATAGCCCGCGCCCTGGCTCCCGCGCTCGAGCGTGCAGTAACCACCTCCGTTCGGCGCAACCCAAAGCCCCTCGCCGATGCCTTGTTCCCAATCATGGGCCCGGCGATCCGCAAGGCCGTGGCCGCCAGCCTGGCCGGCATGGTGGAGTCGCTCAACCGCACACTCGATCACTCGTTTTCGCGACAGTCGATTCGCTGGAGGATCGAGGCCTCCAGGACCGGAAAGACATTTGCCGAAGTCGTGCTGCTGCAGACACTGCTCTTCCGTGTCGAGCAGGTCATGCTGATCGATCGAAAGACCGGCTTGCTGCTGCAGCATGCGCACACGCACACCGGCGGCGTACAGGATGCCGACATGGTGTCCGGCATGCTGACCGCCATCAGGGATTTCGTCCAGGACTCGTTCCGCGTATCAGAACGCGTGTCCGGAGACGACTCGCTCGAATCCCTGAAGGTGGGGGATCTGGCGGTGTGGGTGGAGGCCGGTCCCCACGCGATCCTGGCAGCGGTGATTCGCGGAACGGCACCGCGCGACTTTCGCCGCGTCCTTCAGGACACGCTCGAACATATACACCTGGAGTTCGGCCCGGCGCTGGAGTCATTCGAAGGCGACGCCAGCACGCTGAACGAGTGCTTGCCGATCCTCGAAGAGTGCCTGCGCGCCGAGTACCGGTCTGAAGAACGCCAATCGCGATCGGGCGGCTTGCGAATCGTGGCCGGTGTGGCGGTCCTCGCATTTCTCGCGTGGGCGGGCCTTGCATACCGCGACGGCATTCGCGAGGCACGCTATCTCGAGGTACTCCGCGCCGAGCCGGGAATCGCGGTGGTCTCTACGACGCACGAGGGCGGCAGGCTGGTGATCGCCGGGCTGCGCGACCCCAAAGCCCGCGACCCGCTCATACTCATCGCCGGCACCGGGCTGGCGAGTGACGATGTCGAGGGGCGATGGTCGCCGTACTACGCGCTGGATCCTTCCCTGGTCCTGGCGCGTGCGCATGACATCCTTCAACCCCCAGGCGGCACGTCACTGGCCCTGAGAGACGGCATCCTGTCGGCCACCGGCACGCCGCCGGCCGCGTGGGTCAGCGAAGCCCGTCGCCTGGCGCCTTTGATTGCGGGCGTCAGCAGGTTCGACGCGGCCGGCGCGCTCGATGCGTTGATGCGGGCCGTGATCGGCAGAATCGAGGGCCGCGCGGTTCTCTTCAACAAAGGTGCATCCCGTCCGGTGGACGGCCAGAACGAATTGATACGGGATCTCGCACAGGACGTGCGCGTGCTCGACGGGCTGGCCGACGCAGCCGGACAGCGATTGCGCGTGGAAGTCCTGGGCCATACCGACGCCGACGGACCCACCGAGTCGAACCTGTCCTTGAGCCGGGCGCGCGCCGGCGCCATGCTGGCCGCCATGAATCTGGAGCCGCCACGACACCTCGATCTGGAGATTGCGGGAATCGGCAGCACTCAGCCGGTCGTCCTGAGCCAGAATGAACGCGACAAGCAGCAGAACCGGCGCGTCACCATCCGGGTGATCCGTCCGGCGGGCTGACGGGTCCGAGCCATGATTCAAAAAAAGATCTGCATGCTGGGAGCGTTTGCGGTCGGAAAGACGAGCCTGGTCTCCCGCTATGTGAGCAGCATCTTCTCTGACAAATATCACTCGACGGTCGGAGTCAAGATCGACAAGAAGCGGGTCTCGGTCAACGGGCATGACATGACCCTGATGCTCTGGGACATCGCGGGCCAGGATGATTTCCAAACCGTTCAACCTTCGCAATTGCGAGGCATGGCCGGATACCTGCTGGTGGCCGACGGCACGCGTCGCGCAACGCTCGAGATGGCGCGACAGCTTCAGCTGAAAGCGTCGGGAGCGGCGGGTGACGTGCCCTTCCTCCTGCTCCTCAACAAGGCCGACCTCGCGTCGGAATGGGAGATCGACGAGCCGTTGTTCATCAAACTCGCCGACGAGGGGTGGCGCGTCATTCGCACCAGCGCGAAGACGGGCGATGGCGTGGAGGCCGCATTCGACCAACTGGCGCGGATGATCGCACCCCAGGCGCGGCCGGAAGGAGAACTGTAATGGGCGACGCCGTGTTGGCTGCCCTGCTTCGCGCCTACGATCTCTGCGTCAGCGAGCGCGCCAGCCGGAAGCCTTTCGTGTTGCGACTGCTGACACCCCCACCGGCGTGGCTCTGCGGCGTTGTCGCAGAAGTACCTCCCGGCACGGAGCGCGCGCTCACTGTCACAAGTCCATTTCTGGAGGGCTTTCTGCCGCAGGCCGAAGCGGCCTGGCACGAGGGACAAGAGGCCGTCGCGAGTTCCGGTCCTTTCGCGGCAACACTCGAAGGTGAGGAAGTGTTGCTCGTCGCCATGGCGATCTCTCATCTCGACCGGCGGCTCCTGATCTTGCGGCGCCTCACCGGGGACGCTGATCTGCGACCTATCCTGCAGCGCGCGCGAGAGCAGGTGCTGGAGCAGGAACGCCTCGTCCGTCAGATTGGCGCTTTGCACCTGCCCTGCGCGTCCATTGATCGGGATACCAAGGCACTCCTTGCGGCCCCGCTCGCTCCCGATTACCTCGCAGTGGCCGCGCGGCTCAGCCAGGCCAGCACTGAAGTCCAGGCCGTGCTCGCCACACTTCCGTCGCCCCCGTCACGCCAGCGCCGGAAGGCTCGGAGCTAGAGAACATAGGCCTGTTCCCACCGTGGCTATCGACAATCGACAGTCGATGATCCCCGATCATCGTTCACCGCCCTCGCCAGTTCACGATGACAGCGAGCGGTTGCTCGGCGCCGACGACCTCGATGACGACCGCAAGAATCCGCCCATCGCGCGCCACGTCGTATTCCTTCCACGCGGCCACACTGAAGAGCGCGCGGACCGGGCCGGGCACTCCGGACGCGTCTACAGGAACCGCCATAAGCTTCTTGTCGCTCGAGATGAAGTACAGTTCGCGGCCGTCCCGTCGCCATCTGGCAGACGACCCGCCAGAACTGGAGACGGCAGTCTTGAGGCCCGCCGCGGGGAACGCAGCCACATACACTTCGGACCGCCCGGATTCGTCCGAGGTAAATGACAGGTGCGAGCCACTTGGCCGAATGCGCGCATCGGTTTCAGAGAAGGGCGTGGCCACCACTGGAGCGACACGGTTGGGGAGGGCGATCGACACGCGCATCAAATCAAAATTGCCGAGTTCGGTGCGCTGCTCATAGATCACCTCCGAGCCGTCGACCGAGACATCGTTCGGAAACTGAAACCGCGGATTCGTGAGCAGCCGGCGTTCGGCGCTTGTGGTCAGGTCTTTGTAAAAGAGATTCGGCGGTCCGCCCTGGCCCGCCGCGAACACCACGGCTCCAGCCCCAGCCCCAGGCAGCCATGCTTCGCCGGTTTCCATCCCTGGCGAGGTGGTGACCGGCGTCTCGTTGCTGGCCCGCAAAAGGTCAGTCTTCCAGATATCCCGCGTGCCGAGTTCAGGGCGGTTGCGTGTGAAGAGCAACGTCGAGTCGTCTGGTGAGAGCCGGACCGACTGATATGTGCCGTTGTTGCCGACTCGTCCCGTTTCCGTCCCGTTCAGATCGAACCAGGCCAGTCCGTTTTCATCTGATTGCCCTTGCACGACCAGCGTGCCGTTCGGGGAAGCCGCAACGTTCGACCAACCCGTCGCGGCGGAATACGCCACTGGTCCGATAATGGAAACGGGCTCGCCGACCGCCTGCCCGGCTGCGAGATCAACCCGCTGCGCAACCAGCGTCCCCTCGCGCACGAAGACGATCCAATCGGGGTCAATCCACTGCGCCTGCGACGTCGCAGCCACGAGCGGTATGCGGCGGCCGTCAGGCTCGACCAACATGATCCGGCCCTGGAAATCCGGTGTGAGTTCGGTATAGATAAACCGGCGGCCGTCCGGCAGATGCCTGGGCCACAGCAGGCGCCCGCCTGTGCCCGACTCAGCCATGACGTCGACCGGTGCGCCTCCGGCAGCCACGACTCGGGAAATGCGTGTACCGCTCACTGTCGCGAAGAGGATGTCGCCGTCCCGCCCCCAGCTGCCTGACAGGCCGATGCCGACCGGCACTTCGCACACCTTCACAGGCGCCCCGCCTGACAATTCGACGCGCTTGAGTTGTCCTTGCACAAAGAAGCCGAGCGACTTGCCGTCGGGTGACCAGAACATCGAGATGGCCCCTTCCGTCCCGGGGATCTCGCGGGCGGTCTCATCGCCGAGCGGCCGCACCATGATCTTCGACGGGACTTCGGGCCGGAACGCGACGAAGGCCACCGTTGAACCATCCGGAGACACCGATACGCTCGTCGCTTCGATACCCGCGCCATAGCGTGCGCCAGCGGGCGGCGCCAGCGCGAATCGGACGGGAAGTGGCGCGAGAGCTGGTGATCTTTGCGAGCCACCGCCCATTAACCACCACGTCGCAGCCGATCCAGTCGCGAGCGCCGCCGCGATGAGTGCGAACGTCATGACGCCGCCCACCGCGCGCCGCGCGGCTGGGATGGTGGCTTCGGGCGCGCCCCACGGCGCGGCAAGGTCGGCCAGCGCGTCGCCGATATCGCGAAGGCGCTGGCGGCGGTCCTTCTCGAAGCAGCGCTGAAGCAGGCGCCGCACACCGAGGGGCGTCTCCGCCGGCAGTGCACTCCAGTCCGGGTCGCGTTGGAGGATGGCGGCAATCAGATCAGATGAGGACTCGCCTTTGAACGCGGTCTGGCCAGCGAGCAGTTCGTAGAGGACGCAGCCGAACGCCCAGATGTCCGTGCGCCGATCGACCGCCTGCCCGCGCGCTTGTTCCGGACTCATATAGGCCGGCGTGCCCATGATCGCGCCCTGGACCGTCGCCGCGAGCGTGGTGTCGTGCTGGGAGGTTGCATCGGCCTCGACCGATGTTTTCGCGAGGCCGAAGTCGAGGACCTTCGCCGCACCGTCCGGCGTCACCATGATGTTGCCGGGTTTCAGGTCGCGATGGATGATGCCCTTCTCGTGCGCGGCGTCGAGCGCCGTCGCGATCTGATACGCGAGCCGCAGCGCTTCCGGGCGCGGCACGGCGCCGCGCAGGCGATCCCGCAGCGTCGCGCCGGGCACCAGTTCCATCACAATCGCCGGACCGGCCACCGAATCCTCGAGGCCGTACACCTGTGCGATGTGTGCGTGATTGAGCGTCGCAAGGAGGCGAGCCTCGCGGGAGAATCGGGCTCGATACTCGGCGTCACCCGCAAGATCGGGCGGCAGGATCTTGAGCGCCACGTCGCGATGGAGCGACGTGTCGTACGCGCGAAACACCTGTCCCATTCCGCCTGCGCCAATGGCGGAGCGGACTTCGTACGGACCGATGCGCGTGCCGGGCGGCAGAGACGACATGGGGGGTGCGTTCATTCTAGTGGCCCTTGACGGTCCACGTCAGGTCTCTGGGTAGGCCGACAGAACCGCCAACACCGCTGGCGAGGCGTCCCTCGTGTCCGGTCCTCGGCGCGCACCGGCCTCGAGCAACAGTCGCGCGACCCCGGCATGATCGTGATTCCGGTGGCCATGCACCGACCCGTGGCAACACCACCCCAGGGGCGTCGCCTGGTAATGCGCGTCTCGGATGGCCAGAAGCGCCGCGGCATCGCGGTGTCGAAGTAACGCGGCGACCGTCTCAACGGATCCCTCCCACGCCGCGCAGTGCAGCGCGGTCCCCGCGTCATGGCCCGTCGCGCGCGGATCGAATCCGATGTCCAGCATCAACGACACGGCCGTGGCCGCGCCATTCCAGGCGGCATCCGCAAGCGCGCGATGCTCCTCGGCCGCCATCGACTCCACGAGACCGGGATGAGCGCGGACAAAATCGCGAGCCCGGGCCTCGTCTCCCTGACGGCACGCGAACAACAGTTGCTGAAGCGGCGGAGCAACCTCGAGCAACGCGTCGAGCGTCTCGCCCTGCTCGAACTGCGCCGCGACGTCCAGCGGTGAGCGGCTGTCGCCGATGGTCCAGAAATAGATGTGAAAGCTGCTCGGCGGCTTTTCACCGTACTCACCTCGCCCGGTGCGTAGCGCGAAAAGGCCTGGACTCTGGCGCACCATGGCCCTGACCCTGTCCGTGAGACCCAGCGCGGCCGACAGGAAAATATCCGCCGTGGCTCCGCGCTCCACCAGATAGGCCGCAAGCCCGATACGGCCTGCGCCCGTCCGCCGATCGAGCATCCATTCCGCTGCCGTGGCGCGGTGGTCCACGTCGCGCGCTTCGATCTCGGCGCCCGCGTCAAGGAGCAGATCGACGACTTGCCGTGACTTCGCAAAATGGAGCGGCGTCTGTCCGTCGCCTCCGCGCTCGTGCACCCGCGCGGGATCGGCGGCCATGAGCGTCGCCAGAAGATCAGGACGATCGAGGTTGGCCGCTGCACAGGCATCGACCACCGCACCGGCGGCAATCAGGCGGTCGGCCGCGGCGCCCGTCGCCGAATGAAGTGCATGAAAGGGTCCCGCCCACCATGCGCTCCGCCGGTTCGGGTCTGCGCCCAGCTCCAGCAGCAGATCGACCATGGCCGCATCGTTCGCAAAGGCCACGATGGCAGGAGAGCCGAAACTGAAGACCGGGTCATTGATTCGACTGAGGAACTCGGGATGCGCCGCAAGGAGGGCGCGTATGGCCGCGACGTCGCGCCGGCCGAAGGCGTCATGCAGCTGCTTCTCAATGGGAACGTTCACGAGCCATTATCGTTGAGCCTGTGAGAACTCCGATAGAATGCTCGCGTTTCGCATTGCCTGAAACAGGTCGTCGGCAGATGTTGCAGCCCGCGGAACTCAAATCCGACGAGCCTCTCACCTGGTCCCCCGGGTGCGGCACGGATGTCTGGACGCTCTTCCAGGCGTGCGCGAGCGGCGACCTCCAGACGGTCCGCGCGCTTGTAGCGAAAGACCCATCACTGCCGCGCGCGCACTACGACTATCGCAAGCCACTCTATTTCGCGGTGCGCGAGAACCGCCTGGATGTCGCGCGATTCCTGCTCGAGCACGACACCAACCCGCTGGATCTCTGGGTGGACGACGGGCCCGTTGAGATCGCGCGCGACCGCGGCTACGCGGCGATGGAGCGGCTGCTGGTGGACACGCTGGAAGCACAGTTCAATGCCTCGGTGAGAGGCGAGGCCGTCGCACAGGCGCTTCGAAAGCATCAGATAAAGAAAGTGCGAGAACTCCTCGACGCCGAACCGGCTCTTGTCAGCACAGGTGACAAACGCTCGAACCAGCCGATTCATTGGGCGACGATGACGAGGCAGCCGAAAGCCATCGATGAGCTCTTGCGGCGCGGCGCGGATATCAACGCCGCCAGGATGGATGGCGCGCGACCGATTCACCTGACCGACGGCGACTATTTCTATCGGGGCTGGCGTGACGTATCGCGCCTCTGGCGCGTGACGCCGCAGGCCGTCATGGCCCATCTCACATCACGAGGTGCCGCCATCGACTTGCCGACGGCCTGCCACACGGGCAACCTCGAACGCGTTCAGCAGTTGCTGCAGGAAAATCCCGCTCTGGCGAACACGTTGAGCGACCACGACGGCTACTACCTCGGCGCCGGCGCGCCGCTCTCGAATGCCGCCGCCACCGGCCGCATCGATATCGTCCAACTGCTGCTCGACCACGGAGCCGATCCGAACCTGCGTGAGGAACAATTCGCGCCCAGGGGAAAGGCGCTCTATCAGGCGGTTTACCACGGGCATTATGAGATCGCGAAGCTCCTGCTGGAACGCGGAGCCTTTCCGAACCCGCCTGTGGAGAGCTCCGGCACCGCGCTGTGGGTTGCGCGGGAATGGCGTCCAGACAAACGCATGGAAGACCTGCTGCTCTCTTACGGAGCCGTGCCGGAGCCGGATGCTCCCAGCGAAGACTGGCCCGCCGGTGAGCACAATTGGTTGCGCATCTCGCCGCTACACAAAGCCGCCCGCGATGGCGACTTGCCAAAAGCGAAGCAACTCCTGGACGCCGGCGCGGATCTGAATGCGCGAGATGATCACCTCTCGTCAACCCCGCTGGCTTGGGCGTCGAAATCTGGCCAGCTCAAGATGGTCACCTTCCTGCTCAAGCGCGGCGCGCCGCCGAGCCTGCCTGAC
>JBKJJZ010000193.1:0-3509 GCA_046597705.1 Vicinamibacterales bacterium | reverse complement strand
GTTCGGGGGCCGGTGCACGCAATTGGCCCCCCTACGAACCGAAAAGACGTCGGGAATCTTTTTGTGCGAAAAAGATTCCCGACGTCTTTTTGACCTCAAAATCCCGCACGTCGGGTGGAACACGCTGGAACCGACGGGCCGGCGGTCGCGGCTCCTTGATGGCCTGCCCGAGGGCGCGACCGCGTACTTCACGCACTCCTACGCGGCGCCGGAGGGCGAGGGTACGGTGGCGCAGACCACCCATGGCGTCACGTTCACCAGTGTCGTGGAGCGCGGCCGCGTGTTTGGCACGCAGTTTCATCCCGAAAAGTCCGGCGCGACGGGCATCGGGATGCTGCGACGGTTCGTCGAGATCGCGCGCGAGGCGAACGTCCAATGCTGACCAAGCGCGTGATTGCCTGCCTCGATGTTCGTGACGGCGTCGTCGTCAAGGGCGTGAGCTTCACGGATCTGGTCAACGCCGGCGATCCGGCGGAACTCGCGCGCCGCTACGACCGCGAAGGCATCGACGAGGTCATCATCCTCGACATTACCGCCACGCTTGATGGCCGGCGCGCGCTGGCTGACACGATACGACGCGTGTCGGACGAGCTGTTCATTCCGCTCACGGTGGGTGGGGGAATTCGTTCGGTGGATGAAGCGAAGGCCGTGTTCGAGGCGGGCGCCGACAAGGTCAGCCTGAACAGCGCAGCGCTTGCGCGGCCTGATTTGATCAGCGAGCTTGCCGCGCTCTACGGGAGCCAGGCCGTGGTGGTGGCGATTGACGCAAAAGACGCCAAGGGCGACCAGGGCCGGTATGCGGTGTTCAGCCGCAGCGCGACATCGGATGCCGGTCGCGATGCGGTGGCGTGGGCGCGCGAGGCCGCTGACAGGGGGGCGGGCGAGATCCTGCTGACTTCGATTGACCGTGATGGAACGCGCGCCGGGTTTGACTGCGCGCTGACCGCCGAAGTCAGCAGCGCCGTACAGATTCCGGTCATCGCATCGGGAGGCGCCGGTACGCCGGAGCACTTCCTCGACGTGTTCACACGCGGTCGCGCCGATGCCGCGCTGGCGGCGTCGATATTCCACTTCTCCGAGCATTCCGTAATGACAATGAAGAAGTACCTCGCCGCGCACGGCGTGCCTGTCCGAACGTAGGGCGTGTCCAAACGTAGGGCGTCCCTTCAGGGGCGCCATTTGGTTGATTACTCATGCTGATCCCCTCAATCGACCTTCAAGGCGGCCGCGTCGTTCAGCTCGTGCAGGGCGAGCGCCTGGCCTGGTCCAGCGACGACCTCGATGGCTGGATCGACAAGTTCTCCGGCTTCCCTTTGGTCCAGGTCATCGACCTTGATGCGGCGAAAGCCGCAGGTTCGAACCGCGATCTCGTGGGTTACATCTGCCGGCGGCTGCCGTGCCAGGTCGGCGGCGGCATCAGGTCCGTGGAGGCCGCGCTCGCGACGATCCAGAACGGCGCCCGTCGCGTGATTGTCGGCTCCGCGCTGTTCACGGACAAAGGCGTGGACGTCGACATGGTTCGACGACTCTCGGACGCCATCGGCCGTGAAGCACTGGTGGCGGCGATTGACAGCCGCGGCGGTCGCGTGGCCGTGCACGGATGGCAGACCACGCTCGACCTTCCTGTGAAGGATGCGATGGCGCCACTCGCACCCTGGGTCGGCGCGTTTCTCGCCACGCTGATTGATGGCGAAGGAAAGCTCGGCGGCATCGACATGGCCGCCGCCCAAGAGTTGCGCGCCGCCACGACGCGGCCGCTCATCGTGGCAGGCGGCATTCGAAGCGCGGCCGAAGTGGACCAGCTTGACGGGATGGGGATGGACGCCGTGGTCGGGATGGCGATCTATACGGGGATGATGCCGATCGGCGCCCCTGAAGGGACGCCCTACGTACCGCTTGGCGACGTGCCGATCGGCGCCCCTGAAGGGACGCCCTACGTACCGTCTTCGGAGTACGTAGGGCGTCCCTTTAGGGGCGCCATTGCCGTCATCTTCGATTTCGACGGCGTGATCGCCGATTCAGAGGCGCAGCACTTTCGCGCGTTCCAGCAGGTGTTGGCGGAACGTGGATGGGCGCTCTCGCAGGCCGACTACTACGACCGTTATCTGGGCTACTCGGATCGCGATTTGTTCGAGCTCGTGGCTCGTGAACGAGGCGAGCCACTGTCGGCCGGCGACCTCGAGCAGTTGATCGCATCCAAGGGCCGCGCGTACGCCGGTCTCATTTCCGCCGGCGCCGTTCTGTGTCCTGGTGCTGACGATGTGATCAGGAGGTTGGCGAAGAAGTTTCCGCTTGGGATTGCATCGGCGGCGTTCGCTCGCGAGATCGTGGAGGTGCTTCAGTCCACCAATCTCTTGTCGTGCTTCCAAAAGATCGTCGGCGCGGAGGATGTGGCGCAGAGCAAACCGTCGCCCGCGCCGTACCTCGAAGCCGCGCGGCGGCTCGGTGTCTCGCCTGAAGCGTGCGTCGCGATCGAGGACTCACCCTGGGGACTCGAGTCCGCGCGCAGGGCCGGCATGCGGACGATAGGAGTCACGCATACGTATCCCGCGGAGCGGTTGACTGAGGCAGATGTCGTAATCCAGTCGCTCGACGAAATCACGGACGGGTTCATCCGTTCCTTGTTTTCACAGCACCGTACGCAGGGCGTCCCTTTAGGGGCGCCGCGTCAGTAACCGTAGGGCGTGCCTTTAGGGGCGCTGCGTCAGTAACCGTAGGGCGTCCCTTTAGGGGCGCCGCGTCACGCCTTGGTCCGAAACACCCGATCCCACAAATCCGTGGTGACGCCCCAGTTCACGTTGTGTTTGGCGTGATGCAGCAGGTGATGCCGCCGCAGACTGACGAACCATCGGTTGCGCCAGTGAAAGTGATGAAGGCTGTGGTGGATGAAGCAATACCCGATGTAGCCCAGCCACGCGAACGCCATCAGAACGCCGGTGGCGGCCGCATTGAACAACACGGCGAAGCCGTAGAAGAGGACGACCACGGCGATGGCCGTCATCCACCACGGCACGCCTAGCAGCGAGTGCGGCTCGGCGTGGTGAAGGTCGTGGCCAATCTTCAGCGGCGACTCGATCTCGTGGTACAGAAACTTGTGCATCGCGTATTCGCCCAGCGTCCAGACCGTGAGCCCGGTCAACGCGAACACTGCGAAAGCCAGGACGGACATCTGAAGGCGCCCGCCCTCAAAGGCACGGCTGACGAGCCATCCCACCAGGAACAGGTTCGAGGCATACCCGAACCAATAATTGAAGACAGATGACGAGAGCTCGCGGATACGGGCGCTGGCTGGATTCGGCGCTGGTGTGGGCGTCATTCGTAGGCCATTGGATTCTACCGTAGGGGGCCTTCCTCTGCGGCGCCCCTGAAGGGACGCCCTACGTACGGCGGACGTGACGGCGCCCCTGAAGGGACGCCCTACGTACGGATGGCGACGCCAGGCGCCCCTGAAGTGACGCCCTACGTACGGCGGACGTGACGGCGCCCCTGAAGGGACGCCCTACGTACGG
>JBKJJZ010000179.1:0-4940 GCA_046597705.1 Vicinamibacterales bacterium | reverse complement strand
CACCGCCGCCGCCCGCGGGAGCGCCCGCCGGAGCGCCCGCCGCCATCATTGTCGCTGTCTTCTCTGCGTCTCTGGTCCACTTGCCCGCGAAATTCGGGGCCTGGGCGAAGACACTGGTCGCCAACATGACGACCGCTGCCGTTGTAATGATTGTTGCCACACGTCGCATAGGGAATACTCCTGCCTTAAATCGGGACGACGGCTTTGTCGTCACCGAGCCTTGTCATTCAAATCGGAGCGCTTCGATCGGGTCGAGGCCGGCGGCCTTGCGTGCCGGGTAGAAGCCGAAGAAGACTCCAACAAAACCTGCGAATCCGACTGCTGTCACGATCGCATCAACCGGCACCACGGCGGGCCAGTTCTGATACCACTTCACGAACTCCGCGATGCCGAATCCCATCGCGATGCCGAGCGCACCGCCCACGATCGAGATAACCACGGCTTCCACGAGGAATTGAAGCAGGACGTCGCTGCCGCGCGCGCCGATGGCCATCCGCAGGCCAATCTCGCGTGTGCGTTCCGTCACCGACACCAGCATGATGTTCATGATGCCGATGCCGCCAACCATGAGCGAGACGGCGGCGATGCCGGCAAGCAGGGACGTCAGCGTGCTCGTCGCCTGCGTCCGGAAGGCCACCATGTCCTCGAGCGTCTGCACGCGGAAGTCGTCGTCCTGGCCGGGACCGATATCGTTCTGCACGCGCATGACCACCCGGATGGCCTCCGCCGCTTGCGCAATGCCGTCGGAGCTGTATGACGAGACCGTGATGTTGTTGAGGCGCTGATTGCCAGACAGCTTCTTCTGCACGGTGGTGTACGGCGTGAAGACCTGATCGTCCTGGTTCTGACCACCCGATGACGCGCCCTTCGACGTGAACACGCCAATGACCTTGAACACGTGATTACGCACGCGGATGTTCTGGCCGCTGGGGTCGTCGCCGGGGAACAGCAGGTCCGCCACGTTCGAACCCAGGACCAGCACCTTGGCTGCGGCTTGCACGTCCTGTTCGGTGAAGAACTGGCCGTACTTCATCGGCCATGACTTGATCAGCGGCCAATCGACGTTCGTTCCCTGCACCTGCGTGTTGGAGTTCTGGTTGCCGGCAATGATCTGCTGCCGCGTACTGACACCCTCGGTGACCCACTGAATCTCCGGCAACGCGCGGATCGCGTTGGCATCCGCCGCGGTCAATTCGCCACTGCCTTCACCCATGCGCACGCCGCCCGCGCCGCTGAAGTTGCCGGGCGAGATCGTAATCATGTTCGTGCCGGTGGCCTTGACCTGTTCTTCGATCGTGGCCTGGGCGCCCTTGCCAAGGGCGACCATCGTGATGACGGCGCCCACGCCGATGATCATCCCGAGCATCGTCAGGGCCGTCCGCAGCTTGTTGCGTCCGAGCGCCTTGAGCGCGATGCGAAACACCATGAAAATTGACATGTATCGTCCTTACTTATGCGTGGCTTCGGCCGGTGGCGGAATCAGGTCGGGCTCAGGCGGCGGCAGCGCGGCCAGCTCATCAGCAGCATTGCGCCGATGGGGGATGGCCTGATCCGCCACGACGCGGCCGTCGCGGAAGCGGATGAGCCGGGTGCCGTACTCGGCGATGTCCATCTCGTGCGTGATGACGATGACCGTGATGCCCTTTTCCTTGTTGAGCGTCTGGAAGATCCCCATCACTTCGATGCTGGTGCGCGTATCGAGGTTGCCGGTGGGTTCATCCGCCAGCAGAATCGATGGCTCGTTGATCAGTGCTCGCGCGATGGCCACGCGTTGCTGCTGGCCGCCCGAGAGCTGATTCGGCATGTGATGAAACCGCTGGCCGAGGCCGACGATCTCAAGTGACGCCATCGCGCGCTTGTGCCTGTCCGATGACTTCAGGCCGCTCTTGCCGTTGTAGAGCAGCGGCAGCTCGACATTGTCGAGGGCCGTGGTGCGCGTCAGCAGATTGAATCCCTGGAACACGAACCCGATCTTCTGGTTGCGCACGCCGGCGAGTTCGTCCTTGGAGAGCTTCGACACGTCCTTGCCATCCAGCACGTAGGCGCCACTCGTCGGTTTGTCGAGCGCGCCGATGATGTGCATGAAGGTGGACTTACCGGAGCTCGACGGCCCCGTCACCGACACGAACTCTCCCGGATCAATGGCCAGCGACACTCCGCGCAGCGCCCGAACCTCATGGTCGCCCATGTGGTAGACGCGCGTCAGGTCCTTGACTTCAATTACATGCACGGCGGCGGCTCCTTGCTGAACACGTTAGCGACCACCGCCACCGCCGCCGCGTCCACCACCGCCGGCAGGCTGGCCCATGGTGGGCATACCGCGGCCGCCAGGCTGCTGACCGGAGAACGGATTGGCCGGGTTCGCGGCCGTGCCTGCCTTGGCGGCCAGCCACGGCATCGTGATGTTCGAGACCAGCTCGGCGCCCACCTGCAACTCAGGAGGTCCGCTCACCAGCTCCGTGAACGTGCCATTGGTGATGCCCTGCATGATGTCCAGCCGCTTCAACGTGCCGTATTTGTGCGTCGCATCGGCCGCCACCAGGACGTAGACCTGTCCCCGCGTCGGATTGCGCACAATCGGCGGGAAGAGTTCATCGATCGAGCCCGCACTTCGCTGAGACAACGGAACGGGCGGGGCCGCCTGACGACCGCCGGCACCCTGGCCTGGACCCTGTCCGCCACGTCCCCCCGCAGCGCCGCCGCGACCGCCGCCGCCGAAATTGATACCGAGCTTGGCCATGGCCGCCGCGCGCTCTTCCCGCGGCAAGTTCCGAATGGCTTCCATCTGTTTTTGCTGCTCAGGCGTGAGGTTCATGTTCATGCCCCCGCCGCCACGGCCTCCGGTGCCACGACCGCCACCGCCGGCGCGGTCACCACCGGCACCGGCCGTCCGGTCGCCGCCGCCCTGGAATGGGTTGGCACCGCCTGCCGTGTCGCCGCCACGCTGCCGATTGCCAGGCCCCTCAGCCGATGCCGCCTGGGGCACTGGTGTCGCGGCCGCCGTCCGTCGGGGGGCTCCCGCCGCCGGCGTGGCTGCGGGCGTCGCTGCCGGAGTGGTCGCGCCCGGTGCCCCAGGTGCCGCAGCGCCATTGGCGCCCCGTCCCGCCCCGCCGCGTCCCGCGGGTGTGGGCGGCTCCTGCTTGAGCGCCGCATACATGTCATTGTTGGGCCGGAACCGCAGCGCCGCGTTCGGGATGCGCATGACGTTGTCGCGACGCGACACCTCAATGCGCATCTGTGCGGTCATGCCGGGCTTGAGTCGCAGGTCGTTATTGTTCACCTCGGCCACGGTCGTGTACGTGACGACGTTCGACTGCGTCGTTGGGTTGAGACGCACCATGGTGATCTTGCCCTGGAAGGTCTGCTGGGGATACGCATCAACACCGAACCGCACCGTCATGCCCTGACGCACCTTGCCGATTTCTGATTCGTCCACGCCGCCTTCGAGCTTGAGCGTGGTCAGGTCCTCAGCGAGGACGAAGAGCGTGGCCACCTGCTGCGATGACTGCACGGTCATGCCCGGGTCCACGTTGCGGGCCACGACGACGCCGTCGATGGTCGAGGGAATCGTCGCGTATCCAACGTTGAGCCGCGCCTGTTCGAGGTTGAATTCCGACTGCACTTTCGACTTTTCGGCGGAGAGGATCTGCGCTTCGCGATTCTTCACCGCGAGGTCGGCGGCTTCCCAGGCCTGCTGCGTGGCGAGCTTCTTTTCCAGAAGCTCACGCTGCCGCTCGAGTGTGCGTTTGGCGTCCGCGAGCTGCACGCGCTGGCTCGCGATGTCCAGTTCCTGGCGATCAATGTTGGCCTGTTGAATCTGCACCTGCGTGTCGAGCAGCGCGGTATCGATTCTTGCCAGCACCTGTCCCTTGCGAACGATCTCGTTGAAGTCGACCAGCACCTCCGTGACGCGACCCGATACCTGCGATCCGACGTTGACCGTCCGCTTTGCCTGCAGCGTTCCCGTGGCGCTCACTTCTTCCACGATCTCGCCTTCGGAGATCGTGACCTTCATGAACTCGGGAATCTCAGGTTTCTTGGTGCTGTTGTAGTAGGCATAGCCCCCGCCGGCCAGCACCACAAGAATGATTAACGTCGTGATGAGCTTCTTCATAGTCGTTTACGCCTGCTCGGGAGTCGAATGCGCCGCCCCTCGGCGCAAGCCAGCAAAACCTTCTTCAAACAGGGTGTAGACGGTCGGCACCAGGACCAGCGTCACCAGCGTCGAGGCCGTCAGGCCCCCAATCACCACTCGCGCCAGAGGCGCCTGTAACTCGCCACCCTCGCCCACCCCCAGCGCCATCGGCACCAGGCCCAGGGTGGTCGTCAAGGTCGTCATCAGGATGGGACGCAGCCGCGTGCGCCCCGCCTCTTCGACCGCCTCGCGCAACGACTTCCCGTCACGGCGTCGAAGGATATTCGTGTAATCCACCAGGAGGATGGCATTGCTCACCACAATGCCGGCCAGCATGATTACTCCGATATACGCCTGCAAACTGAAGGATGTTGACGTGAGCTTCAAGGCCGCCACAATTCCGATCAATGCGACGGGCACGGAAAACATCACAATGAACGGATCCTTGAGGGATTCGTACTGGGACGCCATCACGGCATAGACCAGCAACACCGCCAGCAGGAGCAGAATCTGCAGTTGCTTGAACGCCGTGCCCTGGGCTTCGACCTCCGCGCCAAACCCCACGGTGAAGTCCTGTGGGATGTTGAGTTCAGGCAACTTGGCCCTGACGGCCTTGACGGCGTCGCCGATGGGCACACCGGCATCAAGTTCGGCATTCACCCGCGTGATCCGCTCCTGGTTCTTGCGTTCGATGGACGTCGGGCCGCGCTGCGAATCCACGGCGAGCAGATTCTTGGCCGGCAGCACTTGCCCACTCGGTGTGCTGATCAGCACGTCGCTCACCGAATCGGCGCGCTCACGATCT
>JBKJJZ010000109.1:0-3826 GCA_046597705.1 Vicinamibacterales bacterium | reverse complement strand
TGCCACGGGTTTTTCGGCAAGGGTGGCGCTGGTCCGGACTTGACTGACAACGTCTTCCTTCACAATTCTGGAAAGTTTGAGGAAATCATCGACATCATCAACACGGGCGTGCCCGTCGAGAAGTTCAAGAGTCCCTCAAGCCAGCCCGGCTTGTTCATGCTTCCACGCGGCGCGATGGCACTTACGGATGCGAAGTTACGGTCTCTTGCCGCGTACGTATGGACTCTGAGTCATCCAAATGGATGAGGAGATGGCGAAGATGACGGAGATGAAAAGATGAGAAACAGAGTCTATCCAAGTGTGCTTGCGGCAGGTGTATGTCTAATCGCGGGCCTCGGGGGCAGAAGTATGGCGTCGCCGCAACTGCCCGCGACATACACGAATCTGCAGGTGCTCCCGAAAGACATCCGGGAGGATCAACTCATGGGCGTGATGAAGAGCGCGGCACAGTCACTGGGCGTGCGTTGCTGGTATTGCCATGACGGCAGTGGCGACGATCTCTCCACGTACAATTTCGCCGCCGACATCAAGGAACCCAAGGCGACTGCCAGGATCATGCTCCGAATGACCAGTCAACTCAACGCGGCGTTGAAAGATGTCGGACCGCACAAGGGTGACACCGGTAAGGTGACCTGTCAGACCTGCCACCGAGGCAACAAGACACCGGCGAAGTAGGTCCTCACGCCCAGTAGGCCTCGCCTTTCGGTTGGGCGATCACGATGGGCCGGAGGAACTCGATGGCTTTGCGCAAACCCTCGGCGGGTGACATCAGGCTGTCTTCGTGTTCGATGCTGATGGCGTGGTCGTAACCAACGAGTCGCAGGTTGGAGACGATGTCTTTCCAGACCAGCGGGTCGTGTCCGTAGCCGACCGTCCGGAAGATCCATGAACGATCGAGTTCCCGGATGTAGGACTTGGCGTCAAGCACTCCGTTGAGCGCGGTGTTGGCCGCATCAATGCGGCAGTCCTTGGCGTGGACGTGGAAGATCCGGTCGCCAAGGGCGCGTATCGTCTGGATCGGATCCGCCTGCTGCCAGAAGAGGTGGCTGGGATCGAAGTTGCAGCCGATGACTTTCGGCGCCACGGCGATCAGGCGCAGCAGCGTTTCCGCGTTGTAGGCCACGAAGTTCGGGTGCATCTCGATGGCGACGCGAACCCCGGCGGCCTTACAGCGCTTGGCAGTTTCGGTCCAGTAGGGGACGACGCGTTCGGCCCACTGCCACTCGAGGGCCGCGGCAAATTCCGGCGGCCAGGGAGACACGATCCATGAGGGCTGTTGGGCCTTGATGTCGCTTCCCGGGCATCCGCTGAATGTCACGACCGTATCCACATCGAGCTTGTCAGCCAGGGCGACCGTGTGAAGAAACGATTCGTGGTGGGCCTTGGCGATGCGCCGATCCGGATGCAGGGGATTGCCATGGCAGCTCAGGGCGCTGATCGTGAGGTTGCGCTGCCGGATGGCATCCCGGAACGCCCGCAATTTACGATCGCTGGCCAGGAGCTCCGCAGGCTTGCAGTGCGCATCGCCCGGGTACGCACCAGTCCCGATTTCCAGAGTGTCCAGACCCAGTTCCACCACCGCATCGAGCATCTGCTCCAGCGGCCGGTCCGAGAGCAACACCGCGAACACGCCTAATCTCATCGTTACTCCCTCATGCTCGTCGCTGACCTGAGGACCTGAGGACCTGGGGACCTGAGGACCTTGTTCACCATTTACACGGCGCTCCAGCGTCGGGACTTGGCCGAGCGTTCGATGGCAGTTAGAACTCGCTGATTGGCTACGCCGTCCGCAAAGCTGGGCGTTGGCACGACGCCGTCGGCAATAGCGTCGAGGAGATCCGCGATCGTGTGCACAAACGTGTGTTCGTACCCGATGACATGTCCCGGCGGCCACCAGCGGCCGGCATACGGATGGCCGGGCTCAGTGACCATGATGGTGCGGAAACCTCTGATGTGCGGCGGATCCGAATCGAAGTACACCTCGAGTTCGTTCATCCGCTCGAGATTGAACGCAATGCTGCCGAGCCGTCCGTTGATCTCGAAGCGGTTGTAGTTCTTCCGGCCGTTGGCCATGCGCGTGGCTTCGATGGTGCCGACCGCGCCATTCGTGAAGTGCACAAGCGCAAGGGCCGCGTCGTCGACGGTGACCTCGAGTAATTTGGCGCGGCCTTTCAGTTCAGCCAGTTCCGCCAGAGACTTCGTAGGGCGCTTTTTTACAAACGTCTTCAGGTCCGCTGTGACCTCGGTGATCTCGCCGACCAGGAAGCGCGCGAGATCGATCGAGTGCGATGCGATGTCGCCCAACGCGCCAGACCCGGCCTTGGATCGATCAAGGCGCCAGTTGAATGGCGCGGCCGGATCGGACATCCAGTCCTGGAGGTAGGTCCCGCGATAGTGGCGAATCTCGCCCAGCGCGCCCTCGGTGATCAGTTGCTTCGCCAGCATGACCGCCGGAATGCGGCGGTAGTTGTGGCAGATCATGTGCGACACGCCGGCCTTCTCGACCGCGGCCAGCATTCGTTCTGCGTCCTTCAGCGAATTGGCCAGCGGCTTCTCGCACAGCACATGTTTGCCGGCGCGCGCCGCGGCAATGGCAATCTCCGCGTGGCTGTCTCCGGGCGTACAGACATCCACCAGATCGATGTCCTTTCGCTTGATGACCTCACGCCAATCAGTGGCGGCTTCCTCCCACCCCAGGACCGCGCGCGCCTTTTCCACTTCGGCAGCCGTGCGTCCGCAGATCACCTTCATGCGAGGCGGCCGGCGGGGCGAGAAGAATGGACCCACCTGGCGGTACGCGTTGCTGTGGGCCCGCCCCATGAAGGCGTACCCGATCATCGCGACGTTAATCGGAGTCATTGTGCACTGCGCTATTCTGTCACGCTGCAGACGCACTGGAGCCGTGCGCCAATTTGGGGTGTAGTTTATGTTGCGTAGGGCGTGGCTTTAGCCGCGCCAGATTGGCGCCCCTGAAGGGACGCCCTACGTACTACACACCGATAGCTGGGCCTATTTTTCCGGAGGCAACGTCTTGTCGAACGCGCGCACGTAGCGGGCCAGCGCCTGGATCTGCGCAGGCTTCAGCTTGCTCTTGAATGGCAACATCGGCGTGCCCTTCACGCCTTCGGTAATGACCTTGACCATGTCGGCCGACTTCGTCCCGTGTTTCCATTTTCGGCCGACGAAGGCCATCTCGGCAATCAAGGCCTTGCCATTGGCCCCATGGCACATCTGGCAATTCATGCGATACAGATTCGCCGTGTCAGAACTCTGCACGGCGTTCGCCAATGGCGAACTGGCGGAACTGACCGCAATGAGGGAAATAACCCAAATGGCGGAAATGATCGTGCGGAGCATGTCTTATTTTCCCACGGTCGGGCGTGTGGCAATGGCGCCGGCGTAGCAAAGGGCGATCAGGCCAATCAGCGCGCCGTAGCCCGTGATGAGCGCCAGATACTCAGCCACGCCGCCGGCCATGGCTCCGAGCAGGTTGGTGCCGTAGTCGCGCGGCAGGGACGTTGATCGCTTGATGGCGGAGCCGAAGAGCAAGCCGGCACAGAAGATCGGACTGAAGCCGAGCAGGGCATACGTGAGCGATTCGGCCACCAGGCTGTCGAAGGCGAGACGGCCTATCGGGATGAAGTAGTTCAGCGCCAGAAGGGCCAGCAGGATGACACCCACGAGCCACGGCCGGCGAATCTCCCACTTCGAGACGACAAAGTTTGCGGCAAGGGCCATGACCAGCACCGAGGCGATGGCCAGCGATGCCACCACCCACGTCGATCCCCAGAGCAGCGCGAACTGTGTGATCGACTTCGTCTCGAGC
>JBKJJZ010000555.1:0-35041 GCA_046597705.1 Vicinamibacterales bacterium | reverse complement strand
CGCTCACCCTGGACCCCACCGCCGGCGCGCTTCCGATCACGCAGCGGGTGGTCACGTCCCGACGACCGTCGTGGCTCGAGAGCGGCACCGGTGACGGGGCGATGATCGTGCTTGGCGTGACTGACTGGACGCCCAAACCGCCCGCGCCGGAAGCCGGACGAGGTGGACGCGGCGCGGCGGCGGCGCCCGAAAAAGCCGACGTCGATATCTGGCACTGGAACGACACCACGGTCATGTCCGCGCAGAAGCTGAGCGTGGCCGCGGACCGCCGGCGCAACCTTCCTGCCGTATGGCACCTGCCCACCGGCAAGATCGTTGTCGCCGGCAAGTCCTTTGACGAGCAGCTCACGCCGATCCGGGGAACCCGGCTGGCGCTCGTTTCTGAGTTCACGCCGTACCTGATGGACCGGTCGATCGGGCGGCCTGCGGCTGATGTGCAGATCGTGGACCTGGTCACCGGCGCCCGCACACCCCTCAAGACGCGCGCCACCGCCGGCCTTTCGATCAGCCCCACCGGCAAGTACGCCATGTACTCCGAGGCTGGCAACTACTGGACCATCAACCTCGCGACCAAGGCTGTAACGAACATCACGAAGGGCGTGAAGACGTCGTTCGTGGATGTGGAATCCGACAGCACGGCTCCGGAGAAGCCAATGTTCGGAATCGCCGGATGGACAAAAGGCGATGAGGCTGTGGTGCTGAATGATGTATTCGATCTCTGGAAGATCACGCCCGACGGTAGCATGGCTGTGAAGCTCACCTCGGGCGCGGCTTCCCAGGTGAGGCACCGCTACCTTCGCGTGGATGCGGCCGGCTTCGGAGCGGCGCCCGAGCCGCTGGATCTGGAACAGGGCTTCCTCAGCATCTTCGGAACACGCTCCAAGAAATCGGGCTACGCGCGATTTGCTTCGGGCGCCGGCGGTGCCGTCACGCAACTCGTCTGGCTGGACAAGAGCGTGGGCGGTCTCGCGAAAGCCGAGAAGGCGGAGACGTTCACCTACTCCGTTCAAGGTTCTGACGATTCGCCCGACCTGTTCGTCGGCGGCCCCGACCTGGCGAAAGCGAAACAGGTCACCACGACGAACCCTTTCATTTCCAAGTACGCGTGGGGACACACCGAGCTGGTGGACTACGTCGTCGAGCCAAAAGGCCAGCCGAAGATGACGTTGCAGGGTTCGCTTTATTACCCCGCGAACTACGAGCCCGGCAAGAAGTACCCGATGGTGGTGTATCTCTACGAAAAACTCTCGGATGGCCTGCATCAATTCACGCCGCCGTCAGAGCGCAGTTATTACAACGGAACCGCGCTCACACAGCAGGGTTACTTCTATTTTCAGCCCGACATCGTGTTTCAGCCGCGCGAGCCTGGCGTGTCGATGGTGGCGTGTGTGTCGGCCGCGGTGAAGAAGGTGGTCGATATGGGCGTGGTGGACGCCGCCAAGGTAGGCGTGATGGGCCACTCATGGGGCGGGTTCGACGCGATGTACCTGGCGACGCATTCCAGTATCTTTGCGGCGGCAGTCTCAGGGGCCGGCATCTCGAACCTCATCAGCAACTATGGCAACGGCCACTGGAGTTCGGGCATTGCCGAGACGGATCACATCGAGACCGGTCAGCAGCGCATGGTCGTGCCGCTCTATGAGGACCTGCAGGCGTACATCCGCAACTCTGCGGTCTTCGGCATCTCGACGATGACGACGCCGTTGTTGCTCGAGACCGGTGACAACGATGGCACGGTCTACTGGCACCAGTCGGTGGAGCTGTACAACATCGCGCGGCGGGCGAAGAAGAATGTGGTGATGCTGGTCTACAACAACGAAGACCACGGGCTGCGCGTGAAGAAGAACCAGATCGACTACCACCGCCGTATCGGCGCGTGGTTCGGACACTACCTGAAAGGCGAACCCGCGCCGGACTGGATCAAGTCCGGCGTGCCCGCGATTTCGCGATGACGCTACGTAGGGCGTCGCTTCATCGGCGCCAATTGGCTCACTTCGACGAGGCGATCGGGATGTGCAGCCAACCCTGCGTCCCGGTGGCCGCGCTCGACACCGCTGCGCGAATCGTGAGTTTTCCTGGGGGCACTTCGAGGATCTCCTCGATCGGGAACCTGAACGGCGTTCCGGCGAACTGAGCGCCGGCCACCGCGATCCTCCGCTGTCCAGAGGCCCGGACTTTCCCATCGGCGTCCACGGCAATCCAGCGCAAACTCAGCTGATCACCGTCGGCCGGGACGGGCATGAGAGACGGGTAGAGGACCGTCACGCTCAGCCGTGTTTTCGTCAAGCCGCGTTCGACGGAGTCTGGCGCGAGGGTGCCCTCCAGCCTCAGGCCTCCTCCGGGAAAGCCCGCTGTCAGCGCGTCGGTACGATTGACGGCCCCCCTCGCCGCCACAGAATCTACTGACGTGTAACCTTGCCTTGCACGGATTTTCACGCCGGGCATCCGGACCTGCACGTCGATCTCGTCGAACTCGCCATCCGCCCCGTGCGACTCAGGATAAAAGCCGAGCACGTAATAGTTGTTGTTGTCACCAAGCAGCGTCCGCGCCGCGTCATTCACATCCCAGCTGTCGGCGAACGTGTTCCGTCGCTCAGGCGTCTGTTCTTCCATCGTTCCCTCCAGCGCCAGCTCTGGCGCCATGAGCCCGCGCGGGTCGATGGTGTAGATCGGAATATTGAAACGCCTGGCTCGACGCAGTTCTTCCTGCAACGCGCCGAATCCCATGTCGGCGGGATCGGCTTTTGTAAATGGCGGCGCTTCACTCACGTAGACAATGGCGCGGCGGGGATGCCAATCGGAGCTGAACGCGAACAAGACGTCATGGAACCACAGGTTGGACCGCTGCCCCAAGGCGATCGTCCCTGGCGCGTTGCCGACCCTGGAGAATGCCCGGGCGATCCGATCGTGGTCGTTGGTGAAATCCTGACTGAGGTCCGACCTGCCGCTGTAGTTGACGGCCACGATATCGTTGGGCGCCAAGGCGCGGACGAACGCGCTCAACATGCGCTTGGTGGGAACAATCCGCGCAGGTGAGATGTGCCCGATCATGAAGGCGAAGACCCTGCTGTCTCTGGGCGGTGGCGCGTTCGTGAACAACGTCTGCGCGGCACGCGGCGCAGGGTGCAGCGAACCTGAATGGTTTCCAAACGGAATACTGATGTGTTCGAAGTCCGTGATGGCCTGTTCCCTGCCCCTGACGCGAATGATGAAGTCCTTTTCGCTCAGGCCCTTGACGGCGCGGCCATCCTTGTCCGTGACGACCACGTCAACCATGACGTGCGTCGAGGTGGCACGAAAGACCGGCTGCTGCTGGGCGAGAAGCCAGGGGACGGATGTGAGCATGCCGATCACAGCGGCTGAAACGATACGGTGCTTCATGACAGTCCTCCTGACGGAGCGCGCGACCTACCAGCCCATCCGTTCGCGCAACTGCGCGATCTGCGTCGTGTGGTGAGTGCCGTGCCAGCTGTAAAGCCCCAGCATGTCTGCCAGGCTCATGGGTCCGCGCTCGGGATGCAGCACCGTGCGATCGAACGCGGCTGAGTCCATCGACCGCATCAGGTGCGACCAGCGTGCATGCAGTCCGTCGATAATCGAGAGTGACGCTGCGATCGGCACTTCGCGCGAATCCGAGGTCTCCGACCACGTCTTCTCTTCGTACGGTTTGATTGTGGGGTTGTCCTCGGTCACGCCGAGCTTGACGCGGATGAACGCGTTCATGTGGCTGTCGGCCAGATGGTGAACGATCTGCCGGGTGGACCAGCCGCCGTCGCGATACGGCGTATCGAGCTGCGCGTCAGTCAGGCCTTTGACGGCCGCGCTCAGTGCCGCGGGGACACTGGCGATCTGTTCGATCCTCTCGGCGCGCGCGGCTGCGTCCATGTTCGGCACCTTGATCCACTTACCTGTCGGATATCTCAATTCATCGACCGTCGTCATTTCTGCTCTCCTCCGTCTGTCAATTCGGCGCCCCTAAAGGGACGCCCTACGAAAAGCTTCCCCGTCAGTTCCGCCAGTTCCACCAGTTCCGCCAGTTCCGTCAGTTCCGTCAGTTCCACCAGTTCCGCCAGTTCCGTCAGTTCCGTCAGTTCCGTCAGTTCCGCCAGTTCCGTCAGTTCCGCCAGTTCCGCCAGTTCCGTCAGTTCCGCCAGTTCCGCCAGTTCCCCAGCTCACCAGCCGATGGGCTTGCCCTTAAGTTGCTCATCGAGCCAGGTCTTGAGTGGCGCGAAGTAGTCCACGATCGCGGTGGCGTCCATCTGGCGTGAACCAGTCAGGGCCTCGAGCGCGTCTGGCCATGGCCTGGACACGCCCATCCTGAGCATGGCGTCGAGCCTCTTACCCGCCTCCGTGCTGCCGTAGATCGAGCAGCGATGCAGCGGCGTCTGGCACTGCGCGATTTTCGACAGCTCGCGATGGAACTGGAACTGCAGGATATGGGCAAGGAAATAACGCGTGTAAGGCGTGTTGCCGGGGACGTGATACTTGGCGCCTGGGTCGAACATGTCCTCGCCGCGAGTGGTGGGCGGCGCCACACCCTGGTACTTGAGCCGCAATGCCCACCAGGCCTTGTTGTAGTCGGCGGGAGAGATTTGGCCTGAGAAGACCTGCCACCGCCACTGGTCAACGAGCAGGCTGAACGGCAGGAACGATACCTTTTCCAGCGCGCGACCCATGAGCAGGCCGAGGTCACGCGACGCATCGGGCGCCTTGTCGATCAGCCCAATCTTCACCAGGTACTCAGGCGTGATCGACAACGCGATCGTGTCTCCGATGGCCTCGTGGAAACCATCGTTCGCACTGTCCCGGTAGATCACAGGCTGCGCTTTGTAGGCGCGCTGGTAGTAGTTGTGGCCCAGTTCGTGGTGGATCGTCGAAAAGTCCTCGTCGGTGGCATCGATGCACATCTTGATGCGCAGGTCGTCTTCGTAGTCGATGTCCCAGGCGCTGGCATGACACACCACGTCACGGTCGCGCGGCTTGGTCAGCATCGATCGCTGCCAGAACGAGTCCGGCATCGGCGCCAAGCCGAGCGAGGAGTAGAAGCGCTCACCCATCCTCACCATATCAACCGGCGAGGTCTTTCGGCTCTTCAGAATATCGGTGAGGGAATAGCCTGGATCCGCGCTGCCGGGCGAGACCAGCGGATAGACGTTCGACCAATCCTGCGCCCAGATGTTGCCCAGCAGGTGCGCGGGAATTGGCCCGCTTGACGGCACCACGTCTCCGTATTTCTCGTGCAGCTTCATCCGCACGTAAGCGTGAAGGGAGTTGTAAAGCGGTCGCACCTGTTCCCAGAGGCGATCGAGTTCCTTCGTGAATTCGTCGGCCGGCATGTCGTACTTCAGCCGCCACATCGCGCCTGTGTCTGCGAACCCGAGTTCCTTCGCGCCCTTGTTGCCCAGCTCGACAAATCGCTGGTAGTCCGCTCGCATCGGTTTCGAGATCGTGTGCCACCCTTCCCAGGCCTGGCGAAGGGTCTTCTCATCGCGAGAGGTAGCCATGACGTCGGTAATCTGCTCGATGTCGAGGCAGTCGGTCACCTTTCCAGGATCCGCACACCACTTGCCCTTGCCGTAGGTGCCCTCGAGCCGGGCGGCAATCGTGGTCAGCTCCGTCGCTTCCTTCGGATCCGATGGCGTCACCAGGACCAGCGCCAGCTTGAGCAGATCCAGTTGACGCCGTGCGTCAGGAGAGACCGTCGCGCCATCGAACCTGGTGGCCTCCTTTGCGTACTTCGCGATGGCCTCGATGTACGTCTGGTTCGCCTTGGCGTTGAGCGCCTCGGTGTCGTCGGTGATGAAGGTGGAATAGACCCACGACGCCTGTCCCGCCTGCTTGCCCAAGGCGAGCATGGTTTCATTCACGTCTTTCAGGAACGCATCGGCATCCGGCTTTGCCGCCGGCTGCGCGGTATCGCCGCAAGCCGCCACGGACAGCGCCAATGCGATCGCAGGAATCCAGCTCGTTCGTTTCATCATGCGGCCCCCATTAATATTCCGGCAATACCTTGCCGCGGCTCTTCACATGCCATGCGGCGAGCAGCGCCGTGCCAATCAGAATCAGGCCTGCGGACAGACCGGTCCAGAGGCCGGCCACGCCCCAGCCTCGATTGAAGCACAGGACGTAGCCAATCGGCAGTCCGATCAACCAGTGACCGATCAGATTGAACACCATCGGCGTGTGGGTGTCACCCAGCCCACGCAAGGCGCCGGTGGCCACTGTCTGGAGCCCGTCGAACAACTGGAATACCGAACAAATGAACAGCAATACGATGCCAAGGTCGATTACGCTCGCATCCGAAGAGTAGACGCGAATGAGCGCCGCCGGCATGGTGATGAACAACACCGCGGATCCAGTCATGACGATGGACCCAAGCACCAGTGCCGTCCATCCGGCCCGCCGCATGCCGTCAGCATCGCGGCGTCCGAGGGCCTGCCCCACTCGAACAGCGGCCGCGGATCCCAGACCGTAGGGAATCATGAAGATCAGCCCGGCGATATTGAGCACTACCTGATTGGCTGCCGAGGCCATCGGCCCGATGCGGGCGGCCAGCGCCGATGCGGCCGCAAACACGCCCACTTCCAGCGTGATTTGCAGCGCCGCCGGCCATCCGAGGCGAAAGAGTCGCCAGACCCGATCGGCTTCCCACTGAAACGGCACGTCGTGCATGCCAGACGGATTGCCACGCTCGTTGTAAAGAATGACGCCGAGCAGGCTGAAGGCGAGAACGATGCGTGAGGCGACGGTCGCATAAGCCGACCCGACGACCCCCATGGCCGGCATGCCGAGATGCCCGTAGATCAGCAACCAGTTGCCGAAGAGGTTCATCAGGTTCGCAGCGACGAGTGCAATCATCACCGGCCGGACGATGTTCATCGCCTGCAGGTATCGCCGAAAGACCACGTAGGCCAGCAGCGGCGGTGCGGACCACATGAGCGGCCCGGCATAGGCATTGAGTTCCACCAGCACATCCGGGTGGAAGCCGATCGCAGGCAGCAGCGTCAGGCCGGCTTCGGACGCCAGCATCAGAACCACTGACAGCACCAGGGCCAGTTGCAGACCCGCGAACAACCAGCGATGACACTCGTCCACGCGGCCGGCGCCAAAACTCTGAGAGACAAACGTGTCGAGGGCCAGCAGTGTGCCGAACCCGAAGACCATCAGCGTCATGAACAGGATGCTGCCGGTACCCACGGCGCCGATCGCGGCTGGCCCCAGTGGGCCGACCATCACCGTGTCCACCAGGCTCATGGCGAACCAACCCACTTCGGCCATCACGACGGGCACGGCCAGCCGCATCATCGACCGGACTTCGCCGAGGGCGGCCTCGGACAGGCGCAGGGGCATCAGCGCACGGCAGTCATGAGGATTTCGACCAGCGCATTCCGGCTCACGAGCTTCGTGCCGACCGTGGCTCTGGCCGGTGGCTCGCGGGAGAACGACTCGCGATACACCGCGTTCATTGCGGCAAACTGGCTGAGGTCCGTCATATACACGGTGCTGTCGGCCACGTCCCCGAACGTCAGCCCTGCCAGGGTCAGCGTGCGGTCAATCCTGGTCATCACTTCTTTCGTCTGCGCGGTGACGTCGCCCATATTCGCGTCGGTGTTGCCCAGCACGCCAGAGAGAAAGATGCGATTGCCGGCGCGCACGGCGGTGGACAGCGGAAGACTGGGCGACACCACCGGCCCGATCACTTCCTTCTTCCCGCGCGTGGCCAGCAGGGTGATTTCCACCAGGTAGTCGTCGCCCATCAGGCGGGCCACGGCCGTGGCTCTGGCAGGCGGCTCTTTCGAGAAGTAAGTGCGATACGCGTCGTTCATGCCGTCGAAGACCGCGCCATCGGTGATGAACACGCGGGATTGGACCACCTGGTCGAGGCTGACTCCCGCGGTCTTGAGCAGCGCAGTGGCGTTGTCGAGAATGGTCTTCGTCTGAACGTCAACGGAGCCGGGCACGAACGTGTCGTCGGCGGGCCGCCGTGAGATCAGGCCCGAGAGGAACACCAGGTCGGCGGTTCGGATGATGTACGAGTACGGCCTCGGCGACTTCATCCATCCTTCGGGAATCAGCGCCTCCCGGGCCGCGCCGTTGGGCAACGCAATCGCGGAAATCTCAACCAGCGCGCCGTTCAACAAGTCGGTCACAACCGTGGTGCGGGTGGGCGGGCCCTCCCGAAAGTATTCGCGGTAGGCGGCATTCAACGCTTCAAAGTCCGCCGGGTTCTTGAGGAACACGGACACGCTGACGGTTTGAGCAAGGGATGAGCCCGAGGCTTCCAGAACTTCCTTCATCCGATCCAGAATGCGCCTGGTCTGTGAGGTGACATCAGGGCCCACAAGTTGGCCGTCGGCGCCGGTGCCCAGCATGCCTGAGACATAGACCAGCCCTCCAGCCACAACCGCGGGGCTGTATGGCCCGATGGGTGGCGGCCCCGCAGTAATCACTCGCCGTTGCTCCATCATGTAAGCTCCCTGCCCCCCCACGAACGTGACGAGTAAAACGCCCACGACCGCTGCGACCATCTGTTTCATCGGGCCTCCGCTGCCATAGAATAGCCTTCTTAATTTCGTGTGGGGAGGATTGTCATGTCACGAAAAATGTCGAGTTCGGCGTTTATTTCCGCCGGCGTGCTGATTGCCGCAGCCATCTTTGCGCCTGCAGTCCACGCCGACGTCAAGAAGCTCGAGAAGAGCCAGGTCAAGTTCGAAGGGATGCTGGGCCGGATGATGGGCATGGCAGGCGGCAACGCCGCCAAGGATGGCGTGACCAACTCGATCGCAGTTAAAGGCCAACGCATGGCCACGGTCAACGACCAGAACGGCCAGATCATCGACCTCTCGGAAGAGAAGGTGTACACGATCGACTTCAAGAAAAAAGAATACCGCGTCGTGACCTTCGCGCAAATGCGCGAACAGGTCCAGAAGGCGAGGGCGGACATGGAGAAGAGCATGAAGGACATGCCGCCTGAAGCACGGGGCGACACCGAACAGCCGTCCTCGAATCTCGAGGTCACGTTCGACGTGAAGCCCGGCGGTGAAACCAAAACCATTGCCGGACACTCCGCCAAGCTGATGGTGCTCACGGTCACGACCAAGGAGAAGGGCAAGACGCTGGAAGAAAGCGGCGGCCTGGTGATCACCAACGACGTGTGGGTGGGGCCGCGTATTGCCGCCCTTGACGAAGTGGGTCAGTTCTACATGAAGTTCACAACCGCGGTCTATGGCGACTCGGCCGCCATGGGCGAGCAGCTCGCCAGCCTCTCAGCGATGTACCCCAGCATTCAGGGCGCGATGAAAACCACGGGGGAACAGTTGAAGAAGCTGGATGGCACGCCCCTGATGACCGTGCAGCGCACCGAAACCGTCAAGAGTACGGCGGCGATGGCCCAGGCGCCCGCATCGCCCGCAAGCGGAGGCGGCCTCAGCGGTGCGCTGGCGCGCCGCATGATGGGGAACAAGAAACCCGAGCAGCGCAACCTCCTCTACACGTCCACGTCCGAGACCTTGTCGATCGCCACCGCGGCCGCGGACGCCGACGTGGCCATCCCGGCTGGATTCAAGGAAAAGAAGTAGGCATGGCTACGCAGAAGAGCCGGCGCGCATTCCTCAAGGTGGTCCCGGCAGCCGTTGCCGGTGCCGTCGCCACCAGGACATTCGCACAACAGGCGCCGGCGGGGCCGATCTCTGCTCAAACGGTCAACTGCGCGGAAGGTATCGCAGGGCTGGACTTTCATACAGCCGAAGAAGAGGCGATCGCACGGAGTCTCAACAGCAACCTCACCACCTATCAGCAACTGAGACAGGTTGAGATTCCCCATGACACCGAAGTTGCGCTGACGTTCCGGCCGCATCTGCCGGGCGAGAGGCCGAAGGGGCCTGCCACGCCGGGCAAGCCTCTGCGTTACAGCAAACCTGCGGTGGGTGCGGTCAAGCGGCCCGCAAACCTGGAAGATGTGGCGTTCTGGCCGGTGACGAAGCTTGCGGCGCTCGTCGAACGCAAGCTCGTGACGTCTACCGAGCTGACGCAGATGTACCTTGCGCGGCTCAAGCGCTACCGCACGCTCCTGAACTTCGCGGTCACCATCACCGATGACCTTGCGCTGCAGCAGGCGGCTGACGCTGACAAGGCCATCGCGGCGGGCAAGTACAAAGGCCCGCTTCACGGCATCCCCTGGGGCGCGAAAGATCTGCTCGCGACCAAGGGCATCGCCACCACCTGGGGCGCCGAGCCGTACGTGGATCAGGTTCCCGACTACGACGCCACGGTGATCGAGCGGCTGCGTGATGCGGGCGCCGTGTTGGTGGCCAAGCTGACGATGGGCGCTCTGGCGCAAGGCGACCAGTGGTTCGGCGGTCGCACGCGCAATCCCTGGAACCCGCAAGGGGGCTCCAGTGGATCTTCCGCAGGACCAGGCTCGGCGACAGCCGCCGGCTGTGTCGGGTTTTCCATCGGCACGGAAACACGGGGCTCGATCATTTCGCCGACGTCGGTCAACGGCGTCGTGGGACTGCGGCCCACGTACGGGCGCGTCAGCCGTTACGGCGCGATGGAACTCTCGTGGACGATGGACAAGATTGGACCGATGTGCCGCAGCGTGGAGGACTGTGTCCTGGTGCTCAACGCGATCTATGGTCCCGACGGGCGCGACGAAAGCGTGGCTGATGCCGCATTCAACTGGAATCCTGACGCGCCACTCGCGGGTTACCGCATCGGCTATGTGCGTAGCGACTTTGAGGCGGGTCAGGCGGGCCGCGGAGGCGGCGGGGCGCCCGGTGGCGGACGAGGCGGCGGAGCCAACCCCGGACAGCAGCAGGCGGCTGCCGCTGAGCGACTGAAGAATCTGCAGGACGCGATGGCAACCCTTGAGAAGCTCGGCGCGAAGCTCGAACCGGTCGAGTTGCCGAATACCGTGCCGGTCAACGCATTGAACTTCGTACTGAGCGTGGAAGCGGCTGCGGCGTTTGATGACCTGACGCGTTCGCGCGGCACGGACCTCATGACGGCAAGCAACAGCACGTGGGGAGCCACCTTCAGGGCCGCGCGTTTTGTTCCCGCCGTGGAATACATCCGCGCGCAACGGATTCGCACGCTGCTCATGCGCGAGTGGGACACGTTCATGGACAAGTACGACGCGTTCATCTCGTCAAACAACGCGGGACTGGGTGCAACGAACCTCACCGGCCACCCGGCGATCGCGCTCAAGTGCGGGTTCGCCAACAACCTGCCGCAACCGTTGATGGTGACAGGCCGTCTCTATGACGAAGGCACGATCTGCCGAATCGCCCACGCCTACGAGCAGGCGACCGAATGGAAGGATCGCCACCCGGCGCTACCGGCATAGTGGCGTTGGCGCGGCTAAAGCCACGCCCTACGTACTGATTCGGCGCTCCTGAAGTGACGCCCTGCGTACGTCAGTACCCTCCGCTGACGCGGATGTCCTGCACCACCGGCTGCCCCTCGACGAGTCGAACGGCGAGTGACGCCGACAGGAGTTGCTGCAACAGAGCCGGATCATTCCAGGCGCCGGGTTCGACGTCCGTCACGGCGGCAATCCGGTAGTCGCCCGGCGGAAGGCCGCTGAACGCGAACTTGCCGTCCGTCGACGGCCGCGCCGAACGAATTCGCCGGCCGAGCGGTACCCACAGGCGCTGGTCCGTGGGAAAGACGATGACGGTAAAGTCCGCGGTGGGTTGCCCGGTTGGGCTTTGCAGCGTGCCTTTGAGATCCGTGAACTTGTCGGTGAACTCGACGTTCACGTTGGCGATGTTCTCGCCGGGTTTCACCTCGAGCGGGAAATCCAGCGTGTCTTTGCCATCGGCCATCACGCCCTTGACGGTCCATCCCGCCGCGCCCGAGGCGCGGATGCGGTACTGGCCCGGTGACACACCGATGAAGGTGAATCGCCCGTTCGCATCAGCGGAGGCATTCACCGTGGCGATGCCACTCGATTGCATGGCCTGACCGAGCGGCGCAAGTGTCAGGCGGACGCGGTTCATCTGCGCGGGCGCGGCCGTGCCATCAAAGCTCATGCCGCCCGTGATGGTCATGCCTTCCTGAAGCGTGAGCGCCACGTTCGGCGTGTAGGCGCCATCAACAGAGACGTCCTGCATCGCCCACATACGCCTTCCTCCACCAGAACCGCCGGACATGTCCATCTCGACCTTCATCTGCAGGACTTCCGGCGAGGCGCCGGGCGGCGGCGCCGGTCGTGCCACCGGGATCGCCGCCGTAGCGCTGAGCTGATACTGGCCGGGCGGGACTGCGTTGAACGTGAACATGCCTTGCGCGTTGGGTCGCGCAGAGAACTGCTGCGTCCCTGGAACTTGCGACCCAATGTCCACCAGGCGCACTTGCACGTTCTGCGGCGAAAGGCCGTTCGGCACCACCAGCGAGCCGGTCACCCTGGAGAGCGGCACGCGCTGCAACTGAAAATCGATTCCAAGCTGCTCCTGGCTGATGCCGATCTTCACGGCTTGAGCGTTGCCCGCCTGCGGTGTGCCGGGGTAGTACACCGCCGCATACCCGGACACGGGTTCGCTGTTAACCGAATTAGGCTGCGCGGCAAAGTCGCGTTCCGTCATCAGCTTGGTCATGTCGGATGACGATGCCAGGCCGCGGGTCATCAGCTCTTCCATCCGCGCCAGGCTCTGCAGGTCTTCGGAGGTGAACATGTTCCCGGAGTTGTTGGGTGGCACCGCGTTGACAACGTACTCGCCGGGCGCCAGACCGAAGACTCGATAAACGCCTCGGTCATCGGTGGTGCCGTTGCCGGTGGAAGCCAGCATGCGCTCACCGGCCTGCCAGCTCCACTGCATCACGCGAACATTCACGCGAATGGCGGGCCGGTTTTTTTCGTCGTAGATCGTTCCCGACACCACACCGCCGCGCGCCACTTCAAGCGACACGCTCTTGAGTTGCTGTCCCTCGCTGAGCACGATGGCGGTACCAGGCCGGCCCGGCTGCTTCTGGCCGAACGTCCCGCTCACATAACCGTTCTTGGTCGCTCGGAGCGTGTAGGTGCCTGCCGGCAGGGCGAGGAACGCAAAGTTGCCGTTGTCGTCTGAAATCGCGGAGCGCGACCCGCGCAATTCGTTACCGGACAGGGTCAGGCGGACGCCATCAGCGGGCTGCCCCGTCCCATTCACAACGACGGCGCCCATGATGAATGCCGTCGCCGGCCCTTGAGACTGCGGCTGACTGTCGCGAGCCTGACCGGGTAGTTGCGCAGGGGCAGGCTGAGCCGGCTTGGGTACGGGCGGCACCTGCGCCCACACACCGGCCGAAGCAGCCACCAGAATTGCCACGCCTGCCATCAGCCGCACCCTCATCCCGGCCTCCCTCGAAAGCATAGCCGTTAGACGACGCCTCAGGCCGAACGGATGGGTCGAGAGCGCGGTTTCCGAAACGTAGGGCGTCCCTTCAGGGGCGCTACCACTCAGACCTTTTCAATCGTGACCTTGTTCATCACGACCGGCGTCTTCGGCCGGTCCTGACCGTCGGTCGCCGTGCGGCCAATCGCATGGATGACGTCGAGCCCTTCGACAACCCGGCCGAACACGGTGTGCCGTCGATCCAGATGGGGCGTGGCCGCGAGCGTGATGAAGAACTGGCTGCCGTTGGTGTTGGGCCCGGCGTTTGCCATCGAGAGAATTCCGGCCTGATCGTGGCGCAGCTCCGGATGGAATTCATCCTTGAACTGGAAGCCGGGACCGCCGTGACCCACGCCGAGCGGGTCTCCGCCCTGGATCATGAATCCTTCGATCACGCGATGGAAGATGATGCCGTCGTAATACGGCTTCGTGTGGGTCTCACCTGTCTTGGGGTGCTTCCACTCCTTGGTGCCCTGCGCGAGCCCGGAAAAAATGCCGACGGTGACGGGCACCTTCTCTTCGAACAGCTCAACGGTGAAATTGCCGAGGGTGGTCTCAAACTTGGCGTACAAACCGGGATTCAGCATAAGGATTCATTGTAGCTTCCCGGTGATGAGTTTTTTCAGCTCATCGGCTTTGCCCCGGAGCACAGCGTCAGCGGGGATTCGTTCCAGCCATTTGAGCGCCGTTTCGATTTGTTCGGCGCGAGCGAACGCATTGGCAGCGTTGAGGATGGCGCCCCACTGCTGATCGCGGTCTTCCTTGATGACCGCCTCGAAGCCGGCGATCTGGTTCGCCTTGAAGTCCGCGTCGAGGTCGGACTTGCGGACGGCGTCGAGGCGGCTGACGTTGTCGTCCGCCGATTTCTCATAACATGTCGCGCAGGTGCCGAATCGCGAGGCGGTCTCCGGCCACACGCCCTTCTTGAAGGTGACGAGTCCGAGATACCAGTGCGCCACACACTGCTGCGAATCGATGCGGATCGCTTCCCGCAGGTTGGCTTCGGCCGGCACCAGATCATCCTGGTCGTACTTGATCATGCCGCCCAGCGTGAGCACTCGCGAGTTGAAAAGCAGGCTCAGCGCCCGGTCAACATCGGCGCGCGCCTCGGGCAACTCGATGCGACGATGGCGATTCCAGGCGCGCCAGTAGTAGGCATCGGCGAGGTTGTAGTAGCCGCGGTCGATGATTCGCGTGGCCGCCTCGATGGCCGGCACGAATTGGCCCAGATGCGCGAGGCACACCACGCGCTGCAGAGCGGCATCTTCGTGCCGATCCTTCAGGGCGATCGTGTCTTCATAGAACCTGATCGCGGTCCCGCAGTCCCCAACGGTCTGACTGAGTGCGCCAAGCCCGTAGGTCACGGACGGCGATCGCGGAAAAGCGGCAAACGCCGACATCAGCCACGTCCGCATATTCTTCACGTAGGCCGCCGTGATGTTCAGCGTCGGCTGCCGCGCCAGGAAGAGCCCCGCTTCCACGAACGATGGCGTTTGCGTCAGCAGTTCTTCAAGGACAGTCGAACGAAGCAACGGACAGGTCGCGAGCCGGAATTTGACCAGCTGCGAAGTGCCGGCGGGAATCTCGCTCAGGTCTGACAGGGTCACCCGGCCAGGTTGGCCGTCGCGGCGCGCCGGAGCCGCCAGGCAATCCAGGCTCGCCGACTGGTACGCGCGGAAGGGCGCGCTGGCTTCCCCGAGGGCAAGCCCTTTCTTGAGTTCCGCAATCCGGGCTTGCGTGGGTGCGCCTCGCTGAAACTGGGACAACTCGGTGCGTGGGGTGCCCGACAAGTCCGGCGGCAGGGACTCCGCGATGTCCACGTATTGGGCGCCGGCATAACTTGGGAGCAATTCCGGGATCAGCGCGCGGGCCTTCGCAAACGCCTCAGCGCTGTCCATCGCCAGCTCGCGCTCCCGCATCCCGATCAGCACGTGCACTTCGAACAAGCGCGCGATGACCAGCGGACGCGCCTTCCCGATGGCGACGCGCGTAAATACATCGCGCGCCTCGACGAGGCAGGCGTAACACCCTTCAAGCACCCGCGTCTCGGCCACCACCAGACTGGCCTGGTCCGCGCGCCTGATGGGCGCCGACGCGCACCCGGCCGACACCAGCAGAATCAGGACTGCGAAGCCGCGCATGGCTCATTTGACACCACAAACGCTTCGCGGGTTCGAGGTTCGAGGTTCGAGGTCCTCCACCAGCGCATCCAGCGCGGCCTTCAAGTCCCCCACCAAATCCCGCGGATGCTCCACGCCAGGCGACAGCCGAATCAGCGTGTCGGAAAGCCCCAGCTCCGCGCGCGTCTCCGGCGGAATTGACGCGTGGGTCATCTTGTACGGCAGACACACAAGCGATCGAACACCGCCCAGGCTTTCGCCCAGCGCAAAGTATGTGAGGGACGACACAAACGCCGACGCGTCTTCGACCGTCCCGTCCAGTTCGAACGACACCATGCCGCCAAAGCCTGTCATCTGCCGCTTCGCCACTTCATGGCCCGGATGATCGGGCAGGCCCGGGTAATAGACGCGCTTGACCTTCGGATGTGTGGTCAGCAACTCCGCGATCGCCGCCGCATTTTGCGCATGCCGTTCCATACGCAGTTCCAGCGTCTTGATTCCACGCAGCGTCAACCAGCAGTCGAAGGGACTGGGCACTCCTCCCAACGCGTTCTGCAGGAATCCCACCGGCTCGAACACCGCGGCGTCCTTTGCGATCACGGCTCCCTGGATGACATCCAGGTGTCCCGCCAGGTATTTCGTCACGCTCTGAATCACCAGGTCAGCGCCAAGCGAAAGCGGCTGCTGGAAGTACGGCGTGGCGAACGTGTTATCCACCACCACGATCGCGCCTGCCGAGTGCGCGATGCGAGCCACGGCTTCGATGTCGTACACGAGCAGGCGCGGATTGGTCGGCGACTCGAGCCACACGAGCCTGGGCTTCAGTGCGACGGCGGCCTCGAGCGAGGCCAGATCGCTGAAGTCCACGCGATGCACCACGGCGCCCAGCGGCTCGAACACCTTGTGCAACAGGCGGAACGTTCCGCCATAGACATCCACCGGCACCACGATCGCATCGCCCGGTTTCAGGTACGCCTGCAGAATGGCGTTCTCGGCGGCGAGGCCTGACCCGAAGACCGCGCACCGCGTGCCGCCTTCAAGATCAGCCAGGACCGTTTCCAATCGTTTCCGCGTGGGATTCGATGTGCGTGTGTAGTCGAACCCGTGATGCTCGCCTGGAGCGATCTGCTGATACGTGGTCGTCTGAAAGATCGGCGCCACTACCGCTCCGGTGTTTGGCTCCGACGGCTGCCCTGCATGAATCGTTCGTGTCCCGAATTCCATCTCGTGTCTCCTGTTATGACGGTACGTAGGGCGTGGCTTCAGCCGCGCCAATTTGGCTACGCCACTCGTGTGCCGAGGCTGTCGACGCTTCGGACAATGAGCGGCAGGTGGGCGCGGCGGGCGTGATCAATCGCCTTCCGCTGAACAAGGGGACAGCCGTGGTCGGCCATCTCCAGAGCGGTGGTGTAGTCGAGCGCTTCGATCAGCGCGGCGTTGGAGGCAGTGCGGGGATCGGAAGTGAAATAACCCGGTACGTCCTTTATCAGCTCGCAGCGCGAGGCTTGCAGAGCGGCCGCCAGTGCCACCGCCGACCAGTCGGACCCGCCTCGGCCCAGTGTCACGACCTGTTGGCGGCATGTGGCAAGGAATCCAGGAACCACCACCACGTCGTGCCGTCCCAGTGCTGCTCGAAGCGGCAACGGATTCAACACCAGATCGTCGGTGTTCGCTCCACGTTCGGCCACCCTCAAGCCTGTCTGGTGGACGTTGAGTCCGGTCGCCGACAACCCTGTTGCGCGAAGCGCGATGGTCAGCAACGCCACGGAGCGCAGCTCGCCCGTAGACCACAGCAAATCCCGCGCGTCGTCGTCCACCACATCAGCAACGGACTGCGCTTCGTTCCACAGGCGATCGGTGTGCCCGTACTCTGCCGACACGACGGCCACTATGCGCGTCCGCGTGCGGGTCACCTCATCGCGAAGAAATGCCGCGGCGCGACGGTACGGGTCTGCGCCACTGAGAATGGAGCCGCCCAGTTTGAGCACGGCGACTTCAGACATGCGACACCGCCAGGACCGGCCACCATTCAACGCTCACGCCTGTGGCTTCAAGCGCGTCGATGGCGCTGAGCAGCACTGCGTGTGCTGCCGGCGCGGTGATGAGGCCGAAGCGCTGCTCGTCAGCGGCGACCGCAACCGCCGGCAGGTGGTTCGCGGCCAGAAACTCCGCGAGCTCGCCCGCCGACGAGGTCACCTGATCGAGCGCCACGAACCACGCACCGGTTTGCGGCGTTCGCAGGCGATGGGCGACGGGCGCGTCGCTCGCCGTAGCAGTCGGTACCCGCGGGCCCGACCCCGATGCTGCTTCAACCACATCGTCCAGTACCGTGGCCGCTGTCACTGCGGGGCCGGCGCCCGGTCCGGAAAACAACACGGCCGAATCCCCACGGCCGACCGAAAGAATGTTCGTCACGCCGCTCACGTGCGCGAATGGATGGGACTGAGGAACAAACGCCGGACCGACCCACGCCCCGGAGACCACGCCCGTGTCGGCCAGAGCGACGGGCTTGATCACGCCGCCGAGGCGATGCGCAAGCGACAGATGCCACGGCTCCAGGCTGTTGATGCTGCGCCGTGGCAGGTCCGACACGACAACATCGGTATGTCCCGCCAGGTGCAGGAGGATGGTCAGCTTCTCAGCCGCGTCTCGCCCGCTGGTATCCGCATCACTGGAAGGTTCGGCGTAACCCAGCGCGACGGCTTCCACCAGCGCATCGTCAAACGACCGACCTCGCGCCATCTGAGAAAGGATGAAATGGGAAGTGCCATTGACGATGCCCGACCATGCGCCACCGCCTGAGGCAAGAGGACGACGAGCCAGCGTGTTCACGCACGGCACGCCCGCAAGCACGGAGGCCTCGAAATAGAGGGTCGTGCCATGACGCGCGGCCAGTGCCTGCAACTCGACACCGTGAGCGGCGACGAGTGACTTGTTCGCGGTGACTACGGGAATCCCCGACGACAACACATCTGCGACGAGGGTTCGTGCGGGCTCCACTCCGCCGAGTACCTCCACCACAACATCGCAGTCGTGTTGCCGCCACTGCTCGGGATCGTTCGTGAGCGGCACGGAGGATACGGCCCTGAGCCGGTCAGGGTTTCTCACCAGCGCGACAACACACCGCAGATCGAGGCCCGCCTCCGCAAGCCTCGCGGCGGACGTCTCGGTGGCGAGCACAATCGCCTGACCTACGCCTCCACATCCCAGCAATCCAATTCGAACTTCCTTGACGACGACGCAATTTGACACGCTCACGAGGCACACTCTTCCCTTCTTTACTTCCCTTCTCAAACGCCAACCTGGGAACGAGAGTGACTGCCGGCCACGGACGCGGCCAGCCTCGTTTTATCTCCCCCGGTTTCGGGCAGGAATTAGCACCTGGGCGACTGCGCCTGGTTGCTGTGGTTTCCTCGGGCCTGATCCCTCAACCACTCGCGATAAATGCTCACCGCAGAGGTGAGCAAGGGGAGAATACAATCAACATCTACGAATGTCAATACGTAGATTACATTTGTTCGAGGTTCGAGGTTCGAGGTTCAAGGTCCTGAACCTGGAACTTGGGACCTAGAACCTTGGACCCTTGCGCGCGGCGGCGCGCAAGTAAACGTGCCACGACACGGGGCGGCCGTAGCTGTCACGAAGATTGGCAGAGACGCGATGGAGCGTGACGTCGGCACCCAGTGCGATCGCCGTGTGCCTGCGCGCCAGCAGGGCGCGCTCATAGCCAAGCGTCAGGGCTGCCACCGATGACGGCAAGTGGCGTTCAAGGCCAGTGGCCGCGGCGTACGCGAAGTCGATGAGGATGAATCGATCCACGAGTTCTGCGCGGCTGTAGAAGGTGTCCTGGCTCGTAAGATCGCGACGGCCCTCGATCAACCAGCCGGTTTCTGCATGGTCGCGGCCGTCATTGCGCCCCCACGCGGCAAGCCACGCATTCCTGCGCCCATCGGAATCCGCACGGTCGTACTCAAGCGACGCCGTGGAACGAAGGACATCGCCGGGTTCCGTCACTTGGGGCTCATTGAGCCGCGCAGAGGACACCTGTGCGCGCCAGGCACCTCGAACCCAGGCCAGCCGGCCCGACACGGAATCGAGCGCGCCCATGTCGAGGCGCACTCGATCTTCATCGGGCTCACGACCGCGAAACAAGGACGTATCGACGGTCCAATCCCCTCGCTTCACGCCCACCGTGATGACGCCATGCGTGATGTGCGAAGAGTCGAGCATGTGGTGCGAGAGCGGCGCCGTTGGATTGGGCCCGGCCGACATCCGATGCATGAACGGTACGGGACCAAGGGCTGTCGCGCCGACCGGGCCACCCGCGGCGAACAGTGTCGTGCGCGCGTTGACGGCCCAATCCAGACGGCCCTCCAGAGCCATCAACAGATCGTGGGGGTGTTGGTAGTCCAGCAGGGGGGCGCCGTCCAGCGTCTCGCCTGCCTGTAGGACTTGTGCGGAACCCAGGCGGCGCAGCGTCCAGGGCTCCGCCGAGAACATCGTGTGAAGCGTCACGCGCACCCGGCGGGATTGGCGCGTCACACTGACCATGCCCCAGTTCTGCGATTCGATCTGGGTGAAGTCGCGGAACTTGCGGTCCTGGAAGTTGAGGTTCAGGAAGGCGTGGCCCTGTGCGGCCCAGGTCCAGCGCTCGTTCGCAGCCATCGCCGCGTGGTCATGTTGCGCGAAGGCCAGCGCCGGCGCCAGTGAGAGTGCGGTCACACAGGCAGCCGCACGGACGCGGCGCCGAATCAAATCGCTGCCTGAAGGCCGCGAAGATCGAGCGGGCGCGTAAACATCGTCAACTTGCCGTCTGCGTCGAGCGGCCATTGGTCACGAGGCCGGTCCCAGTACAACTCGACACCGTTGTCATCGGGATCCCGCAGGTAGAGGGCCTCGCTCACGCCGTGATCAGAAGCGCCGTCGAGCGGGATACCCGCGGCCTGCACGCGCCTGAGCGCATCCGCCAGCAGCGGCCTTGTCGGATAGAGGATCGCCGTATGGTAAAGGCCTGTCGTGCCCGGCGCGGGAGGCGGCCCGCCGAGGCTCTCCCACGTATTGAGCCCGATGTGATGGTGGTAGGCGCCGGCTGCGATAAACGCCGCTCCTGTGCCATAACGCATCACGAGCTCGAACCCCAGCACGCCGCAATAGAACCCGAGCGCGCGTTCGAGGTCCGCTACCTTCAGATGAACGTGACCAATTCTGACGCCGGAATCAATGGGGGGATTGGGTGTGGTCATGTCAGCGAGAGTTCCTGTAAAGCACAGCGCCGACAACGGCGGCTGAGAGCAAGAAGCTCACGTAGGCATAACGTCGAAGCTGGGGTCGCGTCTCACCCACCTTCAAAAAGATGAGCCCGGCCGCAAGACCCAGCAACCCGAGCGCCTCGAACTGGGCGCCCGTCGCAAAACGATACGCCGCTGCGCCAAGGGCGATGACGATCACGAAGATTCGGGAAACCACAGCTGGATCATACCCAAAACCAATTGGGCAATGAGGCAATGAGGCAATGGAATTGGCCAATGAGGCAACGGGGCAATTCAATTGGCCCACTGCCTCATTACCTCACTGCCCCATTAACGCGCTCTGCTCTCAAGGTGCAGGAGCCGTCGTTTCCGCCAGAGTCCTCCCCCATAGCCCCCGAGTTCCCCGCTCTTGTTGACGACGCGATGGCAGGGGATGACGATGGCGATGCGGTTGAGCCCATTCGCGCGGCCGACGGCGCGAACGGCGCCCTTGTTTTCGATGGCGACGGCGACGTCCTCGTACGACCGCGTCTCGCCGTACGGAATGTTCAGCAGCTGTGCCCACACCCGTTCCTCGAACGGCGTCCCCGGTGCGACGATCGGCACGGAAAACGTCGTCAAGGTCCCGGCAAAATAGGCACCGAGTTCGGCGCGCAGTTGTGTGAGATGCGGGTGATCGGCCGGCACGAGTCCCGCTCCGAATCGCCGCCGTACGGTAGCGAGCTGCGCCTCGAGCATGCGCCGGTCGGTGAACTCGAGCAGCACAAGTCCCGCGTCCGAGGCGCCGGCGATCATCGGGCCGAGCGGCGTGTCGATCCAACCCAGATGGACGGCGCCTGACTGCGCGGCATCGCCGGGCGTGGCGCCGAAGGTTCTGGCAAATGCGTCTCGAAATCCGGAGTGTGACTCGTACCCCGCATCGAACACGGCGTCGTCTACCGAGCCGCCCTGCTTGATGGAGTCAAGAGCCTGTGAGAGGCGGCGGGCACGGCAGTACGCCTGGAACGTCAGGCCGTACCGGCTGGCGAAATAGCGGCGCACACGGGCAGGATCGAGCCCCATCCTCCTGAGATCCGCCTCGGGAATGCGAGCGGCCGGCTCTGCATCGATTCGCGCCATGAGGGCGTCGAGCCAGGATGGGTGATCGTCGCCGCTGTCGAGCGGTTTGCACCGAAGGCACGCCCGGTAGCCGGCGAACAGCACGTCTTTGACCGTGCCGAAGAACTCCACGTTCTCGGGTCTGGGTTTGCGGGCCGTGCATGACGGCCGGCAGAAGATTCCGGTGGTTCGAACACCGGTGTAGAACAGCCCGTCGTACGACGCATCCCCACCGAAGAACGCGCGCTCCATCTCCTGGCGAGAGGGCATCGGCGAACGGTCAAGCAGAGGAAATTCAGTAACAGCCATGTGGGCCATTGTCGGCCCCGGCGGCCCGAGGGCGCCACCGAAAAAACGACATCGAATTCCGGCTAGACCAGCGGCTTGACGAAGCCGTTCGTCTTCTCCAGCCACTGCGCGATTTCTTCGCGCGACCAGCGATGATCGTCGTTCAGGTGGACCAGGAGCGCGGCCAGGAAGATGCGCTTCCTGCATCCCTCGTGGGGGCAGGGCTTGACGCGATCGAGGCAGTCAAAGAACCAGTCGAGATCGCGCGTCGGATGCTGCTTGCCTGGTTCGGCAGGCAGGCGATACATGGCCTCGTACGCCGCCCCCAGTGCGCAAGACGCCGTCTTGCCGCTGTAATACTCACCAAAAGCCTGGTCAGGCCGGCGCTCGGCGCCATGACGGATGAAGTCCGCGAGCTCACGTTCGTTGTGATGTGCCTGCATACGCGGAGTCTACACCCCGGTGCCAGTCCAGATGCGGACGCTCGGGGATTGATATGATCCTCAGCTGCAAGCATGAAACAGCACACCATTCTGCAGTCACTCCCCGTCGGCGAGAACGTCGGCATTGCGTTCTCCGGGGGCCTGGACACCAGCGCCGCATTGCACTGGATGCGCGCGAAGGGCGCCATTCCCTACGCCTACACCGCCAATCTCGGACAGCCCGACGAAAAGGACTACGACGAGATTCCGCGCAAGGCGCTGGAGTACGGCGCAGAGAAAGCCCGGCTCGTGGACTGCCGCCGCCAGCTCGTGGCGGAGGGAATTGCCGCGCTGCAGTGCGGCGCCTTCCACGTAACCACGGCCGGTGTTCCGTACTTCAATACCACGCCGCTGGGGCGCGCGGTCACCGGCACGATGCTGGTCGCCGCGATGAAGGAAGACGACGTCAATATCTGGGGCGACGGCAGCACCTACAAGGGCAACGACATCGAACGGTTCTACCGGTACGGTCTGCTCGCCAATCCAGGCCTGCGCATCTACAAACCCTGGCTCGACCAGGCGTTTATCGACGAACTGGGTGGCCGCAAGGAAATGTCGGAATACATGCAGCGCGCGGGCTTCGCGTATCGCATGAGCACCGAGAAGGCCTACTCGACCGATTCCAATATTCTCGGCGCCACGCACGAAGCCAAGGATCTCGAGCGGCTCGACAGCGGCATCATGATCGTCGAGCCGATCATGGGCACCGCGTTCTGGAAGGAGAACGTCACGGTCAAACCCGAGCGCGTGACCGTGCGCTTCGATGAGGGACAGCCCGTGGCCATCAACGGCATCGCGTACGGCGATCCGGTCCAGTTGATGCTCGACGCCAATGAGATCGGCGGCCGCCATGGTCTGGGCATGAGCGATCAGATCGAGAACAGAATCATCGAAGCCAAGAGCCGCGGCATCTATGAGGCGCCTGGCATGGCGCTGCTCTTTATCGGCTACGAGCGCCTGCTCACGGGCATCCACAACGAAGACACCATCGAGCTGTACCGCGATAACGGACGCCGCCTTGGCCGGCTGCTGTACCAGGGCCGCTGGTTCGACCCGCAGTCGATGATGCTCAGAGAGACCGCGCAGCGTTGGGTGGCGAAGGCCATCACGGGCGAAGTCACGGTGGAGCTGCGCCGGGGCAACGACTATTCGCTCCTCAACACCGAGAGTCCCAACCTCACCTACAAGCCGGAGCGCCTGACGATGGAGAGCGGCGCGGGCGAGTTCACGCCGCAGGATCGCATCGGGCAGTTGACGATGAGGAACCTCGACATCGCGGATACGCGCGACAAGCTGCGGGTGTACATGCAAACAGGCCTCCTTGCATCGTCACCTGACTCCGCGCTGCCGCAACTCGGCCCGGCCCACACGGACCCGGGCGAGAAAGAGTCCTGAATCCCCGGTGTGAGTGGCAGGCCCCCCATTGGCTGTCGAACTCCGGGACTTCTTCAACGCGGCCGTCATTCGCGACATCGCGCGTGACCTGAAGTGCGCCCATTCGGCCTTCCCGGAGCGCCGATTTGTCACGGCCGCGACGGATGGCCTGGCGCCGCTCTCTCTGACCGGGCGGGCCGCGCACATCGCCCAAGCGATGCGGCGCTTCCTGCCAGACGACTTTGCCGATGCCGCCGCAGTGCTCTCTCGGTCACTGGGGCCGTGCCACACCGGCAGCGACACATCTGGCGGACTTGACCACCCGCAAACACCACGCCGGCCGCCATTCCGTTGAACTGCTTGTCAACGGCGTCCGTTTCCCCCTTGGCGCGTTCAGATTGATGTGTCCATAATGCGACAGACGCCGGGGCCTGAGCCCTGCCACGCTAGGCGCCCATGAGCACCAACACCCTTCTCATCATCCTCGTTCTCGTCCTGATCTTCGGCGGCGGCGGCTTCTTCTATCGTCGCCGGTAGTCCCTCCGGGCGAAGCGGCGATGCGTCAGGCTGTGCGACCATATGGCGCGCAGTGTCTCGTTTTCGCTGATCCCACTGGCCTTCACCGGTGGATGGGGCCTCCTATAATGGTAAGACCATGAGCCGTACGCCCCAGGCCACCGTCACCGCCGCTGCCGCGCCTGAATCGGCTCCGGTCCCGGTATCCAAACTCACCGACCCGGCGTTTTACCTCAATCGCGAACTGAGTTGGCTGGACTTCAACCGCCGCGTCCTGGCACAGGCGGAGGACCCCTCCCACCCGTTGCTGGAGCGCGTGAAGTTTCTCGCGATCGTCGGCACCAACTTGAACGAGTTCTTCATGATTCGGATGGCGTCGCTCCTGCGCAAACAGCGCACGGGCACCGAGGACGTATCGCCCGACGGCATGAACACCGAGGAGCAGCTGGTGCGGGCCAGACGTCAGGCCACCGAGATGCTGGCGCTTCAGGCGAAATGCTGGACCAGGGAACTGCGGCCGCAACTGGCCGACGCACACATCCACTTTCTCGATCCGGCCGACTATACGCCCGCGGTGACGCAATACCTGGAGACGTACTTCGCGCGCCAGATCTGGCCCGTGCTCACGCCTCTCGCCTTCGACCCGGGCCACCCGTTTCCGTACATCTCGAACCTGAGCCTGAATCTGGCGGTGGTCGTCAAACACGGCGGGCGCACGAAGTTCGCACGCGTCAAGATTCCAGACGTCCTGCCGCGGTTCGTGCCGATTCCGGATCGCCTGGCGACGCGAGGGCACCAGACCTTTGCGTTCATCGAGGACATCATTCGCGCCAACCTCGCGCAGCTGTTTCCCGGCACCACCGTGAAAGGCGCGTGCCTCTTCCGCGTGATCCGCGACGCTGACCTCGTCATCCAGGAAGACGAAGCCGACGACCTGCTCGAATCGATCGACAAGAGCCTGCGCCAGCGCCGGCATGGTGCGCTTTGCATGCTGAAGGTGGAATCGGGTGTCCCGCGTCGCGTGCTCGACATCCTGATCGAGAACTTCGAGATCGAGGAGGAGAATGTCTTCCGCACCAAGGAACGCCTGGGATTCGGCGATTGGATGCAGCTGACCAACCTCCATCGGCCCGAGTTGAAGTTTCCGCCTTTCCAACCGGCCACCGTCTGGGACGACGACGACTCAGAGGCGATTTTCGAGGAATTGCGGCGCCACGACCGGCTGGTGCACCACCCGTTCCAGTCATTTGGGGCGGTCGAGGCCTTCCTGCGCGCAGCCGTCCATGACCCGCTCGTCATCGGCATCAAGATGACGCTCTACCGGATCGGCGCCAACTCCCCGCTGGTTGACCTGCTGGTCACGGCCGCCGACGCCGGCAAGCAGGTGGCCGTACTCGTGGAACTCAAGGCCCGCTTCGACGAGCGGAACAACATCCAATGGGCGCAACGGCTCGAAGCCGCAGGCGTGCATGTCGTGTACGGCTTGCTGAATCTGAAGACCCACTGCAAGCTCTGCCTGATTGTGCGAAAGGAAGCGGATGGCATTCGCCGATACGCACACCTGGGCACCGGCAACTACAACGTCGTGACATCGCGGTTCTACACCGATCTGGGCTTGTTCACCACGCGCGATGCCATCGTGGAGGACGTATCGGACCTGTTCAACTACCTGACGGGCTATTCGGATCGCCGCCAGTATCGGGAACTGCTGGTGGCTCCGGTCAGCTTGCGGACCAGCCTGGCCCACCTCATCGACGCGGAAATTGCGGCAGCCGAAGCGGGTCAGCCCAGCGGCATCATCATCAAGGTCAATGCCATCACCGACCCGGAAGTGGTGCGCCATCTCTATCGGGCGTCGCAAGCCGGCGTCCGGGTGGATTTGATCGTACGCGGCGTGTGCGTCCTGCGGCCGGGCGTCCCCGGCGTCAGCGACCACATCACGGTGCGCTCGATCATCGGGCGTTTTCTCGAACACTCACGAATCTACTGGTTCGTGAACGGAGGCCATCCGAAGGTGTACATCGGCAGCGCCGATGTCATGGAACGCAGCCTCGATCGCCGGGTCGAGGTGTTGTGCCCGATCGTGGATCCGGCCATCGCAGACCACCTTCGCTCGGTGGTGCTGGCGTCCTACCTTCGCGATGGATACCGCGGACGTGTGCTCACGGCAAACGGCACGTACGAGCGCGACCGGGAAGCGGCCGACGAAACGGTTGCCGCACAGGATGTGTTGCTGGCCGGCTACCTGGCTGAGGCCAGAGCGAAGGCTGATTAGTCGAATCGCGTGAGCGCGACGTCGATCGTACGGGTGTCGCCGCGCGCGGGGCGCCACTGCACCAGGATCGGCGACTGATACACGCCTTGCACCAGCTCGCCGCGGCCCGGCAACTTGGCGTCTGACACCATCAGGTCCACCGAACGGCGCATGCGCAGGAACCGCGAGGCGGGCGCACCAAGGCTGCGCGCCAGCAGTCGTTCAATTCGCGAGGAGTGCAGACCCAGTGCATCCAGAAGCTGGTTCATGACCTGCACCAGGTCGTACTTGGCATACCCACGGGCCTTGGCCGGTACGGCGCGCGGATCATTCCAGGCGTGCCGCACGCGTTCAGCGGCAAACCGCATGGGGTTGCGCAGCACCTCCGCCAGATCGTGGCGCATCAACAGCGTCTCGTATTCGTTGACCGTCAGGCTGGCGAACTGTTCGCTGGTCGCCAGTTCGAGCCGCACGCGCCCCTTGGTCACCCCGTTGGCGCGAATCAGTTCGCTGACCTGATCGAAGAGCCCCAGCCGCGATTCGCGAAGGTTGACCGCATCAATCGGGTGACTCGACACCGGCACGGAGATGGTGGTCCGGGCCACTTCCTCCGCATGGTTGAAACCCACCACGCGCGCCACGCGCTTGCGGGCCACGTTGCGATACATGCCGTCAAAGTCCACGAAGTACACCGGCGCCTGCCGTAGCGCATCGTCGGTGACGCAGGCGCGCAGGCCCCCGCCCATGAACGCCAGATGCGAATCGGCGTTGGTCGGCTCAATGGCCTTCTGCTCCGGTGCCAGTTCGTCACGCAGTTCGAGTTGATCGTGCCGGTAGCCAGCGCCTTCAGGGAACATGGTGCGAAAGACATCCAGGTAGGGTTCAACCCCCCCGAACTGGGCCGTCAGCCTTGCCGCAAGGCTCTGGGGCAGGAAGCCCGCCGTGGAGTGTTCGGAAGCGTAGAAGTGCCGCCGGAAACCACGAAGGGAATCGCCATGGACCTTGGTGGTAAGAGCCCGCACATCCACGACATCGAGTCGGGCGCGCGGCGTGATGTTGAGCGCGAGTTCTATTGGCGACACAGTGCCGATACGTTCCCTGCAAAGAGTATCAGAACACGCCGCGAATCCAACCACCGTCAACGGCGATGGACTGGCCCGTAATGTAGGCCGCCTGCTCTGAGGCGAGGAATGCGGCCAGGGCCGCAAACTCCCGCGGTTCGCCCAGCCTTCGCATGGGAATTTCGGCCTCCCAGCGACGCACGATCTCTTCAGGCGTGATTCCTCCAGCGGCAGCCATCTGGCCTGACAGATCGACCACGCGCTGCGTCCGTGTGTAGCCAGGCAGCAGGTTGTTCACCGTGATCCCGTCCTGCGCCACTTCGTTAGCCAGCGTTCGAGCGAACGCCACCACGCCGGCCCGAAGGCTGTTGGACAGCATAAGTCCGTCCACCGGCTGCTTGGCGGCAATGGATGTGACGTTGATGATGCGCCCCCATTTGCGCGCGCGCATGCCCGGCACCACCGCGCGAGCGAAGCCGACGGCGCTCGAGAGCAGGAGCCGCGTCGCCGCGTCCCAGTCGTCTGTCGTCAGCGTTTCGAAGCGGCCCGGCTTCGGTCCGCCTGAGTTGGTGACCAGGATGTCCACAGACCCAAAAATGGCGTCCGCCTCCGCGACGACCCTGGCCACATCGGCCGGCACCGAGACATCCGCGGCAACGGCGTGGCATCGGCCGCCCGCGTCGCTGATGTCGCGGCACGCGTCATCGAGGGCCGCTGCGCCTCTTGCGCACAACACCACGCGCGCACCTTCGGCGGCGAGAGTCTCGGCGATGGCGCGGCCCAGCCCCCTGCTGCCGGCCGCAACGACAGCGACGCGATCACGAAGCCCGAGATCCATCGTTACTTCCGGAGGTAGTCGTCGGTCCTGGCGAGCCAGTCTGCGCGCGGCGGACTGAAGATATCCACGTCCAGCGTATCCTCCAGCGCTGCGGCCTTATGCCAAACGTTGGAAGGAATGTGTAAAACCTCTCCTGCCTTTATGGTAATTTCTTCCGACTCGTCTTCGCCGATCCAGAAATGGAGGGCGCCCTCAACGACGTAGGTCAGCTGCTCATTCTCATGATGATGCCGGGGCACAACACAGCCTTTTTTCAAATACACATGCGCCAGCATCATCCGGTCGCCGGTGATGAGCCGTCTGTCCAGTAAATCGTTCACTTTCTCCTTCGGCATGTCATTCCAACGGTAAAACGTCACCTTTTGCACATGGCCTCCCGTTTGCATTACGTAGGATAGCTGGAGAACGGAATTTCTTTGAGGAGAACAATTATGAATCGTCAGGTAAAGATTTTCGCTGGGGTCATTGCGATGGCGTTGGCCGTCGGCGCGGTGATGTCGGCACAAGCGCCGGTGACCATTACACTGCGCTCGGGAGAGGTCAGGACCGCCACCTTGGTGGATCTGGGCATGCGCGGCTTCGAAATCACGATCAACGGAGCCCAGCAGTGGATTCCGAAAGACCAGGTCGCCGTTGTCGACTTCGGTGGCAACGTCACGCCGCAGGCGGCGTGGTTCGCTGGGATGACCAGCAACCTGGTCGTCTTCAAGAACGGCGACACGCTGAAGACCGAGTGGACGGACGTCGGTGGCACGTCGCCGCTCATTCTCAGGGTCAACAACGGCCAGGGCGAACGCGAGCTGAGCTCGAATGACGTGGCGCGCATTTACCTGGTGGCTCCGGCGGGAATCGCCACAAACAACAACGCCATGACCGGTGGTGTACAGGGCGACGGAGCCGTTGCGGTGAACGCGGCTGACCCCTGGACCAACACGGGCATCACTGTCCGGACGGGCGACATGCTGCGCTTCGCAGTGTCGCGTGACATTCGCTTCGGGCCCGGCGCGAACGACGTCGCCACGGCCGACGGCAACACGAACGCCAACACCGGCGGCACGCTGTTCCGTCGTCTCCCGGTGGCGGGGCTGCCCGTGGGCACGCTGATTGGCAAGGTTGGCAACGGCCGTGCGTTCTCTATCGGTTCGGCGCCGCAGGCCATCCGCATGCCGGCGAACGGCCAGCTGTTCCTCGGGATCAATGACCTGACGTTCAACGACAACTCGGGCTGGTTCCGAGTGGTCGTGACGCGCTAGGAAGACGAAAGAAATTCTGACAACAGGGAAGCGGGGAAGAAATTCCCTGCTTCCCTGTTTTTTTGTGCTTCCCTGCCGCTCGTCAGTGAAACGTCAGGACGGCGAAGATCACGATCAATACGCTCAGCAGCAGCATGATTTTGCTGACCACCGGCAGCCGCGCGGCGGCGGCGGCATCGCCTGACTTGAACTTTCGCACCAGCACCTGCATGTAGCCGAACACGCCAAACAGAATCACCACCAGCGTGAGCTTGACGTGAAACGTGGGTCCCCAGAGTCTGACGGCCTCGAGTCCGTACGTGAGCACGATGGCGACGCCGGACACGGTCAGCAGCAACAGGCCGATGCTGCCGTTGACACCCACCAGGGACGCGCGGCGCATGAATGCGCCCCGTTCGGCTGGGGTCATGTCGCTGGACGCAATGCCCAGCGTCATCATGGCGAAGCCGGTACCGACGCCGAGCGCCACACCGATGAAATGCAGGATGAGCCAAAGGTCGAGCATCTGCGGTCTCCTTCTTAAAGACGGTTGATGTTATCCCAGAGGGCGGATGGCCACGATCACCGCGAATGGCGACTTCCTCCACGGCACATCGGTCTCAAACCCTGCGCGCTGGAGCAGGCGCAGTTCCTTCGCAAGGGGCACGTAGACATCCTCATCAGCCCACGAGTCGTAGACGCGCTTCGCTGCCGCGCGTCCGCCAAAGGTGCGTCCGAGATGCGCGAACCAGACGTCGAGGTCCTGCGCGAAGCCCTGCGCCGTCGAGGCTGGAGCGCAGTCGCCGCAGATCAACAGACCACCTGGCCGCAATGCCGCGAAGCATCGTCGATAGAACGCCTGCTTCTGCCGGAGCGCTCGGATGTGGTGCAGGGCATAGCTGGCAACGATGGCGTCACAGGTGGGTAGCGGCACATCGAGGAAGCTCCCTTCCACGAGAGTGACGCGGGCCATTCGGCGTCCAATGCGGGCACGAGCCACCTGCATCATGCCCGCGTCGGCATCGATGCCCCACACCCGCGATCCCGGAACGTCGGTCAGGCAGGCCTGCGCGAGCGCACCGGTTCCCACGCCCAAGTCAACGATCAGGCGAACGGAACGAGCCGCATGCGCAAGTGCGCGCGCGGCCTCGGCGATGAGTTCGTCATAGAGCGGGATCAGTTTGCGGATGCGAGCGTCGTAGTCCTTCGGATCGACGGCAAGGTGAGAAGAGACAGACATCGAGCCGGATCTTAACGGGGCTCGTGCGCAGGGCGCTATATAATTGGGCTTGCCCATGAACAAAGAGGTCCTCATGTTCCGCACAAGTCGCGCAGGCGTCCTGTTGGCATTCGCGTTGACGGCTTCCCTCCCGGCTCAGCAGCACCAGCACCCAGCCGGCGAGAGATTGGGCACGGTGCACTTCGAGACCTCGTGCGCGCCTGCCGCCCAGGCGCCATTCGATCACGCGATGGCGCTGCTGCATTCGTTTGAGTTCGGCCCGGCGATCGCGGGCTTCGGCGAGGCGCTCAACGCCGATCCGGACTGCGCGATGGCGCATTGGGGGATCGCCATCGCACGATGGAGCAATCCGTTTTCGGCAACGATTCGGCCCGCCGCCCAGCTTCAGCAGGGGCTCGAGGCGATTACGCAGGCTCGACGGGCCGGCGCGAAGACTGAGCGGGAGCGCGCCTTCATAGAAGCCGCGGCCGGGCTCTACTCCAACACCGAAACCATGGACCAGCGCGCGCGCGTTGTGGCGTACGAGAAGGCGATGGCCGCGCTGGCAGCCACGTACCCGAATGATCGTGAGGCGTCGATCTTCTGGGCCCTCTCGCTGACCGCAGCCGCATTGCCCACGGACAAGACAAACGCCAATCAATTGAAGGCTGGCGCAATTCTCGAAAAGCTGTACCCCGGGCAGACCGATCATCCCGGCATTACGCACTACATCATTCACAGCTACGACGTGCCCGCGCTTGCGGAAAAAGCACTGGAAGCAGCGCGCCGCTACGCCACGATCGCCCCCTCCGCGCCGCATGCCTTGCACATGCCATCCCACACGTTCACCCGTGTGGGCGCATGGCAGGATTCGATTGATACCAACATCGAATCTGCAGCCGCCGCCAGAAAGGCAAACGCCCGCGCCGAAGAACTGCATGCGATGGACTACATGGCCTACGCGTATCTGCAGACTGGCCAGGACAAGGCGGTTCAGGCTCTGCTGGCGCGGACGCCCGAGATCGCCGCCGCCTTTGATCCCAGGGTGGTGGCCGGTGCAGCACCCGGCTCGGCTGGTGTATTCGCGCTTGCGGCGATTCCCGCGCGCTGGGCTCTCGAGCGCCGCGACTGGGCAGCGGCCGCGCGTCTTGATCCGAAGGCAGGCTCGTTCCCATATACCGAAGCGATGACACACTTCGCGCGGTCGCTCGGCGCGTCGCACACGGGTGCCCTGCCGGACGCGCGACAGTCCATCACCGCGTTGAAGGACATCCGCGACAGACTCGTGGGCGCCAGGGAAGCGTACTGGGCCGAACAGGTCGGTATTCAACTCGACGCTGCGACGGCGTTTCTCGCGCTCGCCGAAGGCAAGTCCACTGAAGCCCTGACGACGATGCGCGCAGCGGCGGTGCGGGAGGACGCGACCGAGAAGAATGCCGTGACACCGGGCCCAATCGCGCCGGCACGCGAGCTGCTGGGCGAAATGTTGCTCGAGATGAAACAACCGGCCGAGGCGCTCAAAGAGTTTAAGGCGACCCTGAAGAAAGAGCCGAACCGATTCCGCGCCATCTATGGCGCGGCAAGAGCGGCGTCGCTCTCCGGGGACCGCGCGACGGCCCGGACGTTCTACCAGCAGCTGCTGACGATCTGCGCGAAGGGCGATTCACCAGGCCGGCCCGAGTTGGCGGAAGCCCGCAGGTTCGTGGGGCGCTAGGAACCACCTGCGAGCCGCGTCAGTCCAGTCCCAGCCCAGCCTTCACTTTGAACGGAACCTTGATCGTCTTCTGTCCCTGCCAGGCCTCGAACTCCAGCGTCAGCGTCTTGGCGGCGGTCTTCACGCTGAAGCCCACTTCGGCCGCATCGTTCATGTAGCCGCTGCTCGTGCGGTTGCCTTCGATGGGCTGCCCTTTCGCGTCGAGAAACACCACGTTCTTGATCGACGTCATCAACTGCCGCGGAAGCTTGAGCGTAAACGTCTGCGTGTCGCCCTGGGTCTCCACCTCTGCAACGGTGATGGACGTCTGGCCGAATGTGAACTTCGCATCGTTTACCAGCCGCACGTTCGCCACCTTCGTCTTGCGCGTGCCCGTCGCCACCGTCATCGCCACGGACCCTTCCGCCACGAGCGCGGTGGCGCCGGACGCGGCAAACCCGGTGCTGGCGATCTCGATGATCCCGCCCGTGCCGTCCTTGAACTCCTCGGGGAAACTCCCGAACTTCCCACCGATGTTCGTGCCCTTGTCGTCGCCAAAGCTCTGGAGGAGCGACTCGTCTTCGTCGATCTCGATGAGTCCCTGTCCGGCCGGCATCTTCACCCACAGCACGATCTTCGTGCCGTTGTCCTCGTGAAACGGCTTCGCGGAGAAATCGCTGTCCGGCACGGTCACGCGCACGATCTGAACGCCCCCAACGACAATTTCAGGATCCTTGCCGGTCGCAGTGTTCCGCGGCGCGGGCGCCTGCCGGCTCTGCTCCGCGGCACTTGGCGGCGCTCCCCCTGATGACGGCGGTTCGATATACCAGCGTCCGTTGATGCGGACGAAGTCCATCGTCTCCGCGCCATTCTGGGCAATGGCCTTGTCACCGTCGATCTTGTAGCCCGTCACGCTGCCGAGCTTGACGAGCGCGTCAGGCTTGGGGGACTCCTTCATCCCGAGCATCGGCCCCATCTTCACCATGGCGCCGAACAGCGACGTAATCAGCGCACTGTTGTCGGCCTTGTCGAGAGCGGCATCAATGGACTTCTGCACCTCTGGCGCCATCACCGGCTTGCCGATCATTGCGTCGAGCCCGTACGGCTTCAGGACCTGTTTCGCGAGGTCCATCGCGCTCTGGTATTTCTTTCGCTGCGCATCGAGCTCTGCCTTCGGCGGTTTCGGGCTTCCCGGCATCGCATCGTCCGGGTCCGAAAACGCGAGCACCATCAGCACACCACTCACGCCTTCGCTGGCGAGCGCTTTCAGGCCGCGTGGGGAGATGACGGGGAGTACCAGCAGGGCGTCCTTGGCCGCGGTGGCTTTGTTGATCACGGCCACCGCCTCCTGCGGCGTGGCGGCGCCAGACGGCTTCGATCCTTGTGCCAGGGGCCCGGCCCCGGTGACCAGCAGCCCGAACAGCGCGGTGATAACGACGTGGATCGAAACTCTTGAACGCATGAACCCTCCAAATGGTGGCGCCCATCGTGACAGATCTTCGGCCCGGCGTTCAACGACTACATCGGGCGGGTGTATACCGCACTGCCGAGGCCGGCGTCGCAGCCCTGACCGCAGGCTCGCGCCGGACGGCCCACCCGATCCCTCGGCGCTTGAAGCTGCCGCGCGCGTTTTTGGCGAACGTGGTGTAAGGTTTGTCGGGCCGCCGCTCAGGTCCATTCTTGCGCATGAATGATCACGCTCAGTTCGCCGCCTCACATCTGAACGCGCTTGCGGGCGGCGCGAAGACGCCGGGCCTTCAGTACGTTGTGGTCAGCGCGTCAGACGTGATCTTTAACTTCGCCGGCGGCATGGCGGACATCCGCCGCCAGGCCGTCGCGGACGCCGGCACCACGATGATGGCGTATTCGATGAGCAAGACGATCACGGCCGTGGCCGCCCTGCAGCTGGTCGAAGCCGGGAAGCTTGCACTCGACGATCGCGTTGAGCAGTACGTGGACGCACTGCCCTACGGCTCCCGCGTCACCGTTCGTCAGCTCCTGGCTCACACCGCCGGCGTCCCGAATCCCATCCCGTTGCGATGGGTGCATCCGGCGCCTGAGCATGCGACGTTCGATGAAGCCTCCGCACTGAACACGATCCTGCGCGCCCACCCACGGCTGTCATCCGAAGCAGGCACTCGTTATCGCTATTCGAACATCGGCTACTGGCTGCTGGGGGGAATCGTCGAGCGCGCAAGCGGTGAGCCGTTCACGACGTACGTGAGCCGTCACATCCTGCAG
>JBKJJZ010000378.1:0-21076 GCA_046597705.1 Vicinamibacterales bacterium | reverse complement strand
ACCTCGAACCTCGAACCTCGAACCTCGAACCTCGAACCTCGAACCTTGGACTTATCATCGTCTTGTGATCGCCTTTTCCAACATCTCCAAGCAGTACGGCAGGCAACTCCTGTTCGTCGAAGCCAACTTCCAACTCAACCCGGGCGACAAGGTGGGATTAGTCGGGCCGAACGGCTCCGGAAAGACCACGCTGTTTCGCATGATCGTCGGCGAAGAGAGTCCCGAAGAGGGAGAGGTCGCCGTGCCCCGGAAGCTCACCGTGGGCTACTTCCGCCAGGACGTGGAGGAGATGTCGGGCCGCACGGTGCTTGACGAGGCCATCGCCGGCAGCGGCCGCCTTGGCGATCTGCACCATGAACTCGAGGCGCTACAGAATGCCATGAGCGATCCCGCGCGGGCGGACGACATGGACAAAATCCTGGAGCGCTTTGGCGAGGTCCAGGAGGAATACGACCACCTTGGAGGCTATGGCCTCGAAAGCCAGGCTCGCGAAGTCCTGCACGGCCTGGGGTTTGAAGACAGCCGAATCGACGGGGACGTGGGCGCACTCTCTGGCGGATGGAAGATGCGCGTGGCAATGGCCCGCGTTCTGCTGGGCCGTCCCGACGTTCTGTTGATGGACGAACCCACGAACCACCTCGACATCGAGTCGATCATCTGGCTCGAGGGCTTCCTGAAGTCCATGCCAGGCGCGCTCTTCATGACTTCGCACGACCGCGAATTCATGAATCGCATCGTCACGCGGATTGCCGAGATCGACGATGGCGAGATCACCGTCTATGCCGGCAACTACGAGTTCTACGAACGCGAACGCGCCATTCGCGATACGAACCGCGAAGCCGCCTATGCGAGGCAGCAGGCGATGCTGGCCAAGGAACAGCGGTTCATCGATCGATTCGCCGCGCATGCGGCCAAGGCGGCGCAAGTGCAGAGCCGCGTGAAAGCCCTGGACAAGATCGAAAAGCTCGAGTTGCCGAAGAAGCGAAAAATCGTCGAGTTTGACCTTCGCCCACCCCCGCGTTCGGGGGACAAGGTGGTCATCGTCGAAGACCTGCACAAGGCGTACGGGTCCCACGTGATCTATGACGGATTGTCCATGACCATTCAGCGCGGCGAGCGATGGGCCGTCATGGGGGCCAACGGCGCGGGCAAGACGACGCTGCTGCGAATGGTGGCCGGCGCTCTTGAACCGGACTCAGGGCAAGTGCGCATCGGGGCCAGCGTGCAGATGGGCTACTTCGCGCAGCAGGCGTTGCAGCTGCTCGATCCGGACCGCACCGTCTGGGAGCAGATGCAGAACGACTTCTCCGGCGAAACCGTCGGAGCACTCAGGGGACTGCTGGGTGCGTTTCAATTTTCTGGCGACGAGGTCGAAAAGAAGATTCGGTCGCTCTCAGGCGGCGAACGCTCCAGGCTGGTCCTGGCGCGCATGCTCATGTATCCGCCGAATCTGCTCGTGCTCGACGAGCCGACCAACCACCTGGACCTTGCGACCAAGGACATGCTGATCCACGCCCTCAAGGACTTTGAGGGCACGATGATCTTCGTGTCGCATGACCGGTCGTTCCTTCGAGGCCTGAGCACGCGCGTGCTGGAGCTCAGTGGCCCGGTGCCGCTGTTATTCCCAGGGTCGTACGTCGAGTATGTGGCGCGCACCGGCCACGAAGCGCCGGGGATCCATGCGTGAAAAAGCAGGTCAATTGAGGGCTGAGGATTGAGGGATTGAGGATCGGAATTGCGGATTGCTGACTGAGGATCCCCCAGTCCGATCAGCAATCCGATATCGGCAATGCGTGCAATCCCGATCCTCAACGCTCAATCCTCAACCCTCAATGGAGGTAGGCGCGATGAGCGCAGCGGCGGCGCCGACGAATCTCAGTCCCTTGTTGTGGTCCACCCCCATCATCTTGCCGCGGCCCATGCGCACAAGGGGCATAACGGCGCGGTAGCCGTCGCCCTCCCGCACCATCATGATGCGCAACTCTGCCTGGGTATCGCCTTCCGGCGTTCGAATCACGGGCGTGAACGCGACGCGGCGCTGGAGGATGTAGAGGTGCCGCTTCCGAGCGGGGATCGCTGCGATGTCGTTGTCGGTGGGACTGAAGATGATGCCGCCACCCGCGAACGAAAACAGCGGCTTCAACAGCCACTCGTCCCGGTTCGATGGCATCTCGGTGACGTCAGACAGGAAGCGCGTTTCCGGCACCCAGGGGTGTTTGAGCCAGGGAATCGAGAACTTGCTGATGCGGAAAAACCAGTCGGGACCACCAATCCACTCAACATCCAGATCGTCGCGGTAATCGAAAGGCATCGGCGCGCCCGATCGTTCCAGCTCGTCAGGGATGACGCGGTTGTAGATTCGCGCGATCGGGGTAAGCCTTCCGTCGCGCATGTAGAACAGCCGCCGGCCCTCGCGGATGACTTCGGTCGTGTCAACCGCGCGGATTCCCCATTCGGCTTCAGTGACGGTGAAGTCAGGCAGCGTTTTCTGCCGCCGTGGCTCAATCTCCATCAGGACGACGTGGGCAGGGTCGTGCGAGCCGACGAGCACGGACCGCATGAGCGCAGAGTAGGAATCACGGTCAAGACCGTCAAGATACGGAGTCAAGGGGACGGGTCTCGATCTGTGGAAAACTCCCCGGCCTTCGCCGTCTATGTCCCGGGAGTTTTCCACAGGTCGAGACCCGTCCCCCTCCAGTCCGAGATATTCGAGAGCACACTCCGACAGGAGCATCTGAAATCCGTACAGGGACGGGAAAGCCTGCAACTCCACCAGCCGGCCCTCAACCTCGCCCGACCCGGCGCGCACCAGGCCGAAATCCACCTGCACACACGTCGGCAGCGCCTCGCCTCCGGACAGCCGGAATCGTTCGGGCACGATCCCGTCCGCGGCGGCGCGATAGGCGGCGTTCTCCAGTAACTGCTCCGTCATCGTCTCAGCCGCCGTGATGAGTGACCGCATCAGCGATGCCGGGAAGAAACACGGAGTCTCGGACAAGCGGAACTCGATCGGCACGCCGGCACCGGCCGTGACCGCGTCCACAAAAGCGCGGTAACGGTCTTCTGTAAAGACGTGTTCGAAGTGGCGCCGCGCCTCTGGCAGCATCAGATCAGGAAGCGGCCGTGGTCCATGATCTGTTCGTCATCCACCCAGATGTCGAAATCGGCACCCACCACGTCGATGTGGGTGCTCGAATACCAATCCGCACCCGTATGGGCGCCGTACGGATTGCCGAAGGCGATGTGGATGCCGGGAAACTTTTCGTCCTGCAGGATGTGGCCGATGATCGCATTCAGCTGGATGTTCGTGCCGATGGCGAACTCGCCCACACGGTCGCTGTTTTCGTCCGTGTGTGTATAGGCCCAGAAATCATCCCGCAGCGATTGGTTCGACGACTCGGCCGACACCAGCCGGTTCTTTTCGATGCGCACCGTCAGCGGCGTGTCCTTCAGGTTACCGTATCGGTCGCAGAGCCAGTCTCCGACCACGCCATCGATCACAAAGGTGCCATTCACCTCGCCAGGACTGGTGAAGACTTCGCCGCCGGGCAGGTTGCCCCACTTCTCCGGAGAAATCAGGCCGCTGGTCTTCACCCATCGGTAGTTCGGATTGAGATCCGCCGTGAAGTCGCTGCCAGCTGGCGTGGTGGCTCTGACCTTCTTCGCCTTCCGGACCTTGTTGATCACACGGGCGCTGATGTCATCTACTTTGTGAAAGTCGGCGCGCATGCCTTCGAGCATGATCTGGCGGTTGATGTTCACCATGTGCGCATGACGCATCCGCCGCCGATTGACGATGTCTGTCATCTGCATGCGGGAGCCCAGTTCGTTGGCCTGGACGTGCGCGGCAAAAATGCTGACCTGACTCAGCTCCATGTCCGCGGCAATTCGTGGCGGCAGGTCCTTCAAGGGTCGCGCGGCTTCGTCCTCGAGGACGAACAAGGCATGCACCGCCCCCACTGTTTCAATTTCCTCGATCAATGCGTTGGCGATGTCCCGCGTTTCGCGATCAGTAATGACCGTCACCCGCTCATCAGGCTGGACGTTCAGGCAAATCCTGATGGCGTTCTCAGCGCCAGGCTGCAACTCATTCACGATCGTTCTAGAGTCCATGTCTCGTTTCCGCAATCATGTAGTCTACGACCGCTTTCAGATCGTGGCCACTGTCTTCGTACACACGCAGCTGGCGGTCTGCGCCGGTGCCATTCTCCAGGATCCATCGCACCACGTTGACCGCCTCCCTGGACCCAAGCTCATCCAGCACGTCGTCCACCCAATCGAGGTATTCAAGCAGGAGTTCGCGCTCGGGGACCTCGCGTTCCTTGCCGAAGTCGATCAGCATGCCGTCGATCCCATAGCGTGACGCGCGCCACTTGTTTTCCATGAGCAGTGCCCGGCTGTAGACGCGCCAGCTCTGGTTCCGCGAATGCAGCCGGTACAGCTTGACCATCGTCGCCTGGATGAGCGCGGCAATCGCGATGGTTTCTTCCACGCGCATGGGAATATCGCAGATACGAACCTCGAGCGTGTCGAACACCGGATGCGGCCGGACGTCCCACCAGATTTTCTTGGCGTTATCGATGGACCGCGTTTTGACCAGCAGCGACACGAAGTTCTCGAAGTCGGCCCAGGATGAGAACGTGTCGGGAATGTTCGTGCGCGGGAAGCGGTCGAACACCTTGCAGCGGTAGGACTTCAGTCCGGTGTTCATGCCGATCCAGAACGGCGAATTGGTGGAGATGGCCAGCAGGTGCGGCAGGAAGTACCGCATCTGATTCATCAGATGAATGATCGTCTCCCGGTCCTCGATGCCCACGTGCACGTGGAGGCCGAAGATCAGGTTGGCCCTCGCCACAATCTGCATGTCCTCGACGACCTGGACATAGCGCTCATCGGGCGAGATGTCCTGGACGCGCCAGTCCGCGAACGGATGCGTGGCGCCGGCGATCATCAGCAGGCCGTTCTCTTCGGTGAGGCCGATCATCTGCCGCCGGAGATCACGCAAATCGAGAGCGGCCTCGGCGATATTCCGGCAGACTCCGGTTCCGACCTCGACCACCGATTGGTGCATCTCGGTCTTGACTTTCTCCTTCATGCGCCGCCGGCCCTCTTCGAAGATCTCCGTCTGGATGTGAGACCGCAGATCGTACGTGCGAGGGTCGATGGTCTGGTATTCCTCTTCGATCCCGATCGTAAAAGACGGTGTAGTCATAAGGCCTTCGGAGGCCGGGTCTTCAGACCCGGCATTACCCTTTCAGGAACGCGTCCCAGCGATAGGTGGGTGGCGCCGGCGGCTCCAGCGCCTTTTTGACCGCCAGATCCGCCACCGCGTTGACGATCCACGCGAAGTTGTCCTCGCCCACGGACCGCCGCTCGGCGTCGGGCGCCGGATTCATGAAGTCGATCGCGTACGGGATGCCGTCTTCGACGGCAAACTCCACCGTGTTCAGGTCGTAGCCCAAAGCCCGGCACAGCGTCAGCGCATCGCGTTCGACGCGCGCGATGAGCGCCGGATCGTAGGCTGGCGGGTTCATTACATATCGATCGGCGTGCGGTAGCCGTGGGTCGTACGGCATGATGTGGACCCTCTCCTGGCCGATGACGTAGCAGCGGAAGTACTCCTTGAAGTTCACGGCCTTCTGCAACGTCATGCACAGCGTGTGCGACTGGTCGTAGGCGCCAAAGAACTCTTTCACCGACCGCACCTGGAAGACGTCCTTCCAGCCGCCGCCATCAAACGGTTTCAGGAAGGCCGGAAATCCGACGTAGGCAAACACGTCCTCCCAGTTCAGCGGGTACTGCAGGTTGCGCATCGACTTGTCGCTGGTGCCGGCAGGATGCTCCTTGTGCGGCAGGATCACGGTTGGCGGAATGGCCACGCCCAGGCGCTGTGCGAGCGCGTAGTTGAAGAACTTGTCGTCGGCGCTCCACCAGAACGGGTTGTTGATGACCGCCGTGCCGCTCAACGCGCAATTCTTCAAATAGGCGCGATAGAAGGGAATGTCGTGCGAAATACGATCGACGATCACCCGATACCGCGACGGCTCGTCCATGCGGATGCCGCCGATGTTCACGAACTCTGCGGTGACTCCCGGCGCCCCCATTCCATTGATCCGCTCCACCAACGCAGGAGGAAATGACTCCTCCATCCCGAACAACACCCCAATCACTCCCGCCACGTCATTCTCCAATCACCTCGAACCTCGAACCTCGAACCTCGAACCTCGAACCTCGAACCTCGAACCCCTGCCCGCTAGGGCAGGTAAGCCGCCACCATTCTCTTCCACTCCGGCCAATCGTGCTCGGATCCATCGCCCCACACGTGCAGGCTGTTCGGAATGCCCTTGTCGTTCAGCAGGCGAGACGCCTGTTCGGTGTCCGCGCGGCAGATATCGCGCTCCCCGGTCACCAGCAACCATTTGTTCCGCCTGCACCGCTCCAGAAACCACTCGTCGGCCAGGTTCGGCAGAAAGTGTGGCGGCGACAGCAGATACGCCTCATCCACCCAGCCCTTGAGCACTCGCATCAAATCGAACGCACCGCCCATGCAGACGCACGAGGTGAATACATCCGGGTGCCGCAGGGCCATGGTAAAGGAATGGTAGGCACCGAAGCTGCAGCCGGTCACGCCGGCCGTGTCGGAGTTGGTGCGCTGCTTGATGAACGGCATCACCTCGCCGATGAGATAGCGCTCGTACCGAAGGTATCGCTCCACGCGCGCGCGCGGAGGCACCATCGACGCATAGAAGCTCTCTTCGTCAACCGTTGACACGCAGAAGAGTTGCAGCGTGCCGTCTTCGAGCTTCGGTGCGAGGGAGTCCACCATCCCGCGGTCTTCGAATTCGAAGAACGCCCCCATCGACGTGGGGAACACGACGTAAGGGCGTCCGGCGTGGCCGAACGTCAACATTTCCATGTCCCGGCCCAGATCCCGGGCAAACCAGCGGTGGTACTCGCGATGCATGTGGCCGATACTAATTCATCTGATGCACCGCCACGACGTGCCCTCTCTCTGGATCGAAAGTCCCCGCCGAGTCACGGTCTGGGCTCCGGACCTCGAACCTCGAACCTCGAACCTCGAACCTCGAACCTCGGACGCCCTACCCTGGCCGTTACTGATCCTCCACGACGGCCAGAACCTGTTCGACGCGGACCGCGCACATCGGCCGGGGCACACGTGGCAGGTGGCTGAAACCGTGGCGACCCTCGTCGAGGAGGGACGGATTCCGCCCATGGTGGTTGCCGGAATCGACCATGCCGGGGAGCAGCGCATTATTGAAATGACGCCAACCGAGGGGAATCACCCCGGAGCGGGACAGTCGACCCGGTACGGACGGTTCGTTGTGGAGGAACTGGTCCCGTTCATCGAGGCCGAGTACGGCCTCGACGTGAGCAGCGGCAACCTTGCGATGGGCGGTTCCTCCCTTGGGGGTCTGGTGACATTGGCCATCGCTCAGCAGTATCCATCCCGGTTTGGCCGTCTGCTGGCCATGTCCCCTTCGTTGTGGTGGGACGACGCAGTGATGCTGAAGCGAATGCGCCGGCAACCGCTGGCCCCTGACACGCGCATTTGGCTCGATGTGGGGTTGAAGGAGGGCCGTCAGACCGCGACCCTCGTGCGACGGTTGCGCCGGATGCTGACCGACCAGCTTGATGCCGGCAACGTGAACGGGATCGACGACCCGGTGGGAGATCACTCGGAAGACCGGTGGGCCAGCAGGTTGCCCGACGCACTCGCCTGGCTGTTTGGGTCGGTCGATTAACCTTCAGGGCGCCACTTCTGCAGTACGTAGGGCGTCCCTTCAAGGCCGCCACCTTGACACGCGCCGCCGGAGAATCCGGGCAACCCCGCCATCATTTGAGGCCGAGGGGCAAAAGCTGAGGTCGTCTTCATTGAAGTAACTCTCGCAAAGCCACCAGCGGCCCCCGACATAAACCACCGTCAACTCGAAGTCGCCGCACGTCGTGCCGAGCACCTTGGACGTCCGGGGGCGGTCCACATACATCGTGGCCGAGTGAACGGAGCCCGTACTTGCACCGGTGAACACGACGTTCTGGTTCAGGATCTGGGCGCTAATCACCACATACCCGGCGCGGTGGGCAACGATCTGTTGCAATTCCGAGTTCTTCCCCTCGCCAAAGTTCGCGCACACGTCCGAGAAATCGACGACGCACGCTTCTGCGGGGACACTGGAGTTTCCAAAGAGATCCACCAGAAATCTGCGCGCCAGCGCCTTCACTTCCGCGGCGGAGTCATGCACGCGGAAGGGAGCTGAAATCCTGCTGACCACAAACTGCCGCTTCACCACCGTGTTGTTCACGATGGCGTCGTAGGCATCGAACACCGTCAGCGCGATCACCACGTCAACGCCGGAGGTAATGCCGGCGGGCATGCGCCACGTGGCGCTGGCTCCGTTGCCCGTAATGGTGCCGGCGCTGGCAGCCCACTGGAAGGTCAGGGCCGCGAACGGAGTCTCTGCATCCTCCACAACTGCGGTGATGGTGATGTCGGTTCCCGCTTCAACGCGGGAACCAGGGACCGTAATCGATCGGATGATCGGCGCCGTCGCGGGACCGACCGGTGTCGGCCCCGATGGTCCGGAGCACGAGGCGCCCAGGACGATCGCGACGCAGGCCGCAAGTCTTGACGCGCGGGCTGCCGGTGGCGTCGAGTTACTGTCCGCCGCCGCGTCCGGCACGGCCGGTGCCTCCACCAGTGCCTGCAATCTCAATCGGCCTGCCGTCGATGAACACGTGACGAATACGCGTGTTCGCTTCGAACAAATCGCCGTCGGTGACGACGATGTTCGCGATCTTGCCCTGCTCGATCGAACCAACGCGGTCAGCCGCGCCGGCGATGCGCGCGGCCTCGATGGTCAGTGCCTTGAGCGCGGCCTCAGGCGTCAGGCCGCCTTCTTTGACGGTTCGAGCGGCGTTGCGCACGAAATCGCTCGGCAGTAGAGTGCCGCCGCCCGAGAACGCAAACGGCACACCGGCCTTCGCCAACATCGCAGGTACTTTCGGCGCGTCGGCAAGCATCTGCATCACACGCAGCGAATCTCCTCCCCCGCCACCGCGGCCGGCACCACCACCGCCGGGCGCCCCAGCGCCACCGCGGAAGTTCACGCCGTAGATCACCTTCGCGCCCGCCTTCTGCAAGTCGGCCACGCGGCTCGCAGCACCAGCTCCCCCGACGATGATGGGATCGAGACCGAAGTCTTTTGCCATGAGAAGGGAGCGGTCGATCTCGCGGCCCTCGTTCGCATCAAACGCGACCGGCATCTGTTTTGAGAACACGGGTTTCAGCGCGTCGAGCGAAGGCTCGACGAGCGGACGAGGGCCTCGCGCTCCCGTTTTTTCATAGATGGCCGTCGCATCGCGCTGCCACTGGGCATCGAGGAAACCCTGTCTCGTGAAAGCGATGGTGCCGAGCAGGGAATTCGGATATCCCGTACCGCCGCCGCGCCCGCCGATGTTCACGTGCTGCGCCACCGGCGCTTTGACCACGGCAAGGCCGCGCCGATAGTCCGCCACGGTGCTGATCTGCGGATCGTCGGGCGGATAGGTGGTGTTGACCAGGGCACTCTGGCCCTTGAAGATGCCCTGCGACGGCACTGCCAGCACGCTGGTGATGCCGGCCTGCGCCATCTGGCTGAGCGCGTCGCTGGCTTCCACCAGGTTTTGCGCCGCCTGATAGTCCGGTCGCAGAATAGCCGCACGCTTCGCACGGTCGGCCTCCTCGAGCGTCGCGAACGTGGCACCGCCTCCACCTCCACCGCGACCGCCCCGGCCCGCAGCCGCGTCCTGGCCATCGTTGCCGCCCGTCTCGAGCGGCGCCGCGCTGGCCATGTCAATCAGTCCGGGATACACCGTCAGACCCGCGCCGTCCGTGACGATGGCATCCGCCGGAATCGTCACCGATGCGCCCACGGCCTGGATCACGCCATCGCGCATGACCACCGTCCCGTTGTCGATGACCGCGCCAGAGACCGTGACGATCTTTGCGCCCTTGATCGCGTAGGTCAGACCGGCAGGCGCGGCGCCGCCGCTGATCGTGAACGTGAGCGTCGCGACGAGAATCGCAGCGCCCTGAATGAAAAGTGTTTTCAGGTTTCGCATGTGACGATCCTCCTACTGACGACCCATGTAACGGTTGAAGAGTTCGGTCTGCTTGTTCTGCAGCGCGATCTCCTTGCCGGCGATGATGACGTGAAGGACGCGTGTCCGAATTTCCATCGCGTCGCCGTTGGTCACCACGAGATTGGCCACCTTGCCCGGCTCGATGCTGCCAACCAGCTTGTCTGCGCCGAAGATCTTCGCGGCGTCCAGTGTCATTGCCTGCAACGCCCGCTCCTTGCTGAGCCCCCACGCCACCGACATTGCAGCCTGGAAGGGAATGAGGCGCACGGTCTCGAATCCGCCGCTCGAAAAGGCGAATGTCACGCCCGTCTTCTCCAGCTCTCCAGCTGCCTGATACGTGGCGGCATGGAAGGCGTCATCATTCGGAGGAAGGGCCAACACCGTGCTGATAATTACGGGCACGTTGGCCGCTTTGAGCGTTGCCGCGCTGGTCACCGCTGTCCCGGGACTCGTACGGATAACGATGTTGACGTTCTGCCGCAGAGCCCACGCGATGGCCTGCGTGATCGCGGCGTCGCTTCCGGCACTGATGTAGAACGCCTGCTGTTTGTTGATGATCGGCAGGAACGGTTCAAGGCTCCAGTTCTTCTCGCGCGCCGGATTCGTCCCGTAGACCTTGGCCTGCGACAGCAGCGTTTCAAGCTCCCGCAATCCGGAATTACCGGCTCCCCCAGCGCGGCCGCCGGCAGGGAAGCCGCCTCCACGGCCGCCGCCTCCACCGCCGGGGAACGAAAATGCCAGGCCCGCCGCCGGCCGCACGACGTTTTCCTCCCACGTCCAGCCGTCGAGATTCATCAGCGGCACTTCACCGCCGATGATGCCGCCGCCCGGAAAGATGCCTGCGGATGTAATGCCTTCGGTGCGAGCCACCGCAATGGCGTCGCTGTCGGACTGATACGCCACGCGCGTGCGCAGCATCTGGTTGAACGCCAGCATCTCATTCACATCGTCGTAGCTGCGAACGCCGGGTTCATTGAGGCCCAGGTCGGTCTGCGCATCGATGAATCCGGGATAGACGCTGCCGCCCTTCGCGTCCACCACGCGAGCGCCAGATGGAATCGCGACGCTCGCGCCTACCGCCTGGATGGTGTTGCCCTTGATGACGACCGTGCCCTTCGGAATCACAGGGCCCGATACCGGAAAGATCCGTGCGTTGGTAATCGCCCACGTCCCGCCATTGGCGTTATACAGAACCTTGCCGGCTTCCGGCGTGACGTTGAAGAGGTTCGCGGTGACAGCCGGAGTCGAGGCCTCCGCGCCGCCCGCAGGGCCGCCGCTCAGCGCCGCACGCTGCTTCACGGCTTCGCCGGCTCGGGCCAAATCCTGGAGGCGGTCGTAATACACCTTGCCGTCGATGTAAGTCTGCTCGACGATGGCGAACGTGCTGAGCGGGTGGTTGTTCCAGATGACGACGTCGGCATCCTTGCCAACGTCCAGCGTACCCACTCGATTGTCGATGCGGAGCTGTTTCGCCGGGTTCAGCGTGACCATAGCCATCGCCTGATCGTCGCTGACGTCACCCCATCGCACTGACTTGGCCGCTTCTGTATTGAGGCGCCTTGCGTGTTCCGCGCTGTCGGAGTTGACCGACACCGTCACGCCTTTGTGCGTCATCAGCCCGGCATTCCCTGGAATCGCGTCTTCCGCTTCGATCTTGTAGCCCCACCAATCCGAGAAGGTGGAAGCGCCCGCGCCGTGTGCGGCAATTTCCTTCGCCACTTTGTAGCCTTCAAGAACGTGCTGGAACGTGGCCACCTTGAAGCCCATTTCATCGGCGAGGCGAATCAACATCAGGATCTCGTCGGCGCGGTACGAGTGGGCGTGCACCAGACGCTTGCCTTCCAGTACCTCCACAAGCGCGTCGAGTTGCAGATCGCGACGGGGCGGAATCACGGTCTGGCCCGCTTTCATCGCCGCGTTGTAGGCCACCCAGTCCTTTTGATATTTCTTCGCGCGCGTAAAGGCGTCTCGAATGACGAACTCCACGCCCTGACGCGTGGCCGGGTAACGCGCCGGACCGTTGCCCTGCAGGCCGCCGGCGCCGCCACCCTGGCGCTTGGGGTTTTCGCCGAGCGCGAACTTGATGCCGGGCATGGCGCCCTGGAAGATCAGGTCGTCGCCCTTCTCAACGCCCCAGCGCAACTTGATGGTGACTGAACCGCCGCCAATCGGGTTGGCGCTGCCGTGCAGGATATTCGCCGTCGTCAGGCCGCCCGCAAGGTCCCGTTGAATCGCGATGTTGGTGGGGTTGAGTACCTGGCCCATGTCTGTCATCGAGCTGACCGCTGTGGCGCCCTCGTTGATCGCGTCGTTCCCAATGTGTGAGTGCGCGTCGATGAGTCCGGGCGTGACGAACTTGCCCGTGCCATCAACGACCGTCGCGCCGGCCGGCACTTGTACGTTCGTGCCCATCGCGGCAATCTTGCCGTCCCGGAGGACGATGGTGCCGTTGTTGATGGTGCCATGCGACACGGTGACGAGCGTTGCGTTGCGAATAGCGACAACGCCCGGGTTTTGCGCGGCCTCTCCGGAAATCTCCGGCGCCGCGGAAGGCACCAGGACGGCCGTGACCAATGCGAACCCGAGAACTATTGAGTGAATGCCTCGACGTGACAATTGCGCCTCCAGAAGAAACGGAATCGAACCCGGTGAACTGTAGCGTACCCTTCGGGGTTCGAGGTTCGAGGTTCGAGGTCGACGTAGGGCGTGGCTTCAGCCGCGCCGAATTGCAATCGTCCAGTAAGCGGCCGCCGAACACATGCCGCAGCAGGAACCGAGGCCTGCCCATTGCAGGGCCGTGAGTACCGTGTCGAGGTTCGGCGATGGCGTGACATACAGAAGAAGGTTGGTCCCCATGATGTAGCCCTCGAACAACAGGAAGGGCAGGGCACCCAGAACGGCACCGGCCAGGATGGATGTCACTGGACCGCGGTGGCCGCGGTGTGCCAGTTGGTGGGCAATGGGCCCGCCGGCGGCTATGGTCACAAACAGCGCCACGGGCGCGGACAACATGGCGTAGAGCTGAATGTTCTCGAGAACCTGCCGGACGTCCTTGCCTTCAAACCACCCGAGCTGCAAATACAGGAGGGCACCCCACATGGCGGCGATGGCCAGAGGCGTGGCGATAGTGGCGGCCAGCAGGCCCAACGCGATTCGCATGAGCCAGGCGCCTCACTTCACCGATTTACCCAGTTCGCCTCGGCGGAGACGCCGGTACAGCTCCAACGCTTCGCGGATGATCCGAATCGCGTCCTGAGGGCCAAGCATGTCTTCCACAATGACTTGCTTGTTTTCCAGCACTTTGTATTCCTCGAAGAACTGGCGCACCTGACGCAGGACGTGGCCTGGCAGCTGGCTCTTGTCGGTGAAGTCCGCAAACGCGGGGTCGCGAACGCTGACGGCCACGATCTTGTCGTCGATGCCCTTCTCGTCCCGCATCCGCATCACGCCAATCGCGCGTGCCTCAACGATGGTCAACGGATGAACGGGATCCTGACTGAGGACCAGCGCATCAAGCGGATCTCCGTCGTCGCAGTACGTTCGGGGAATGAAGCCGTAGTCGGCCGGATAATGCACGGCGCTGTAAAGGACGCGGTCGAGACGGAGCAGGCCCGTCTCCTTGTCGAGTTCATACTTATTCGAACTCCCTTTCGGGATTTCGACGATGACTGGAAAGGCGGTGTCGATCTGGGCGTCGTCGATGTACTTGTCGTGCCAGGGATGCATGCGCGCTATTGTCGCATTGCCGCGGACCTCAGTACCGGAGGATCCGCAGTCCTGGGATTCTCGAAAAGTCCTTGGCATTCCGGGTCACAACGGCGGCATCATCCAGTGTCGCTGCCGTAGCAATGAGGAGGTCCATCGGGGCCACCTTCCTGCCGGTTCGCTCCAGGGCGGCGAGCAGGCGCGCGTACGTGCCCGCGAACCGGTCGTCGGGGTACACCACCAGCAGACTTGACAGGAGCTGGTCCAGTGCTTCGTGGGTCTCAAGTGGCCGTCGTGCGAGTTCGGCACCTGTTCGGACTTCGCACAGAGCGTGCACTGACACCGCGAGAACCTCGCCAGGGTCCAGCGACTCAAGGAACTCGAACGCGGGCCCAGGGCGATCGCGACGGGTCTCACGCTCGAGGTCGATGAGAAAACTGGTGTCGAGATGAAGCATCAGCGACTCTGCCGTCCGTCTTCCAGAGGAATGGCTCTGGCTGTGTATTTCTTGCGACCGGCCACGAGCCGGTCCATCGCATCGAGAGCCTCTTCGGACAGACGAATGGTCCTGATTCGCTCGAGCAGCCGGCCCGCCGTCGGCTGGGGTCCGAAGTGGGCCTTGATCACCTGCGAGAACGACTGGCCGGCGCGTTTGTGACGGGCCAGCGTGTTGTACGCCTCGATGTCGATGGTGATTGTTTTTACGGCCATGCACTTATCGTGCACTTATCTATGCTTGGCGTCAATCGACGGCGTCTCCTGGGCCAGCTAGCGTTTCCCGGTCAGGGTTGCCGTCCAGTTGTGACCCACGGTGATGACCTGTGGCGCGGTCACGGGCACGAGGACACTGACGAGAAACCGCCGCCCATTGTCGAATACCCCGAACCCGGAACGGTAACCGTCCCAAAAGCCTGTGATGCCGCCAAAGAGTTTTTGAGCGGGTGAGGAGTTGTTGCCGGTGACCCTGGCCACCATCAGGGAACGTGTGCCGTCAGGTTCTTCATGACCGAAATACAACTCGCTGCCGTCCTGGTTCCACTCCGGATATGAGCCGCCGGTGGCTGAAACCTGGATCTTCATCATGGACCGCGGAAACGATTGAATGTAGACCTCGTTCCGATTCGATTCATTGGATACGTACGCCACGAACTTGCCATTGGGCGAGAAGCGCGCCTGCCCCTCATTAAAAGGAGTCTGCAGATACGGCTTCGGCGTGTGGTCGCCTTTCATGGAGACGACCATCACGTCGCTTCCCGTGTTGGTGCCCTGTTGGCTGATCAGCAGCACGCTGCCATCGGGCGCGCTGCTGTTCGGCCAGTTTGCTCCAACGGTCCAGGCCTCATCCTTGCCACCGGCCAGGGACGACACCCTGAGCGTTCCGTGCCCGCTGCTGTGAAAGAGCGTCCTGTTGTCGTGCGACCACGTCGGACTGCTCGCCAATGCGCCTTCGGTCGGCGCCCTTAGTGGCGACGTGAACCCGGTCTTGACGTCAATAATCCACGGGTCGATGGAGTTGAGGCGCGGGTCGAGTTTCTCGATAGACACATGTGCGCGGTCTGGCGCGACGCTGAAACCGAACAGGTGAGCCGGTTCACCGAGTGTGCCCAGCCGGGCGCCGTTCGGATCGAACCACACGAGCCGGCTCAATGGCAGATAGGGTTTATTGCCGGTGGCGAGAATGCGACCGTCCGCAGAAGCCGAGAAGGCGTAGTTGAGCGTGTGGCCACTGTGTCCTCCCAAAGATTCGACGATTCGAGAGCGCTCACCTGAGAGCGTGAGCGTGGCGGGGTCAAACGCCTGCGCATACAGCCCGCCTTTGCTGCCGAAAATCAAAAGTCCGGCCACGTACTGCGCGCGCGAGAAGGCCGGCAGCAGCTTCGTGATCGTGCCGTCGGCCAGTGATCCAACGTTGATCCACGCCTCGCTGTCGCTGACCCGCGTGAACAGGAAGTGCTGTCCGTCTGGAAGGAAGCTGGGATAGATCGTGATGGTACCAGGTGGATCCGCGAACGCGGCCAGTGCAACCGCGGCCCCGCCCGTTGAAACGGAGACGCGATGGAGCCCCAGGCCAGGCGCAGGGACGAATAGGACCACACCGTCCCGATTCCACGTGCCACCTCGACTATTGCTCGCGGTGTCGGCGAGGACCTGCGGTGTTCCGCCAGCGGCTGCAACAAACTGCAGTTTTTGATCTTTGCTGAACGCGACGAACTTGCTGTCGGGTGACCAGAACGGCGACGCGCCATTCTCTGTGCCTTGGATGATTTGCGCCGATTGGGCGCCGAAGCTTCGAATCCAAAGGTGATCCTGGCCTTTCGCGTCGGGAGCCACGAATGCGATCCACTTCCCGTCAGGCGAGACGGCTGGTCCCATCCCGCGGCTGAACCCGTCGACCGGAGCCGGGATGGACGTCCACGTGGCTGTCGATGACGCGTTCGTTCGACCGAGGGCGAGCCATCCGAGGTAGACGGCTGCCAGGCCCGTCAACGCCGCGATGGCCCATGGCAACACCTGGCGGCGCGGCGGCACTAAAGCGACGATCGTTGGCGATGCCGTCGAGTCGTCAAGCTCGAGGCGCGCGTCGCCAATGGCACTGAGGCGGCGTTTCGGATCCTTCTCGAGGCAACGGCGCAACAGTCGATGGACGGACGCGGGCAGGTTATCGGGCAGCTTGACCCAGCGCACGTCTTCCTTGAGGACGTTGGCGATGGTGATCGACACGTCATCGCCTTCGAACGCGCGTTGCCCCGAGAGCATTTCGTACAGCACCACGCCGAAGGCCCAGATGTCCGCGCGCCGGTCGACCACTTTGCCTCGGGCCTGCTCCGGAGCCATGTAGGCCGCCGTACCGAGGACCATTCCGAGTTGCGTGGCGCGCGCCGTCAGGGTTGGCGAGTTCATCGCGTCTTGCGATGCGCCGGCCCCATCCGGACTCAGGGCTTTTGCGAGACCGAAGTCGAGGACTTTCACGGCGCCGTCGGGTCGTACCTTGATGTTGGCGGGCTTCAGGTCTCGATGGATGATGCCGGCTTCGTGGGCGGCCTCGAGCGCGTCAGCGATCTGTCGCGCGATAGGCAGTGCATCGGTCCACGCGATTGGGCCACGCGAAATCAGCGCCGAGAGGTCTTCGCCTTCGACCAGCTCCATCACGAGGGCACGCGACCCTTCTATGCCGTAGATGGCCGCGATGTTCTGATGGTTGAGGGCGGCCAGCACCTGGGCTTCGCGCGTGAAGCGCGCGAGTCGATCCGGATCCGCGGCCACTGCATCCGGCAGGATCTTGATCGCCACGTCGCGATTGAGCCGGCTGTCACGGGCGCGATAGACCTCGCCCATTCCGCCTGCACCCAGGGCGGAAACAATTTCGTACGCGCCGAGGCGCTCGCCGGGCGACAGGGTCATGACGGCGTCGATACTACACGGAAAGAACGGCGGGAGGCCCTACCGCGATGACATCATCGCGAGCAGGGCTTTTTGCGTGTGCAGCCGGTTCTCGCTCTGGTCGAACACGATCGACGCCGGCGAATCAATCACATCATCCGTCACTTCGTGGCCGCGGTGCGCCGGCAGGCAATGCATGAACAGCGCGTCCGGGGCCGCCATGGCCATCAGTGCGGCGTTGACCTGAAATGGCTGAAAGATGCCCACGCGGCGCTCTGCGTCATCTTCCTGGCCCATCGAGGCCCACGCGTCGGTGTAGACGGCGTCCACGCCAGCGACAGCCTCGACCGGATCGTGGCTTTGGCGAAACGTGGCGCCGAACCTGGCTACCTCGAGCACCGAGGCCGCCAGCCCCGCATTGAGCTCGAACCCGCTCGGTGTTGCAATTCGCACGTGGGCACCGAGCATCACCGAGGCCTGCGCCAGCGATGCCGCGACGTTGTTGCCGTCACCCACAAATGCGATGGTCCGGCCTTTCACCGAACCCCAGCGTTCGATCAACGCCTGCATGTCCGCCAGCGCCTGACAGGGGTGTTCTTCATCCGTCAACGCATTGATGACACGCATGCGCGACGACGCGGCGGCGAAGCGTTCGAGCCGGGCCTGTTCGAAGGTTCGGACGACCACGATCGGGACCCAGCGTTCGAGATTGCGGGCCACATCGCTGGCCGATTCGCGGCCGCCGAACGCGACGTCGCTGGAGGGCTCGATGACGTCTCCGCCAAGCTCGCGCACTGCAATCGTGAATGCGGAATGGGTGCGCAGGGACGGCTTCTCGAACAGCAGCGCCACGTGCTGGCCGTTCAGGACGTGCGCGTGGGGCCGGCCCTTCGAGCGCTCGGTCTTGAAGACGGCGGCCAGGGCCAGCGCCTGTTCGAGAGCGTCGGGACTCAAGTTGAGGATCGAAAGAAAATCCTTCGAACCCAGCGCGGGTAATTCAACGATCAATGCTGCCCCCGGTTACGTTCGGTACTCCGCGTTAATCTTCACGTACTCCGCGCTGAAGTCGCAGGTCCACATGGTGGCATCGCCATGGCCGCCCGTGCCCATGTCCACGGTGATGGTGATCTGCTTCTGCTGCAGGACTGTTGCGGCCGCGTCGGCCCGCTCGTCAAATGGCACGCCATGGACGAACAGATCCACGTCGCCGATCTGCACCGACGCGCGATCGAGCACGAACTGCGCACCTGAGCGGCCGGCAGCCGCGATCAGGCGGCCCCAGTTCGGATCGCCGCCGTGAATGGCGGTCTTGACCAGCGGCGAGTTGCAGATGGTCCGTGCAGCCAGCCGCGCATCGCCAAGTGATTGCGCACCGGTGACGCGAACAGTGACGAGCTTGGTGGCACCTTCGCCGCCGCGAACGATTTCCCTTGCGAGGTGCCCCGCCACGGCGCGAAGCGGCTCGATGAGAGCCGGGTCATCCGCCTCGGTGATCTCAACGCCGGACGCCCCGGAAGCCATTAAGAGGACGCAGTCGTTGGTGGAGCACTCGCCGTCCACGGTAATGGCGTTGAACGTTTCGTCACACACCGTGCGTAACGCAGCCTGCAACACCTCGTGCGACACCTTCGCGTCGGTCGTGAGGAAGCCCAGCATGGTGGCCATTCTTGGCTCGATCATGCCGGAGCCCTTCGCCATGCCGCCGACCGTCACGGTTCCTTTCGGAGTGTCGATCACAGCCGCGCAAGACTTCGGAAACGGGTCGGTGGTCATGATCGCGCGCGTGGCATCGGGGCCGCCATCGACGGAAAGCGCAGCCGCCGCGGCGGTCACTCCCGCCTTCACCTTGTCCAGACTCAGAGGCACGCCAATCACGCCCGTGGATGACACGAAGATGAACTCGTCCGCACAGCCCAGAGCCGCAGCCGCCGCGGCGGCCATCCCCCTGCCAACGGCCATGCCGGCCTCTCCCGTACATGCGTTCGCACAGCCGCTGTTGACGACCGCACCTGCACACAAACCGTCCGCACGACTCAGGTGGTCGCGCGAGATGACGACCGGCGCGGCGATCGCGAGATTGGTCGTGAAGACGGCCGCCGCAGGCACAGGGCCGTTGGAGGACGCGATCAGGCACAGGTCAAGCGGGTTGGCAGCCGGGTTCGGTTTCTTGATGCCGCAGTAGACACCGGCCGCGGTAAATCCAGCCGGTGTGGTCACGCCACCGTCGATGAGTTTCGCCTGCACGTCAGGCAACCCGGGCTGTGGCCTGAGGCGCCAGACGCGCCGATGCTAAAGCCCGCGCAGCCCGATAGGTCTGCTGCGCCTGGAGCGGCAGCACCACGGCGTACTGCTCGCACTTGCGGAACAACGGGCAACCGACGCAGTCCGTCATGATCTTTTCCGGCACCCACACGTGCGGCACGATCGAAAAGCCCTGGCGCACGAAGAATCGTGCATCGTGGCTGAATGCCGTCAGGGTGTCGAAGCCTAACGTCTTCGCCCGTGTCCGCAATTCGGCGACCAGCCGGTGGCCGAGCCCCACGCTGCGGTAGTCACGTGACACCACGAGCGACCGGACTTCGGCGACTGTTTTCGAGAGCGGCGCAAGTTCCGCGCATGCCGCCAATTCTCCCGCTCCGTCGCAGACCACGAACCGGTGCGCGTGCAGGCGCAGTTCCTCGATATCCCGAGGCAGCAGATGGCCTTCATCGAGATGGTTGGTTACGAGCGCCAGGATGCCTTCGGCGTCCTCAACCGTCCCAGGGCGAAGCGTCAGGGTTGTCGCGGTCATGCGTGTCCTCCTCCAGAGTGGGCAGCCACGATGGCGGCTTCAAGCAGCGGCAACGCGGCATCCACATCGGCAGCGGTGATGATGTACGGCGGCAGCAGGCGAACGACCGTGCTGCTCGTGCGGTTGATGAGCAAGCCCCGTTCGAACGCGGCAGCCACGACAGGAGTGGCGTCGAACGTCAGGTCGATCCCGACGATGAGGCCGGCGCCGCGCACGTCACGAATGACCGGCAGGCGGCGTTGCATGTCGCGGAGGCCATCGAACAAGCGGGCTGATGACGCGGCCATCGACGCGGATAACGCTGGTGAATCAAGCGCCTCGAGGAAGACCAGCGCCGCACGGCAGGCCAGGAGATTGCCGCCGTAGGTGCTGCCGTGATCTCCGGGCTGAGCCGCAGCCGCCACCGCGTTCGTGAACATGGCCACACCCACCGGCACGCCGGCCCCAAGGGCCTTGCCCAGCGCGACAAGATCCGGCGTGAGGCCCAGGGTCCGGCTGTACAGGAACTCTCCCGTGCGCCCCGAGCCGCTCTGTACTTCATCAGCGATGAGCAGCGCGCCGGTGCGTGCGCAGGCCGCTTCGATCGCGGCGGCGGTGGCAGCGGGAATCGGCCGAACGCCGCCTTCGCCCTGGATCGGCTCTACGATGATCGCCGCCGTCGTGTCGTCAACCAGCGCATCGAATGCCGCAATGTCCGTGGGATCGGCAAACACCACGTTCGGGATCAGCGGTTGAAAAGGTGCGCGGTAGTGCTCGTCCCAGGTCACCGACAGCGCGCCCATGGTGCGCCCGTGGAATGAATGTGTGAACGCGACGTATTTGGTGCGATGCGCGGCGCCCCTGGTATACCAGTAGCGGCGCGCGAACTTCAGGCATGTTTCGACCGCTTCGGCGCCGCTGTTGCAGAAGAAGGCGCGATCGAGACCTGTGCGCGCGGCGAGCGCCGTCGCAACTTCCGCCTGCAGAGGGTGGAAGAAGAGGTTGGACGTATGGAGTAGTGTGTGCGCCTGCGCGGCAATGGCGTCTGCAAGGCCTGCGTGCGCATGGCCGAGCGACGCG
>JBKJJZ010000343.1:0-6449 GCA_046597705.1 Vicinamibacterales bacterium | reverse complement strand
CGGAAAGGGCATCACGTTTGACACGGGTGGCGTGTCCATCAAGCCGGCAGACGGGATGGAGCGCATGAAGTACGACATGACCGGTGGCGCCACCGTCGCGTCGGCGATGCGTGCGCTGGCTCTGCTCAAAGGCACTCGGCGTGTGCTCGCGGTCATTCCGATGGCAGAGAACGCCGTGGGCGGAAAGGCGATCCGGCCGGGCGACGTCCTCACGAGTGCCAGCGGCACCACCGTGGAGATTATCAACACCGACGCCGAGGGACGTTTGATCCTGGGCGATGCGCTCTGGTACGCCCAGCAATTAGGCGCGACGCATCTGGTGGATGTAGCCACGCTCACCGGCGCCTGTGTGGTGGCGCTGGGACGAGCGGCCTCGGGTCTGTTCGGTCAGCCCGACATCTGGATCGACGCCGTCGGAACCGCCAGTACGCGGGCGGGCGATCGAATGTGGCGGCTGCCGATCTTCGACGACTACCGGCAAATGATGCGGAGCGAAATCGCCGACCTCGTCAATTCCGGAGGCAGATGGGGCGGCGCCAGCACCGCCGCGGTCTTCCTGCGCGAGTTCGTCATCGACAAGCCTTGGGCGCACCTTGATATCGCCGGCACTGCGTGGTCGGAAGATCGCCAGCCCTATCAGCCGAAGGGGTCAACGGGAGTCGCCGTCCGAACGCTTATCGAGCTTGGCCTGATGGTGGATCTGCCTTGGACGCCGTAGCCTTGGCGAAGGCGTCAGGCTCTTTGAGCTGCAGCGACGGGCTGACGTGAGGCATATGCTCAGCCTCCGGCCGGCGCCGGGCATTCCACCGAATCATCAGGTAGCCGACGATGAGCCCCAGGGCAATGGCGGCCACCGCGAACGCGCCCGCCAGGCCCAGTGCATTGACCAGCAGTCCGGCAATGGTCTCTTCTTGCGCCGGAGGGCGGATGATCTCGACGATGAAGGGTTGCGGCGTCTGGGGAAGGAACACGTCTCCTCAGTCTTGATCAACGCCCGCCCGCAACGGCGGTCGTGGTGACCTTTTTCAGCGATGTTTGATACTTGATGACGGCATCGGCCAGCGACTGCGCGATCCGCTGGCGATACGCTTCCTTCTTGAGCAGTGACGCTTCTGGTTTGTTGGTCACAAACGACAATTCGGCCAGCACGCTGGGCATCTGCGCGCCGATGAGCACCACGAACGGAGCCTGTTTGACGCCGAGGTCCACCACGCCCTTGTTCTGCGCCCTCATGCCTCGCACCATGTTCGACTGGACGATCTGCGCCAGTTCCCTGGACTCGCGCATCTTGTTATGCAGCGCAATCTGCTGGACGATTGCGGGAAGTTTGCCCATCGACGTCTGACTGCCGGAGTTTTCCCGCGCGGCCACGGCTTCAGCATCGGCATTGGTGGCGAAATTAAGGAAGTAGGTCTCCACTCCCTGGGCCGCCTCCCGGCGGCTGGCGTTCGCATGAATTGAGAGAAACAGATCGGCGCCCTCGCGATTGGCAATCGCCGTCCGCTCTTCGAGCGGGATGAATGTGTCATCACGGCGTGTCAGCACGACATCGATACCGGGCTGCTTCTTCAGGAGCTTCTCCACGCGCTGCGCGATGTCCAGGACCAGATCCGCTTCGACCACGCCGTTGGCTTGTGCTCCCGGATCGTGCCCGCCATGGCCTGCATCAATCACGATGCGCGAAATGCCGAGGCCCAGCTGTCGTGCGAGCGAGTAGTCGCCCCTGGACGTCGCCGCTGGAGGCGCGGGCGGAAGTCCGAGAGGGACTCCTGTCTTTTCAGGCACCGTCACCGCCACCGGTGCGGTCGGAATGCTGGGGATGGGGCGCGGGTCAATCGCCCGATGCGTGACGACAGGAGGAACGGTGACGATCTCAGGCCCCCCGCTGTCAGTCGAAACCGTGAGCGGCGTCAAGGCATCCGCCTCCAGGTCAACCACCAGGCGATAGGGGTGGTAGAGCGTGAAGACACTGTGGCGCGGCGCGCCAGCCAGTGCCAGGACGATGCGGGTGGTCTGCGCATCCTGTCGTCCTATTCGGACGCTCGCGATGCGCGGACCCGTGACACCTTCGAGCGCCGTCGCGATGCTGTGATCGAAATGGGTATTGCGAAGGTCGAAGAACACCCGTTCGGGATTCGCGATGCGTTCGGGCGCGACGATGACTTCGCGGTCGAGCTCAATCGTGAGACGTTCACCGCGGGGAAGTTCCGAGCGCGTGATGCTGCGGATCGTCGCCGATGCCGACGGTGGCAGTGCCGTGGCGAGGGGAGTGGCAGCTATCGCGAGCGCCGGAACACCAGGAGCGGGCCTGGTTGCCGCGGGTTTGGCCGGCTGCGAGAGGGCAGTCAGGTGCACCGCAGCCTGCGAGGACCACGAACTGCGGGGGTATTCCCGCCGCAGCCATTTCAGAAGACGAGTGGCGGTCGCAAGGTCGGCAGGCTGCTGGAACCGCTCCCACGCCATCCTTGCCGCCGCCGCGGCATTCCAGAGAGCGTCGTCGCAGAACCCACTGCGAGGATATCGGCGCACGATCGATTCGTACGAGCCCGAGGCCGCGCGAAGGCTGGCAAGTGTGGGCGATGCGGTTGCCGCGGCCCCGCGCTTCTGCGCGCGTGCGTACAGGTCAGACGCGGTTTGGGCAGAGGCCACGCCCGCCACCGCGAGACTCGCCACGGCGACGAGCGCCACCGATGAGAGACGACGAAGGAGTGTGTGCATACTCACCTCAGTTGGGCGTCGAGTTCTTCAAAGTAGTTGGCGTCCACCAGCACCTCTCGCTTGCCGTTGACCGCCGCGGAGACGACGCCGTCCATTTCCATCATGTCCACCAGCCGCGCAGCGCGGCTGAAGCCGATGCGAAGACGGCGTTGCAGATAGGAGATCGACGCCTGGCCGCTGGACACGATGATCCTGGCGGCCTCGTCGTACAGGTCATCCTTCTCGAACTCCATCTTCGTCGCGGACTTTTCATCGGCCGTGATGGTGGTGTCGTAGGCGGGCTTGCCCTGTTTCCGGAGGAAGCTGCAGAGCCGGGCGGTCTCCTGCTCGGAGATGTACGGGCCGTGGACGCGAACGGTGCGGGACGCCGCAGGCGCCAGGTAGAGCATGTCGCCTTTGCCCAGCAACTGCTCGGCGCCGTTGCCATCAAGAATCGTCCGGGAGTCGATTTTTGATGCCACGCGAAATGCGATGCGCGCGGGGAGATTGGCTTTGATGAGTCCGGTGATGACGTCCACGGAAGGCCGCTGCGTGGCCAGGATCAGATGGATGCCGACGGCGCGAGCCATCTGCGCAAGCCGCGCGATCGACTCTTCCACTTCCTTGCTCGCCACCATCATGAGGTCCGCAAGTTCGTCGATGATGACGACGATGAAGGGGAGCGTCTTCAGCGGTTCGCCCACTTCCTGTTCGGCCTGATCGCGCTGCGAGGCTTTCAACTCGGTCAGCATCGCTCTCACGTTGCGGTTGTACTGCTCGATGTTGCGGACGCCCTGCTTCGCCAGATGCTTGTAACGCTCCTCCATCTCTCGCACGGCCCACCGCAGGGCATTGGCCGCCTGTTTCGGGTCCACGACGACCGGTGTCATCAGGTGGGGGATGTCTTCGTACATTCCCAGTTCGAGCCGCTTGGGGTCGATCATGATGAAGCGCACGTCATCGGGAGAGGCGCGGAACAGAATGCTGCTGATCATCGCGTTCACGCTCACGGACTTGCCTGCGCCGGTCGAGCCCGCGATCAGCAGATGCGGCATCGCTCCGAGATCCGTGACCATCGGCTCGCCGTGAATTGTCTTGCCCATGGCCATCGTCAACCGGGAAGCCGAGCGCGTGTAGGTGTCGGACTCCAGCAACTCGCGAAGCGAGATGGGCTCGCGCGTGGCGTTTGGAATCTGGATGCCGACGGTGGACTTGCCCGGGATGCGATCGATGAGGATCGATTCAGCGCGCATCGCAAGACACAGGTCTTCGGCGAGACCTGTGATGCGGTTGTATTTCACTCCGGCGTCCGGCTTGAATTCGTAGGTGGTGACCACGGGGCCGGGATGAATCTGCACAACAGTGCCTTCGACAGAAAACTCCCTGCACTTTTCTTCCAGGAGCCGCGCCGCATCCATCAACTCGCGCTCGTCAATTTTTGCGGAGGCCTTCGCGCTGTCGAGCAGCGTGAGCGGTGGCATGACGTACTCGCCTTTGCGCCGCTCGATCGGTGACTTCACCGGCTCCCGCGTTTCCAGCGGCAGGCTCGGGGTTGTCGGCTGCGAACGCTTGATGGCGGGCGGGGTTGAGGCGCGCGGCCGCACGGGGGCGGCGGGATCCTCGTCAGTCTCGCCGGTGTGGAGTTTGGTCGTCTGGCGCGCCGCCTTCAGCAGGGCAGCCGCGTCAGCGGCCTTGGTGGCAATCTCGGGCGCCTTCTCGCGCCCGGCCTGTTTCACATGCCGCTCAACAATCTGCTGGCGCTCCTTTTCGCGGCGCCGTTCTTCGCGACGGCCCAGGAACTTCGACCATACGCCGCTGGAACGCTCACGCACGGCGCCCGCTGCCACTTCCGACGCACGTCCGAGCGAGAAGTGCGTGGCCAGAATCACCGACAGCACGACGATCGTCAGCAGCAGAATCGCCGCGCCCGTCCGGTTGAGGTAAGCCGACAGGACACCGGCGACGACTTCGCCCAGCACCCCGCCCGCCGCGAATGGCCGGCCGGTCACTTCGAGCACGCTGAAGGCCAGCGACATCAGGCCCGCGCTGCTGATGAAAACCAGCGCTACGCCAATCAGCTTGGTGTAGGCCGCCTCCACCTTGCGGCACCAGAACGCCTGCCATCCGAGCAGGCACAGCGCCGCCGGAATCAGATACGCAGAGTAGCCCAGCAACTGGAACGAGAGCTCGGCGACAAACGCGCCGACCTTGCCGGCGAAATTCGCCACTTCGGTGGTCGCGATGTTATTGAAAAACCACGCGGGGTCCGACGGGGTGTAGCTGACCAACGCGATCAGCCAGATGATCATCGTCGCAAACAGGGCGACGCCCGTGAACTCACTGACGCGACGGGAATTGGCAGACTCAGCCACGGCCTCTGCTCCTCACATCTCCAACACGACCGGCAGCACCAGGGGCCGCCGGTTGGCTCGTTTGCGGAACATCCGCTGTACCTCGAGCCGAATCCGCTCCTTGACCAGGCCGGGGTCCATCCGCTCCTCGAGCGGGACCTCAGCCATCGCCGCCGCGAGCAATCCCGGCGCGTCGCGCAGCAGCTCGTCCTGCCGCGGGTCGGTCGAAATACCACGTGCAATGACTTCCGGCGCGCGGGCCAGTTCGCCCGACTTGCCGCTGAAGGCCACCACCGCCACGACCAGGCCATCCCCGGCCAGATGCCGGCGATCCCTCAAGACCTCGTCGCCCACTTCACCCATCCGTGTGCCGTCCACCAGAATTCGCCCGGTCTGGACCCGGCCGGTGACCTTGGCGCCGTCAGAATCGAACCGCAACACGTCGCCGTCCTCCAGCATCTGCACCGTGGTGGCCGGGCAGACCGACCGGGCCAAGCGGGCGTGCTGAGCCAATTGGCGGTACTCCCCATGTATCGGCACGAAAAACCTGGGCTGCACCAGGGAAAGCATCAGTTTCAACTCCTCGGCCGACCCGTGCCCGGATACGTGGACGTGCTTCATGCCGTCCGTGACAATTTCCGCCCCGCGCTTGGCGAGGTGGTTCATGACCCGGCCGATCGCCTTTTCGTTGCCCGGAATCGCCCGTGCCGAAAACACCACCACATCGTCGTCTTCCACTTTGATGTGGCGGTGGTCGTTGATGGCCATCCGGGGGAGGGCGGCCATCGGCTCGCCCTGGGAGCCGGTGCACAGGCACCGGATGTCCTGGCCCGGATAATCGCGAACGTCCGAGTCCGCGATTTGCGTGCCGCCGGGCACGCGCAGGATGCCCAGCCGGCTCGCGGTCTCGGTGTTGCGCACCATTCCGCGGCCCACGAAAGCCACTTTGCGGTCGAACTGTTCGGCCAGGTCAACCAGCACCTGCGTCCGGTAGATCGACGTCGAGAACGACGCCACGATGATTTTTCCGCGGGCGCTCGAGAAGACTTCCTCGAACCCGGGAATGACATCGCGGTCCGAGCCAGTGACCCCCGGATTTTCGGCGTTGGTGCTATCGCCAAAGAGGGCGAGCACGCCCTGGGCCCCCAGCTCCGCGAACCGATGCAAATCGAAGCGCTGTCCATCGAGCGGCGTCTGATCGATCTTGAAATCGCCGGTGTGGATGATCACGCCCTGCGGCGTGTGAATCGCCAGGGCCATCGCGTCCGGGATGCTGTGCGTGACGCGAAGGAACTCGATCGCGAACGGACCCACCTCGATGCGCTGTCGTGGCGTCACCGCGATGAGTCGTCCGTCGTAATCCACGCCGTGTTCGTCAAGCTTGGGCGTGAGCACGGCCAG
>JBKJJZ010000294.1:0-18414 GCA_046597705.1 Vicinamibacterales bacterium | reverse complement strand
CGAGGTGGTCCGGGGGGGGGGCGCGGCGGCGGCGGCGATTTTGCGATCGGCGGACGGGGCGGCCGTGGTCAGAGCCTGTTCCAGTTCACGTCCAACTACAACTACAGTGGCTCGGCGCTCAATAGCGCGCCGTATCAACTTCGGTCCGATACGCCGGCGGTCACCAATCCCTTCAGCCAACAGAGTTTCGGGATGACGGTCGGAGGGCCCGTAATCCTTCCTGGCTACAACGGCACGCGCCGCACCACGTTCACCCTGTCATACAGCGGCAACCGCGGCGACAACCTGTTCGATCAGTACACCACCGTGCCAACCGAGGCTCAGCGTTCGGGTGACTTTTCGGCGCTGGGTTCACCGTTAATCAACCCTGCCACCGGCCAGCCGTTCGACGGCAATCAGATCCCGATTGGAATGATGAGCCAGGCCTCACTCGCCTTACTGCGATTCATCCCGTCGCCGAATCTCGACGGCGTCAGCCGGAACTTCCACTACGTGACGACCGCGAATTCGCTCGGTGACAACGCAACGCTTCGAATCACGCACAGCCTGGTTCAGCCGGCCGGCCGGGGGGGCGGCGGTGGCCGTGGGGCGGGTCCAGGCGGACGAGGAGGCGGACCGGCGGGCCGCGGCAACCAGGGGCTGTCCGCCAACCTTTCGCTGCAAGTGCAGTATCGGCGCAACCAGAGTGAGCAGGTGAACGCGATTCCCACCCTCGGGGGGCAGACCCGCGGCTCGAGCCTGGCCGTGCCGCTGACAGTCAACATCTCGAAGAATCGCAATCAGCATGCGATTAACATCAACTTTGCGCGCACCTCTTCTTCGTCGCGCAATCACTTCAGTTTTGTCGAAGACGTCGCCGGCAATGCCGGTATCACGGGCTTGTCCAGTGACCCGTTGACGTGGGGCCTGCCGTTGCTCCAGTTCTCGACGTTTTCCAATGTCCGTGACACCAGGGTCAACAATCGCAAAGATACGCGCTGGGCATTCGGCTACGGTTGGACAAAGGGGGGGCAGCGCCACACCCTGCGCATGGGTGGTGACGCAAGGCAGGATCTGGCCAAGAGCCGGATCGATGTGAACGCGCAGGGCGCCTTCACGTTTACCGGCCTTTATACCAGTGGGTCGCCCCAGGTCCGCGTGGGCGGGTACGACTTCGCGGACTTTCTTTTGGGGTTACCCCAGCAGGCCGTGGTGAACTACGGGCTGGGAGAGATCAGCATGCGCGGCCGATCCTTCAGCCTCTATGTGCAGGACGACTGGCGGGCCGCCGCCAATTTCACTTTCAATCTAGGCGTTCGGTACGAACTCGTCATGCCGTTTGTCGAGACGAGCGGCCGCATGGTGAACCTCGACGCCGCGCCCGGCTTCACTGCGGTGACGCCGGTCTTGTCCGGCCAGACGGGTGCGTACTCCGGCAGCTACCCTGCCGGCCTGATTCGCACGGACACGAACAACGTGGCCCCGCGCCTCGGGTTCGCGTGGCGGGTGGCGCAGGGCACCATCATCCGCGGGGGCTACGGCATCAGCTACAACGCCGGGTCGTATTCGGCGATGGCGCGGCAGATGGTGAATCAACCGCCATTTTCCGTCACGAATACCGCGATTGGCACGGCCGTCAATCCGCTGAGCCTCAGCGATCCCCTGGCGACTGCCTCGCCGAATCAGATCGCCAATGACTACGGCGTGGACGTCAACTACGTTCTTGGCGTGGTGCAGACCGCGAACGCCGACGTGTCGAAAGACCTGGGGCAGGTCTGGAATCTGGGCGTGAGCTACACGCACATCATCGGATCGGACCTCGACATTGTGCGCGCGCCGAATCGCGGCCCGAACGGATTGCTGCTGGCTGATGTGCAACCCTTCGAGTGGCAGAGTTCCGGAGGATCGTCGCGCCTCCACGCGGCCGAGTTCCGCCTGAACCGGCGGCCGGTACGCGGTATCGGCGGGGGAGTCACCTACACTCTGGCGCGCTCGCGCGACAACGCGTCCTCGATGGGCGGCGCGACGGTTGTGGCGCAGAACGACAAGGACCTCAATGCGGAATGGGGACTGTCGAGCTTTGATCGCAGGCATCAGTTTTCGGCGAATCTGAATGTGGACCTGCCGTTCGGCACGGGCCGCCGGTTCTTCACGAACGGCGGGTTCTGGGGGGCGATCTTCGGTGGCTGGCGGTTTACGACGAACTTCTCGATGCAGTCAGGCACCCCGTTGACGGTGAGGGTCAACGCCGCGGCCAGTACCGTGGCGGGCGGCACCAACGGGACGCTGCGGGCGAACCATGACGGTTCGCCCATTCAGATCGCCAACCCGACGATCGATCAGTTCTTCAACATCGCGGGGTTCTCCATTCCCACCGCCGGCACGTACGGCAACTCCTCGCGGAACCTTGTCATCGGCCCCGGCAGCCGCCTGCTGAACGCGCAGTTTTCGCGCGACCTCCGGCTGGGCGGCAATCGAGTGATGAGCTTCTCGCTCAACGCGAACAATCTCCTCAACACCGTCAACTATGGCGGCATCAACACCACCGTGAACTCGCCCTCGTTTGGCCAGGTCACGGGCGTGAGAGCGATGCGCTCCATGTCGTTCAGCGCACGTTTCCGCTTCTGATTTCCCGTGACGGTGATTGCAATGATGACCAGATCCACCCGGACTGTCGCACTGTTCACGCTGATTGGTTGCCTGCTCGTGACGGCCGAGAGACGTCCAGCCGCACAACAGCAGCCGCCCGCGCCAGTGTTCCGCGCCAACCTCTCGCTCGTCTCCGTGGATGTCATCGTCCGCGACCGCGACGGCAAGGTGGTCAAGGGCCTGACCGAGAAAGACTTCGAGGTGGTCGAGGACGGCCGGCCGCAGGAAGTGCGGACATTCACGTTTGCCGAAATCAAGGTCGGCGCCCCGGCGGCGACGACGTCCATGAACCTGCTCGCTGGCGTGGAGGAGAAGGTGCTCTCGAACACCTCGCCGACGGCGGCGAATACACCTGCCTCGGTCGCGGCGCCCGCGCCCATGCGGTCGGAAGATCTGGCGGGGCGGCGCCTTGTCATTCTGCTTTTCGATACGAGCTCGATGGAGCCCGAAGATGTGCAGCGGTCGGTGGACTCCGCTCGCAAGTTCGTGTCAACAGAGATGAGTGCGGCGGATATGGTGGCCGTCGCGACCGTGAACACGCTGCTCAGTGTGCTGACTGACTTCACCGGCGACCCGGCCAAGGTGATGGCCGCGCTCAACGCATTGGCGTATTCGGAAGGCACGGATACGCCGCCGCCAAGCGCGGCGACCGCCGCCACCGACGAAGCCGCAGCGGCGGCCACCGAAGAAGTGGCGGATGCTGACGCCGCCGAGCTGGAGATGTTTAACAACGACATGCGGTTGCGCGCGCTGCGCACGCTGGCCGAGTCTCTGCAGCCCATCGAACAGAAGAAGGCGATCATCTATTTCAGCGCCGGCATGGAGCGCAGCGGGCAGGACAATCAGGTGGAGCTGCGCGCCGCGGTGAATGCCGCGGTGCGATCGAACGTGTCGATCTATCCGGTGGATATCGGCGGTCTTCAAGCCATCGTTCCCGGTGGCGACGCGCGGCGCGCGAGTGGCCGCGGCCAGGGAATGTTCAACGGCCGTGGAATGGCGGGGCAGTTTGCTCAGCTGGCGGGTTCGCAGGACACGCTTGTCTCGATTGCGGCCGAAACCGGCGGCAAGGCGTTCACCGATACCAACAACTTTGGCGCCGCTTTCACGCGCGTGCAAAGTGACATGTCCGCCTATTACCTGCTCGGCTACTCGAGCAACAACAAGAACAGGGACGGCCGGTTCCGTCGTATTCAGGTGCGGCTGAAGACCCCCGTCTCCGGATATCGCCTCGAGGCGCGCTCGGGGTATTTCGCCGACCGGGACTTCGCGCACACGTCGAAGACCGATCGCGAAACGCTGCTGCAGGAGCAGTTGATGGCCGCAGTGTCCGTGACCGATCTGCCAGTCATCGCCTCTGCGATGTATTTCCGCCTGGCGCCAGACAAGTACTACGTGCCCGTTGCTGTCTCGGTGCCCGGCTCCGCTGTGCCGGTGACGGCAGGACTCACCGAGATCACACTCGATGTGATGGGAGTGGTCATGGATGAACGTGGCATGCCCGTCGGTAGACTGCGCCAGACCATGAAGCTGCCGGCTGGCACGGAGAAAACCCTGGCCGGCAAGCAGATTCTCTATCAGTCGGGGATGGTGCTGCCGCCGGGACGCTTTTCCATCAAGGCCGTGGTGCGTGAGAACGCGACCGGATTGATGGGCACGTTCGAGGCGCCCATCACGGTGCCGGAGCTGAAGCTGCAGACCATGAAGGTCAGTTCGGTCGTGTTGAGTACGCAGGTGCAGGCCAGCAGCACGAAGTCCGACAACCCCTTGATTCGCGATGGCGTGCAGATGATCCCCAACGTCACGCACGTGGTGGGGAGGGATCAGAAACTGTTCTTCTACTACGAAGTGTATGAGCCCGGGCTGACTGGGGCGAAAACACCTGACGTTCGAACGACGATTGCCTTCTACCGCGGCCAGGTCAAGGTGCTCGAAACGCCCGTGGTGGCCAGGACAGTCATTGACGCGGCCAATCGACAGGCCACGCTGTTTCAGTTCGAGATGGCGGCGGGTTCGTTCGAGCCGGGCTTGTATACGTGCCAGGTCAACATCATCGATGAGGCCGCAGGCCGTTTTGCCTTTCCGCGCGTCGTATTTTTCGTGCGATGACTGAGCAACCCAGACCCACACTCACACCAAGCGCTCCGGCGCCTGTTTCCACCGGCTGGCTCGGGGCCACCTCAACTTTTACCCGGCCCGATGAGCGCAAGCGCGGGCGTGCCTTTGCCGCCTCACTGTTCCTGCACGGATTGGGCCTTCTGGCCGTGTTGATGGTGATGGCGTGGGTCCCCAAGTCGGCCCTCCTGCAGGTGATGCCGCCAGAAAAGGTGGACCTCGTGTTTGTCCAGGCCGCCGGTCCCGGTGGCGGCGGTGGTGGCGGCAACAAGATGCCGGACCCGCCGCGAAAGTTGGAGATGAAAGCCGAACTGCCCAAGCCTCCTGTGATTGAGCCGGTCACGAGCGAGATTCCTCCACCAACACTGGTTGCACCAATTCAGACCAACATGGCCCTGATACAAAGTGCGGGCGCGGTCACCGGCCTCTCGGCGGCTCCTTCCCTGGGCACTGGCGCCGGAACCGGGGCAGGACCGGGCACAGGGCCCGGTGTGGGACCCGGAACCGGTGGAGGATTTGGCGGGAACGCGATGCGCGAAGGCAATGGGGCCATTGCGCCCACTCTGCTTCGAGGCCTGGACCCGAAATACACCACTGAAGCCATGCGCGCGAAGATTCAGGGCCTGGTCAAGCTCGAGGTGCTCGTCGGGGCGGATGGCTCCGTCAAGGATGTCCGCGTTCTCCAGTCCCTCGATCGCGCGACCGGACTCGACGACGAGGCGATGAAGACCGCGCGCCAATGGCGCTTCAGGCCAGCCACGTTTCAAGGGCAGCCGGTACCCTTCCTGGTCATCATCGAGATGACCTTCAGCCTCCGCTGAGAGCGGATTCGACATCGATGCAGCACGTAGGGCGTTCCTTCAGGGGCGCCAATTGGCTCGGCTTTGGAGCACCGTTTCATTCTCGACGTGGAAGACGCGGTCGAACCGCGTTTCTATCGGCCGCTGATACGCCAGTAGTGTGACGCGGCCCTGGCGCCGGCGATGCGCAAGCGTGTACTCGAGCGCTGCACGCTGCTCAGAGGCGCCCGGCGCGACAATCTCATCCACGAACATCACCGACGGTTGAAAGACGGCACCGAGCAGGAACAGTTGCAGCCGCCACATCTCGGGGTAGGAGAGGTCACGGGGATTGGTCTCCATCGACGGCAAATTGAAGTGGGTCAAGACATCGTCTGCCGGCGCAAGATGTCCGGATTGCTTTGCCGCAAGGGCGATCTCCTCCGCGATCGTGGCGCGAAAGAACTGCAGGTAGCTGACCTGCGAGACATAGATCGTCCGTGATGGTCGGTCACGGGTTCGAATTCGAGACAGCGGTTCGTCGCCGATCGCAATGGTGCCCGACGATGGCTGCGCGAGGCCGCAGGTCAAGCGTCCCAGCGTGCTCTTGCCGGAGCCGTTATCGCCGATCACGAGAGCGTTTTCGCCGGGCTGCATTTCAAACGACACGTTGCGCAGCACAGGCGCCGCGGGCCCATAGCTGAAGCTCACATTCGCCACTTGCAGAAGGCTCATGGCGTCCCTCCGTCGTCACTCAGCCGTGTCAATGACGGGAGCGGTGCCGTGGAGTCGGCTGTGAGGGTCAGGAGAAGTTGCGGATCGTATTCGCAGAACACCGCGTCGCCGGCTTCGGCCGCGCGGTGGAGCAACGTGCGGATACGCGCGTCGCTCAGATGGCTCGTGGTATCGAGTAAGAGGCGAGCCTTCAAAGGCCGGTTCATGAACAGCGCCAGGCCCAGGTACTTGCGCCACCCGCCTGAGAGATCAAGAACCCGTCGGTCGAGGTGCGGCGTCAGATCCCAGGCACTCACAAACTCGGCAAAAGACCGCACCGGATGCTCCTCCGGCGGGTGATTGGCGAGCACCAACGCAATCTCTTCCCTGACCGTTTCGCTGAACCCGCTGTGCTCGACGAATGACAGCGGGCGGTACACGGCGACCGGTTGTTGCAATCGCGCCTCCACGCGTGTGCGTAACGCCGCGTGTCCGAAGTCGATGACGTTCGGGTGGGTCGCTAGAACGTAGATCGCCACAAGACGAGCAGCCCTCCTGCACAGGCGAACAACGCAATGTCGATTGCGCCAAGAGGCGATCGTGCCGTCACGAGTTTTGGCGGGAAGGGCAGTCCCAGCATCTGGCAATACGCCGAACGATTTGCCGCCTCGGTGATGAGCGCCGCCAGAAGGGGCACCGTCCACAGACCGACCGTACGAAATCGCGAGAGGCCCGATGCCGACTCGATGCCGCGCACCGAAAGCAGCATGTCGATCTCACGCAGCCGGTTGAAGACCGCAAGGCGTATCGACCCGATGAGCTGAAGCACCGGTCCGGCGCCGGGAATTCGCAGTCTGGCCACATCACGTGACAGCTGATACGGATCCACCACCGATGTGAAGAAGATCATCGGCACGATGAGGTACAGCAGCACGCGCAGGGAAAACTGCGACGTGTCGTTGAGGACCAGCCTCACGGCCTCAGGCCAGGCTTCCGTGCGCGGCATGCCGAGCACCAGTCCGTACATCCCGAAAATGACGGCCAGCGTGAACAGGTGCGGCCACACCCGGAACCAGATGAAAAATGCGGCGAAGACCACCACGCATGAAATCCACGCGGGCACACCAAACGCCGAGGCGTACAGGCTGAGGCCCGCGTAGACCGCCAGAAAGGCGATGGCGCGAATGCCGCTGATGCCTCCAGCCACGACGCAGTTCAGTCCGCGTGGGCGCGCAGGCCGTGCTGGACCAGGAACGATCGCGGCAGCGCGCGAACGACGGAGACCGAGACGAGAGTGACGATCAGTTTGTCCACGGGTTCGCTGGTGAACTGGGACAACATCACGCTGTCGAGCAAGCTCTGGCCGGTGGCCTGAAAAAATGCAGTGAGCAAGTCGGACCCGCTCGTGGTCACGCCGCCGAAGACGAATGCCGCGACCGGGGCCGATGCCAGGGCCGCTGCGGCAGCCAGTATCAGCGCGCTCGCCACGGTCAGCGCAGTGGACCGATACATGTTGCGCCGCCGCAGTTGATCGACGACGAGCGCGATGATGATCGCGGTGCCGGTAAAGAACGGCAGATACGGGTTCACCACGAAAAACCCGATTAGGCAGGTGAGCACCGCACAACTCACCCCCGCCCGCCAGCCCAACAGCAGGCTTGCCAGGACAATACCCGTGGAGTCGAGATAGATGGGCAGTTTCAGCCACGCCACCAGACCACCGATGGTCAGGTTCAACGCGGTGAATGCAATGACCAGGGAGGTGCGAACGGACACGCGGCGAGTATATCTAAACGGCTGATGACCCATTCGGGCCCGTGCTTGTAACCCACCAGCTGTGCTTGATCGAACTGACCACAGAGACCCGTCTGATAGCATGCAGGAGGGGGAGTTGTCGATAATGGCACCCGTAAAAAAGACTGACGCCGAGTGGCAGGCCGAGCTGGAAGCCGAGCAGTATCAAGTGTTGCGATGCCACGGCACGGAACGCGCGGGCACGAGTCCGCTGAACGCTGAAAAGCGCGACGGCATGTTCTATTGCGCCGGGTGCGGGCATCCGCTGTTCTCGTCCGACACCAAGTACGAGAGCGGCTCGGGCTGGCCCAGCTTCTACGCGGCCCTGGACAAGAGCAGCGTTGTCACCACCGTGGACCGCAGCCACGGAATGGTTCGGACTGAGGTGACCTGCGCGAATTGTGGAGGGCACCTGGGACATCTGTTTCCGGACGGGCCGCGCCCAACCGGCGAGCGATACTGCATGAATGGCGTGGCGTTGAAGTTCGAACCCAAGGAGAAGGCGTGACACATACGGTTCTGAAAACCCCGATTGACGAGAGCGTGCCGGTCGGCCTGGAAGAAGCGGTCTTCGGGATGGGTTGTTTCTGGGGCGCTGAACGAAAGTTCTGGAAGACGCCTGGCGTGTACACCACATCGGTGGGCTACGCGGGTGGCGCCCGTCAGAATCCTTCATATCAACAGGTCTGTTCCGGCGGCACTGGACACGCGGAGGTTGTGCGCGTGGTCTTCGACCCGTCGATGGTGACCTACGCGGATTTGCTTCGCGTGTTCTGGGAGAACCACGACCCGACGCAGGGCAACCGCCAGGGCAACGATGTGGGGACGCAATACCGGTCCGTGATTTTCACGCGCTCACCCGAACAGCGCGAGGCCGCCCTTGAGTCGAAGCGCGCCTATGAGACACGGCTCGCCGAAAAGGGCTACGGGAAGATCACGACCGAGGTTGCCGATGCGCCGGAGTACTACCTCGCCGAGGAGTATCACCAGCAGTACCTGGACAAGAATCCGAACGGCTATTGCGGCATCGGCGGCACCGGCGTGACTTGCGGATAAGCTCGCCTCTGAGTTTTCCTGCGGGGTATCATCGCGGCGATGTCCGTGAGCGTGATGCCGTACGAGGTGCAGGAATTCGAGCGCCTGCTCAACAAACCGAACAGTGATCCGACGGGCCTTGCCAGCCTGTTCGCCAGTGGAGAGATCTGGGTCACGCGCGCTCCGGCCCGGCTGGACGTGATGGGAGGCATCGCGGACTACTCCGGCGCGAACGTGTGCGAGGCGGTGCTGGGCCGCGGCGTCCTGTTGGCGCTCCAGGGACGGACCGATCGCACGCTGCGCATCCGCACGATGCCGGCCGGGATGAAGACCCTTCCGGTGGAAACTCGAATCCCGCTGGACTACTTCCATTCCGGGGAAGGCCTGACCAATTACGGCGAGGTGCGCGCCCTGTGCCAGTCGAATCCGCTGGCGGTTTGGGCGTCGTATATCGGGGGCAGCATCTTCACGTTGCTCAGGGAAGAATCCGCCTCGCTGCCGTACGGATTCAATCTGCTGCTGTTGAGCGCGGTGCCCATGAACGTCGGCATTGGCAGTTCGGCAGCCGTGGAGATCGGCACTCTCGCGTGCCTCAACGCGTACCTCGGCTTGAACCTGGAGCCGGCCCGCATCGCGCGGCTGGGACAGATGGCGGAAAACCACGTGGTGGGCGCCCCGTGCGGCATCATGGACCAGACCGCGATCACCAGCGCCCGCCAGGGCTGCCTCACACACATCCTCTGCCGGCCTGGCGAGGTGAAAGGCGAAGTGCCGATTCCCCGGGGGACCGGCTTTGTGGGCATTAGTTCGATGGTGCCGCACAGTGTTGCCGCCACCCCATATGGCGACACACGGGTCGGAGCCTTCATGGGGCGCAAGATCATCAATGACTTGCGGGCCGCCACCGGCCGCAGCACGCTCGAGTACCTCACGGAACTCACCGTTGATCAGTTTCGCGCGGAATATGATCAGGCGCTGCCCGAGAAGATCGTTGGGTCCGCGTTCCTCGCACAGCATCGGACGCACGACGATCCGGTCACCACCATCCAGCCCGATGCGATGTATCGCGTGGCCGGACCGACGCGTCACCCCATCGAAGAGAACGAACGGGTGCTCCGGTTCATGGATGCGCTGCGTGCCGGTCAGGATGGCGATGAGCAGGCGCTTGTCGCCGCAGGAGAGTGCATGTTCGGCGCGCACGCCAGCTACCGCGACAACTGCGGGTTGTCAGTAGCCGCGGTGGATTTTCTCGTCGAAGCGGTGCGCACGCGTGGCCCGCAGCGTGGGCTGTATGGCGCCAAGATTACCGGCGGCGGCACCGGCGGCACCGTGGCGGTGTTCGGGACACTTGAGGCACTCAAGACGGAGATACCGAAGATCGCCGCCGAGTACTCGCGGCGAGTGGGCGTCATGCCGGACATCTTCGACGGCTCGTCGCCCGGCGCGATGGAATTCGGCGCGCGCCGCTATGCATTCGGCGCCACCGGCTGGACGCAGCAGCGGTTACCGCGTGGGAACAATGACGCGTAAGGCGGTCGTCCCGATTGCCGGGCTCGGCACCCGGCACTTCCCGGCGTCACACGCGGTCAAGAAGGAACTCTTCCCCGTGGTGGGAACCGACGGGATCGCGCGCGCGCTCTTTCACTATCACCTCCTGGCGCTCGAAGAGGCGGGCATCGAAGAGGTCTGCATCATCGCGCAGCCCGGTGAGGACGCACTGGTGCGCTCCTACCTCAACGGGCCAGACGACGAGTATCTCAGGCGGTTGTCAAAATATCCTGCGCTGCTGCGCGAGGCCGAGCACATGCGTGGACTGGCGACACGCGTGCGCTTTGCGGTCCAACACGTGCAGGACGGCTATGGCCACGCCGTCTATCAAGCGAAGACGTTTGCTGATGGTGAGCCGGTGTTGTTGTGCCTGGGCGACCACCTGTTCCGGGGCGAGTCCGTGTCGCCCTACACGGAACTTGCCGGCATGGCCGCAGTGTCGGAGGGGAAGTCCGTGTCGGCGGTGAATCGCATCGCCGCCGATGAACTCAAGGGTTACGGGACAATCGCGGGCACCCGCCGCATCGATAACCCGAGGCTGATCGATGTTTCCCTGATTATCGAGAAACCCGCGATCAACGATGCACGCGAGCGGTTGAACGTGGACGGTCTTCCCGCCGGGACGTGGCTGGGCTGGTTCGGCATGCACCTGTTGGCGCCGAGCATCTTCGACGTGCTTGAAGAGATGATTCGCGATGACGTACGGGACAACGGCGAATTTCAACTGACCCGCGCCCAGGAACTGCAGCGCCAGCGCGAAGGGTACCTGGCGGTCGAGATGACTGGCGCCCGTCGCTTCGACTTCGGCGTGCCCGACGACTTCGTCCGCAGTCTTCAGGCGTTCCGCGGCGCTGCCGAGTCCGGGTCCGTTCGCGTTATCGTTCAGTCACCATGAGATTGACAATACTCGGGGCGGCCGTACTCGGCGCGGCCGTGTGGGCGCAAGCGCCAACGCCCGTTCCTTCTGACCAAATCACGCGCGGCGCCTTCTCCTTCGCCTACGACGAACGGGGCATCTCACAGTTGAAGCATCCTGACGATCCCTTTGGCGCCATGGTGACGACCCCCGTTCCAGTCGGCCGCGGCGGTGGTCGTGGCAGTGCGGCATCCCCTGCACCCCAGCGAGCGGCGACGCTTGGTCTGACGATCGCCTATCAGGCCGGCGGCAAGTCCGATTGGACGACCGTGGCCACGCGAGGTGCCATGACAGCCGCGCCGGATTCCGGAACGGTGCGGTACGTGACTTCAGGGGGCGGGCCACTGGTCATCACCGAAACGTACAGCACAGACGGTCTCGCGCTCGACTGGAACATCGACCTCGCGGCGGTGGGGGCCGCCGTGCGTGTGGGTGACTTCGGCATCAGCCTGCCGGTTCAGGGGCCAACGGGCGAGAACCCCGCACAGATATTCGAGCGCGGCTTCCTGAAGCATCAATTCATCTCCGGCGCGGGTTCGTTTTTCTTCTACGTCCGCGCCTCAGGCGCGCCGCCGTTCCTGCTGGTCACCGCGAAGCCGGGCACAAAGCTCGAGTATTTTTCCGCGGGCGGCCGTGCCGGAGGCACGATGTTCGTGCACTCGGCGAAGTCCGGCAGCGAGGAGGCAAGGGGCACGTGGCGCCAGGCGCATACCGCCCTTGATTTGAAGGCCGGCGCGAAGGCGAGCTACGGGTTCCGCATGCAGTGGGCCTCGAGCTACGACGAACTGCGCGACCTGCTGTACGCGAACGGCTTGTTCGACGTTCGAGTGGTGCCAGGAATGACGGTGCCGTCGGATCTGTCTTCAACGTTCTCACTTCGGACCACGGCAAAGATCGAATCGGTGTCAGCGGAGTTCCCGGCCCAGACCACACTCGCGCCCCTGCCCTCGCCCGCGGATTCGACAGGCGCACGCGCCGATACCCATCTTTACGCTGTGACCTTCAGGAAGCTTGGCGAGAACATGCTGACCATCACTCACGATGGAGGCCGAAAGACCTACCTTGAGTTCTTTGTCACGGAACCGATGGAGACGCTGATCAAGAAGCGCGCGTCGTTCCTGGTCAATCGGCAGCAGGTGAAAGATCCGGCGAAGTGGTGGGACGGGGTCTACGGTCCTTATGACATGAAGGCAAAGACCGTTCGCACCATCGACGACCCGGACATCTTTCTCGACCGGATGATCTACGCCCTCACGTGTGATGACCCCGGCCTGGCGAAGGCGCCTTACCTGGCGGCCAAGAACGTGACCTACCCCAACAAAGGCGAGATCGAGTCGCTGGAGTATTACATCAAGCACTTCGTCTGGGGCGGCCTGCAGCGCAAAGACGACGAGCGGCCCTATCCGTACGGTGTATATGGGACGCCGAGCTGGTTCGTGAACCGCGATCCCGATCGGCGCAAGGCATACGCGGACGCGTTGGCAAACGGCGCCACGGCCAGGGCCGATCTGGCGAAAGAACATGTCTGGCGCAACTACGACTATCCCCATGTGGTGATGCTGTATTTCCACATGTATCAAATCGCCAAAATGTATCCGGAGATGTCCACCTATCTCGACGCGGCCGGCTATCTGAATCGCGCGTGGGAAACGGCCCGCGCGTTCTACACCTATCCTTACGAAATCTATCCGTCCTACTACGACACCTACAAATGGGGTCTCTACAACGAGCTTGTCGTCCTTGAAGTGATTGACGCGCTCAAGGCCGAAGGGCAGCCCGAGCAGGCGAAGTGGCTGACTGGTGAGTGGGAGAAGAAGACCAAGTACTTCGTGTATGACGATGCCTATCCGTTCCGGAGTGAGTACGCGTTCGATCGGACCGCGTTCGAGTCAACGTATGCACTGGCCAAGTACGGCGCCACGCACGACATGGCGCCCGATCAGAACTTGTGGTTCGACCTCAAGTTGAAGAAGTGGTGGTCACACCCGTCGGTCAAGCGCGAGGACTCGCGCGCGTTCATGGATCGGCAACTGGCATCGGGACTGGTGGTGCGCGGCTGGATCAACCCCGCGTATTACACCCTCGGAGCCGATCCGGGTGTGAGCTATATGACGGCCATGGGGGGGTGGGGCGTCCTCGACTATGCCGTCAACTTCGCGCCCGCTCCGTACGACTGGCTGCAGTTGGGTTACGCCTCGTATCTGAGTTCGTGGAGCCTGGTGAACAGTGGCACGGCGGAGTCGGGCTATGGCGCCTGGTTCCCGGGCAAGGAGAACGACGGCGCCGCAGGGTGGCAGTTCATGAGCGCCAGAGCTGGAAGCGCCTGGATGGGATCCAGCGTGCCCGGGGGCCTGACCGTGCCGCGTGGACCGTGGCACTACGACGGCGAGATTGATCTCGGTTTCGGCGGCGCGCTGCGAATGGCCGCCACGGTAGTGACGAACGATCCCACGTTTGGATGGATCGCCTACGGCGGCGCCTCGAAAGAGGATGGCAAGCGGCTGTTGATCAATCCGCGCGATGGCGTTCGACGACGCCTGGCGGTGGTCACGCAGGATCGCGCGTTGCCGTTCCCCGACAGTCTCGCCCGGTTGAAGGTGGAACTCGAGCGGGATGGTTTTGCCGCGGCCAGCGACATCTCGGTGGATAAGTCGCTCGGGCGCATCGCGTTCACCGTGGAGAACCGCACGGGCAACGCCCATCGCACAGGCATTCGACTGTCGTTCCCGGTCAACGCAGACTATGTGATGACAGCAGGCGGCGCGCCCGTCTCACTGGTCCAGACCGGAAACCCCGATTACCCGTGGCGGGCCGAGGTGCCAGTCGACGGATCGGTGGTCATTGAACTGCGCCGCCGCTAGAGCCCTTTTCAGATGTGTGTAGCCGCCAGCGATGCGATACGTAGGGCGTCCCTTCAGGGGCGCCGTGAATTGGCGCGGCTAAAGCCACGCCCTACGTACTACAGGCAAGTGAACACTGCCGCTAGCCGCCCGTACGACCGACGAGTTCATTGGAAGATCATAAGGAAGTCAGCGGCAAGAGTGCCAGGATATCGGATGGCACGACGCCTGATCTTGATCCTCCTCGTTCTTCTGCCGGGCCTGTCCCCAACCGCACAAACAAACGCGCCTGCAATCTGGGCTGGCGCGAAGGCTGGACCCCACGCCGTGGGCGTCGCCCGCACAACCCTATCGGATCTCGACGTCACGTATTGGTATCCCGCGATGTCTGGGGGGCGGCCCGCCCGGCTGGGGGATTTTTCCAGCCGGTCGCCGGCGCTGCTGCAGCTCTTGGTGGCCGGGGGGCTCGCCGACTCCAGTGCACGCCGTTATGTGGAATCCAGCATGCACGCGCGATGGGATGCGCCTCGTAAGACTGCGAAGTTTCCTCTGGTTCTCATCGGCCATGGTAATCAACAGGACGCCCTTGACCAGGCTGTCCTCGCCGAGATTGTGGCCAGCCACGGATTCGTGGTGGCCACCATTCCGTCCGCGACGATCAAGTCTCCGATGCAATCGGCCGACGATGTGGGACCGGTGGCGCAGCGGCAAGCAGAGGAGTTGCTGGCCGCCGCCACAGAACTAGCGGTGCTGGGCGTTGCGGACACGACCCGCATGGCGACGATTGGCCACAGCTTTGGCGCGCGGGCAGCGCTGCTGGCGGCAATGCATGATCCGCGGATCAGAGCTGTGGTGAGTCTGGACGGAGGGATTGGAACCGCCACGGCACAGGAGAATTTTACGAAGGCTCCATGGTTTTCACGCGAGCACGGCACAGCGCCAATTCTGCACTTTTTCGAGACCGCCGAGTCGTTCATGACTCCCGACTTCACCTTGTTGCGAAGCCTGCCGGCCGGCGAGCTCACGCTCCGTGAGCTCGCGGGCCTCCGGCATGCGCATTTCACAACACTAGGATTCCAGGCGGCGGCGGACGCACCGCTGCGGCGGCTGACGGCCATGGAACCCGGCGGTGCCGCCTCAATCCTGGCCATGGTCAATGAACTCGTCCGCTTCCTGTCCGCGCACGTGGCCTCAGGCAGCCAGCAGGCGGAATGGGTGGCCTTGCGCGAGTCGAACTTCACCGTGCCGGCCGGGCAGACGCCGATCGCCCTGCTGCGCCAGATGAATGTGCTCGTGGGCTCGACCGATCCGTTCCTACGTGACAGTGTCGCGTACGAGGCCGCCGCCCGTTGGATCTACACGACCGGCGCGTTGTCGGCGAGCGAACAGCGCGAGATGCTGGCGCTGTGGACGACGAATCTGCAGGCTGGCCTCGGCGAACAGGCCGGCGATGCCGTCTTCCGGCGCTCGTTCTCCGCCCTCAATTTGTCGATCATCGCGGCCCGCGAAAACGCCGCGCCATTCCTGTCGCAGGAGGAGTTCGACGGGTTTCTCGCCACGATGCTGGACTACCTGACTCGTGAACGTGACACGCGCGGCTATGACGCCTCGCGGGGTTGGATTCACGCGGCCGCCCACACGGCCGACGTGCTCAAATTCCTGGCTCGCAGCTCGAAACTGACGGTGCCTGCACAAGGACGCGTCCTGGCCGCGATCGACGAGAAGTGCCGGACCTTCGCCAGTGTCTTTCAATGGGGTGAAGACGCGAGGCTGGCCCAGGTCATCGTGTCGCTCGCGAGGAGAGCCGACTTCGACAAGGCGGCGCTGGATGCGTGGCTGGCCGCGATCCGCGCGCGTCGAACCGAGGTGTGGGCTCATGCGCCTGCAGTTGACCCCTCGGAGTTCGCGAAGCTCCAGAATGTGACACTCGTCCTTCGCGCGGCGTACGTGACGCTTTCGATCGAACCGGTCACGCCGGCCGCCGAACCGGCCAGAGCCGCGATACTCGACACGCTTCGTGCACTACGCTAGGGCGGGCCGGCCTTATCCTCTTGAAGGCCATCGAAGAGAAATGGCCTCTGACGACCTTGAACCTGGTGGTCGGATGGACCCGCGAGGTTTCCAGAGTTCGTTAGCGTCATCGGGCGGCGTCTGCGGCGCGGCGGCGCACGCCGACGTGATGGCCTGTGCGACGGCCGACGCCAATCGCTCCTGACCTTCCAGCCCACACGGTTCTGCCGTGGTGAATGCGCCCGCCCACACGTGTGAAAGATCGCGGGTGGCCACCATGCTTGCCGTGACCCGGATGCCGTGTTCATCGGCGCGCACCCGTCCCCGGAGAATGAAGTCCACCTCTCCGGAGCGAATGGCCCGCACGGCTTGAGGAATCGACGTCGCGCCACGCAGGACCGAGGCGTCAACGACCACCACTGGCGACGCATCCTCGCGCGTCAGGAGCCTGGCCAGGTCATCGGCCAGGCCGTCGGCGAAGGGCTGTGTGACTCCTCCGTTGTGTGTAAACGGAAGGATGGTCAGGCGGCGCTGCGACGCGCAGGGCTCTTCAGGGGTCACGACCGCGTCACCGATAAAGCGGTACCCGCGGCCGTTGAGGGTTTCAAGATAGGTTGGCGAGCGCGCCGTGTCGCCCAGGGCGCGGCGGATTTGTTTCAAACACGAGTTCAATCCCAGATCGAATCGCACGAAGACATCGGACGGCCAGACGGCCAGACGAATCTCGTCGCGGGTCACAAGCCGGCCCGGACGACTCAGGATCACGGTGAGCACACGACAGGGCTGCGGCCGGAGCCGCATCTTCCTGCCGTCTTTCCAGAGTTCCAGACAGCGCGTATCCAACTGAAACGGCCCGAAGGCCACCTTGGCCATTGTTTCTGCCTCCTGAGTCTGAACATGCGCCTAAGACGGGCTCAAGTCCTCAGGATCGGAAGGACATTGGCTGAGGAAAAGCTCAGGTTCCACGTTCGGACGGAGATAGGGCCTGTAAATGAGGCAATTGGGCACTGGGGCAGTGAGGCAATGGAATGAGGCAATTCAACCAATGAGGCAGTGAATTCTGGAATTCATTGGCCCAGTGCCCAATTGCCCCATTTATAGAGGCCTTCCAAATAGAAACGGCCCCGGGGGAGTGGAGGCTACCCCAGGGCCGGTGTGTCCGCCTTCGCCCGCGTTCGCCCGGGCGGGGCTTCGGCGTGGCTACGGCGGGACTACGTCGCTGTTAGAACCAGAACGTGACGCCGGCGCGGAAGACGCGGGGCGGGAGGATCGTGGCAATGCGCTGGGACGGCGGCAGCGGGTTGGCCGTTGTGCCCGCCGTACTCAGGTTGTTGCTCGAGAACCCGAGCACGGGTGCCGAGTTGAGGACGTTGAATCCGTCCAACGTGGCCTTGATGCGGTTCTGGCCGCCGCGGAACGTGAACGTCTTGTTCAGGCTCAAGTCCCAGATCTTCGTCCGCTCGAGCCGCTCCAGGTCGTCGTTCTGAAAGCGGAGCGTCGCGTAGTTGATCGTGCCCGTCGTGCCACCGTACACCTGCCCCGGGCCGTTGATCACCATGGTCCGTTGGGCGCCATCGTTCATGTTGAAGTTGGTGGACGCCATGAGCCCCCAGGGGAGGTCGTAGCTGCCGTTCACCTTGACCAGGTACCGCGCGCCCACGTTCAGGCCTTCAATGAACTCGATGCCGGTGGGGTTCGTGAAGCTGCCGGTCGGATTGAAGTCATCGCGCTTCTGGAGCGTGACGGCAATGTTCAACTGCCACTTGTCGCTGTACCGCTTGTTGAGCGTCAGATCCACGCCCTGGTACGTCTGGTACTCGGGGTTGGTGGCTGTCACCGTCTGACCCGTCGGCCGGGCGAGGCCCGTCTGGACGGTGTAGAACGGAGCCGTCTTTCCGGTGGCCGCATCCGTGTGGATGAGCGGCGTGGTGTTGTAGATTTGCGCGACCGGAAAGCCTGCGGCGCCAGGTTCGTAGCCGAGGATGAAGTTACGCGTGCCGCGATCGAAACGCCGGTAGATGTAGTCGGCGCCCACCGC
>JBKJJZ010000243.1:0-10391 GCA_046597705.1 Vicinamibacterales bacterium | reverse complement strand
GCGGTAGCACATCAATTGGCGTGCCTTCAGGGGCGCCAATTGATGGGCACAAGGACGGCGTCCCTTCAGGGGCGCCGTCCTTGTGCACGTAGGGCGTCCCTTCAGGGGCGCCAATTGATGTGCTACCGCCGCGGAGTTCTCGGCAAACTCAAACCCGCCGGAGGCGGCCCTCCTGCAGTGACGCCCGGCATCTTGGCCCGCATTTTCACGTCCAGCGGCAGGCCAGGGGGCACCAGAGCCGTGAGCACCAACATGACTGCCGCCAGCAGCGACGCCGTCGCGAGTGCAAGCACTCCGCGCAACGGCGTCATCACCGGCCTCGGTTGACCGACGATGCGTTGAATCCGATCGAGCAGTGTGCCGGACGCGGCGGCCACGGCCAACCGCGTGTCATCTCGCGCATCGTCGAGCGCCGCAAGGGCGCGAGCGTAGTCGGCCGGATCCGCTCCTACGCTGACCGCCACATCGTCACAGCAGTACTCTCGTTCGGTGCGGATGCGGCGTGAGATCCAATGTGCCGCGGGATGGTGGAAGAGCACTGTCTCGGCGGCCATTTGGATCAGGTTGGCCAGGTAGTCGCGGCGCCGGACATGAGCGAGTTCGTGGGCCAGCACCGCGCGCAACTGCCGAGGCGCGAGTGAGGCCGCGGTGCTGGTTGGGAGGAGGATGACGGGTCTCAGCCAGCCCAGCACCATCGGCACGGTCGCGCGTCGCGAGCGATGGACATCCACGCTGGCGCGTAGAGAGAGCCGCGATCTCAGCTCCGCGACCACGGATTGGATTGGCTCACCCGCGTCGTCCAGGTCCAGGCGTTGAAGCTGTTGCGCGCGACTCCACTCCCGTCCGACCCTGGCGATGTAGAGCATCACACCGGCAAGCCACACCACCGCGGCCGCCGGCACGACGAATGCGCGTGTGGCGAGGACGGTCTGAACGTTGATGACCTCGTCAACGGCGCGCATCATCGGCTGGCGAACGCCTTCCCCCAGTGGATCTGCCGAGGCGAGGGCAGTGGCAAGAGGCAGCAGCACCATGGCGAGCAGACTGACGTACGCCACTATATGGCGCTCCCGCGCGCGTCTGTCAGGCAGCGTGCTCAGCACCAGCGCCGTCAGCCCAGCCAGAAACGTGCACTGCCAGAGGGAATGAATGACCGCCCATCCGAGTGTCGTGAAGCTCATTGTGTTTTCTTCTCCTTCGAGCGGCCGCCTTCCATGGCGTCGAGCAGTTCGCGGATCTGCCGGCGTTCATCCGCCGAGGCTTTCTTGTCAGAGAGCGCGTGCATGGCCAGGCTCGCCGAAGACCCTCCGAAGGCCCGGCTCACCAGGTCGCGCACGATGCCTTGCTGGATACGGCGCTGAGGGCGCGCCGCTCGATAGACTTGCGGCCGCACGGTTTCGTCCCTGACCAGCGAACCCTTGTCCGTCATGATCTGCATGAACTTGAGGACGGTGGAGTAGCCGATTTCGCGCTCCTGCTCGAGTGTTTTGTACACCTCGCGCACCGTACTGGGGCCGCGCTGCCAGATGACGCGCAGGATTTCGAGTTCGCTCGAGGTGGGCAGCGGCAGGTCGGCAGGCGGCATGCCCGCGATTTTACACGAAGAGTTTCGTCAAATGGAGTACGGAGGCCGGGTCTTCAGACCCGGGGGATCTGCCAGACCTGAAGGTCCGGCCTCCGAGAACCAACGTTACATCTGGATCTCGACCCGCCGCCCTTCGAATGTGACCGTTTTCGTGGCGGTCTGGCCCGCGACGCGCACGACGAGTTGCCGCCGGATCGGCGGCATCATCTGCCCGGCTGGCGACAGCTCAAGCGTCAGGCGCCGGGTCGCATCGCGCCAGAGCATCGAGACGTTCATGAACGCGCCGGTCCGATACGCGTAGCTCTTCCCGTCGTCTTCGTACCAGGTCGACACGCCGTCGGCGCCCGGATAGACAACGAGCGTCATCGGTTCAGTCGTCGGTTCGTCCACGTATTGCCGGACCGGGCCGTGGGGTATGACGGCTCCGGCGCGCACGTACAGCGGCATCGTCGCGAGATCGACCGGCCGATCGACCTCGCGACCACCCGCTTCCGCCTTCTCGGTCCAGTAATCCACCCACGTACCGCGCGGCAGATAGAGCTTGCGGCTCGTCGCGCCCTTCTCCACGACGGGCGCCACGAGCATGTCGCGGCCCCACAAGTACTCGTCGCCGCGCGAGACCGCGGCTGGGTCGTCCGGGTAGTGAATCCACAGCGCGCGCATGATCGGCAACCCGAATTCGTGCGCTTCGCGCACGGCGGTCTGCAGATACGGCATCAGCCGATAGCGAAGTTCGAGATACTTGCGGCTGATTGTTTCCACGTCGGGGCGCTTGAGCTCTTCGGGATTGACCTTCCACGCTCCGTCGCCGACGGGCCCGCCGTCGCCACGATCCCATCCCCACGGCAACCGCAAATGCCATTGGCGTCCGTGCGCGCGCATCAACGGATTGAACGCGCCGAACTGGAACCAGCGTACGTGCAGCTCGGCCGTGTACTCCTCGGTTGGATTGAAGCCACCGATGTCAGTGCCCCAATAGGGCAGGCCAGAGAGGGAGGTATTGATCGCCACCGGAATGTGCGTCTTCAGCGTCTCCCATCGCGTCTGAACGTCTCCGGACCAGATGAATCCGCCGAAGCGCTGGACGCCAGCGGAAGCGTTGCGGTGCAGCGCGAACGGCCGTTCGTTCGGCCGATACAGCTGCGTCCCCTCGTAGTACATGCGATGCCGGTTGAATCGCGACGGCCCGTCGAAGCCATCGCCCTGATCTGGCCAGAACCCATCAACACCGGTGTCGAGTATCTCCTTGTGCACCGGCCAGTAGCACGAGACCTGGCGCGATGGTGGCCATCGGTTGTCCGGCATCGTCCGGCCCGGCGGAAGGGCTTCAGCCGTGCACGGATCGGAAACGCGGCCCGTCAGCTGGCGTCCTTCGATGACGATGTGCACGACGACCTTGAAATGGTCGGCGTGAAGCGTATTGATCATGCCCTTGGGATCAGGGAAGTTGGTCGGGTGCCAGCTGAATTCGCCGTTGCGCGTGTTCCATCCCGACGGTGTGAACTCGGTGCCGAGATAGATGAGGGTGTCGCACGGCAGCTTCTTTTCGCGAAACGTTTTCGCCACACCCAGGATCTCTTTCGGACCATCGAGTGTTCGCGACGACTGCTGATAGCCAAAGGCCCACATCGGAGGCATTTCCGGCAGTCCGGTAATCCGCGCGTATTCGCGCATGATCGCGGCAGGTTCCGACGCGCCCACCACAAACACATCGAGTGGCAGTGCAACAGCGGGTGAACCCTGCTGGCCAGCGGCCCTGGGAATGAACCGGCCTTCGGTCCCTTTGAAATCGAACGCACCGTACGGTTGATGAATGAACATCGCCCACCCGTCAGTGCCCACCAGCCACTGAATGGGCATGCGCGTGCCATGAACCGCCAGGCGATACCCGTCCTCGGCCGAGGTGACCTGGCCGTTGCGCATCTGATCGGTCGAGCCCTTGCGATCGAACTGCACGCCGCCCTCACCGAGGCCGAGGAGCGGCCCCTTGGGAAGAGTGAAGAACACCTCGGCTGTCGCCGCATCAAGCCGTAGAGTCTGAACTGTCGCGGTTCCTCGATTGACGGCGATCGTCGGTGGTCCGTCCGTAAACTCGACTGTGAGCCTTCCGGCTCGCACACTCTTGACACCTGCCGCAGTGCGACCGCGCCCCAGCGCCGCCCCAAACTCATCGGCGACGAGCGCGCCGGTGTACGCAATAGCCTCGAGAGTGCCCGCCTCGATCGGCCGCACAGTAATGCGCACGGTATCCGGGCTGACGGAGAACACGGCGATCTCCACCGGCTTTCCGGCCACCATGATTGGTGCCTCCTGGCCCCGAATCACGCCCAGAGGGAGCATTGCGGCGCCGGCCGTGGCGCCCAGTTGCTGCAGAAGTTGGCGTCGTGTGAGTGTCATCGGTGCTACTCAATAATGCTGAAGCGATCGAGCGCGTCTTCCTTGATCGTGAGGCCCAGACCCGGCAGGTCATCGCGCAGGTCGATTTCGCCGTTGATTGGCGTAGGTTCGCCATCGAAGACATACCAGAACAACTCGTTGCCCACTTCGACGTCCACCGGTGGGAAGTACTCGGCCATAGGTGAATTCAGGCTGGCCATGACGATGTGGTAGTTGTGCATCTGGCCGGCGTGCGGTACGACCGGCACGCCGAACGACTCGGCCATCGCCGAAATTTTCCTCGCTTGGGTGATGCCGCCAACCCGGTTCGTATCGAACTGAATGTAATCCACGGCGCGGGCCTCGAGCATGTCGCGGAATTCGTACTGCGTGAATCCATGCTCGCCGCCGGCGATAGGAATGCGGCCCATCGCTTTGAGCGACACGTAACCCTGCAGGTCATCCGGGATCACCGGCTCTTCGAGCCATCGCAGGTGGAAAGGCTCGAGCAGGGGAATCATGCGTCGGGCATAATCGAGGTTCCACCCCATATACGCGTCCGCCATGATGTCCACGCCGTCTCCCACGACGTCGCGGATCGTCCGCACAAGATCGACGTTGTGCTGCATGCCCGCCGCGCCGTCGGTGGGGCCCCACCCAAAGCGCATCTTCATCGCGCGATAACCCTCGTCGAAATACTTCTGCGTTTCAGCCGCAAGCGCTTCAAGGGGCTGGCTGTAGAGCCGGCTCGCATAGACCGGAATCTTCCGCTTGGTGCGGCCGCCAAGCAGCTTGAACACCGGCTGGTTCGTGGCCTTCCCCAGAATGTCCCATAGCGCAATGTCAACGGCGCTGATGGCCACCATCCCCACGCCCTTGCGCCCAAACGCCATCGTCTTTCGATACATGTGCTGCCAGAGGAACTCCGTGTCGAACGGGTCTTGCCCGATGAGCAGCGGCTTCAGGTAGACGTCGATCGCCTGCTTCGTCAGGCGGGGCGCCAGCGCGGCGTTGCCGATGCCGACGTGACCGGCGTCCGTGAAGATCTCGACGATCACCCAGCCGTGAAACCGGAACCCGCCCATTGAATCCGCCGGTAACGAGAGCAGGTCCATCGGGTTGGTGCAGAAGTGCGGCTCCGGAGGCACCGTGGGACCGCGCCATTCGACGACACGCGTTCGAACGTCAGTAATCTTCACGACATCTTCTCCACGGGTTGAATTCTGGGAATGGTCAGCATGATGACGCCGAATGCAATGACGTGCAGGAAGCCCACTATCGAAAATACCGTCTCGTAGCCAAATCCCAGATCGAGCAGCCGGCCGGCCGTGAGGTTCATTACGAGGCCGCCCATCGCGCCGCCAAAGCCGACGAAGCCGGCAACCGATGCGACCACGCGGCGTTCAAAAAGATCGGTCGGCACGATCATGACGAGCGTGGACCACGATTGCTGGCCGAAGAACGCAAGGCTGAACAACACGATGGCCCATTCGACCGGAACGCTGGTCACGAAGAGGATGCCTGGCATCACGCTGGCCGACAGACCGAGGGCAAGCTTGCGCGCGAAGTTCACTGAGCGGCCGCGCGTGAGCAGCCAGCTCGAAAACCAACCGCCGAGGAGACTGCCGATGCCGGCCGCCGCGAACGGCACCCACGCGTAGTAGCCAACCTGCTTCACATCGAACCCACGCGCATCGTAGAGGTATTTCGGCAGCCAGGAAATGTAGAAGAACCACGCAGCGTCGGTGAGAAACTTCGCGCCGACCAGGCCCCACACCTCGCGAAACTTCAGGAGTTGCGCCCACGAGAGACGAGGCGTGGTGGTGGGATCCGCAATCAGGACGTCACCCAGGTGGGCGCGCTCCTCGCGCGATAGCCGCGGATGTCGCGCTGGCGGATAGTAGGCCCGCATCCACCAAACGGTCCACAGCAGTCCCACGATGCCGCACGCCACGAAGACCATCCGCCAGTTGCCGTAGAGAACGATGGCGGCAATCGCCGGCGGCGCCACAACAGCGCCCACGGCAGTTCCTGCGTTGATGATGCCCATCGCCGTGGAACGCTCACGGGTGGGAAACCACTCAGCCACCACCTTCGTTGCCGCGGGGAATCCGCCGCCTTCACCCATGCCCAGCAGGAAGCGGCTTGCCGCCAGCATCCAGAAGCCGGTCGCCAGACCGTGACTGGCACAGGCGAGCGACCAGAACATCATGATGAGAAGAAACCCGTTGCGTGTGCCCATCCGGTCGATGAGCGCACCGCCACCCGCGTACATGAACGCGTACGCCAGAAGGAAGATCGAACTGAGCGCGCCGAATTCAGTATTGGTCAGGGGGATGTCGCGCTGGATGGCCGCCACGGCCACCGGCAGCGCCTGGCGATCCAAATAACTGATCGCAATAGCCGCCGAGACGAGTAAAGTGACACGCCAGCGCAACATTTTGCGACAAGTCATACCACATGACCTCAGTAGCATTTCTCGGTCTCGGCGCCATGGGTGGCGGCATGGCCAACCGTCTTCTCGCGGCGGGCTTTCCCGTCACGGTCTGGAATCGAAGCCCCGATCGCGCCGACGCCCTGCGTGCACGTGGCGCCACGGTCGCGCGCTCGCCACGCGAAGCCGCGTCGGGCGCTGACGTCGTCATCAGCATGGTGGCCGACGACGGAGCGGCCAGAGCGGTGTGGATGGAGGCCGGTGGCGCAATCGGGGGCGCCAGGCAAGGCGCAGTCCTTATTGACGCGAGTACCGTATCGCCCGGGTGGATCGCGGAACTCGGAACGGCGGGCACGGCCTGCGGTTGCGAAGTGCTGGACGCGCCAGTCACTGGCAGCCGGACGCAGGCGGCATCGGGCGAGTTGCTCTTTCTGGTTGGCGGGGACGCGTCAACACTCGAGCGCGCACGGCCCGTCCTTGCGGCAATGAGCCGGGACATTTTGCATCTGGGCCCGCTCGGCAGTGGCGCTCGGCTGAAACTGATCAACAACTTCATCTGCGGTGTGCAGGCCGCGGCGCTGGCCGAGGGGCTGGCGCTGGTCGAGAAAAGCGGCCTGGACCTCAATGCCGCGCTGACGGTGCTTCAGAACGGCGCGCCGGGCAGTCCGCTGGTCAAAGCCGTGAGCACGCGAATGGCCTCGCGCGACTACACCGTGTTCTTCAAGCTGGCGCTGATGCGAAAAGATTTGGACTATGCGATCGCCGAGGCCGCGCGACACGGTCTCGATTTGACGACCGCGGAAAACGCGCGCGCGTTGTTCGACCGCGCGATCGACAGATGGGGTGAGTCCGACTTCTCCGCGGTGATTGAAACTCTCAGAAAATCAGGATGACCCAGGGCAAGACAACCGCGACGCGGGCACCGTTTGGCGCGATGCCGGATGGCGCGGCCGTTGAGATCTTCACGCTGACCAACGTCAACGGCCTCGAACTGAGGGCCATCAACTACGGCGCGATTATCGTGTCGCTCAAAGTGCCCGACCGGAAGGGGCAATTCGCCGACATCGTGAACGGCCACGACGCTCTCGAGGGCTATCTCACACGTTCCCGTTTCTTCGGCGCGGTCGTCGGGCGCTACGGCAACAGAATCGCAAGAGGCAACTTCACGCTCAATGGCGAGCAATACACGCTGGCCGTGAACAACGGGCCGAATCATCTGCACGGCGGCGTGAAGGGTTTCGACAAAGTTGTGTGGGACGTCTCGAAAGACGCCGTGCGCGCCGGTTCGAGAGAAGCCGCGGTGACGTTCTCGCGGGTGAGCCCCGATGGCGAGGAGGGTTACCCCGGCAATCTGCCGGTGAGCGTGACCTACGTACTCACCGATGAGAACGAACTGCTCGTCGCATACGCCGCGACCACGGACAAGGCCACGCCAATCAACCTGACGCAACACAGCTACTTCAATCTGGCCGGGCATCAGACAAAAGACATTCTCGACCACCGGCTCACGGTGAACGCCGATCGCTACACCCCGGTTGATGCATCGCAGATTCCTACCGGATCGAGGCCACCGCTTGCGGGCACGCCCTTCGACTTCCGTACAGCCACGCGCATCGGCGCGCGAATCGCTGACGACGATGAGCAACTGAAGATCGGCGCAGGATACGACCACAACTTCGTGCTGAACCGGCAGGGCACAGGACTCGTCCTTGCCGCGCGTCTCGAGGACCCTGCCTCGGGCCGAGTGATGGACGTCCTCACGACCGAGCCCGGACTGCAGGTCGCCACCGCCAATCGCCTCGACGGCACCATCATCGGTAAGGGCGGAGCCACCTATGGCCGCCACAGCGGCGTCTGCCTCGAGACCCAGCACTTTCCGGACTCGCCGAATCAGCCCGCATTTCCCTCGACCATCCTCCGCCCGGGCCAGCAGTTCGAGTCACGTACGGTCTTCAAGTTCAAATAGCTTACGAACTGGCGGAATTGGGGGAACTGGCGCGATGATGACGTGATATGATGACGTCATCATGAGGACGATCATCGAACTTCCGGCCGATCAGCTGACACACCTCGATGCGCACTGCCGGCGCGAAAACGTATCGAGGGCCGAAGCCATTCGCCGCGCGATTGCCGCGATGCTTGCTGACCGCTCGAAGGGTGACGCCGCCGGCGCGTTCGGGCTGTGGCGGGATCGGGCCGCGGATGCCACCGCCGATCTGGAACGCCTCAGAGATGAGTGGGCACGGCACCAGTAAATGGTTCGGCCGCACATCGAAGCCGTCTTTGATACGAACATCCTGATCGACTACCTGGCCGGTCGGGACGAGGCCCAGCAGGAGTTCGACCGCTACACTCGTCGCGGCATCAGCATCGTCACCTGGATGGAACTTCAAATCGGATCCAGGAATGACGATGAGGCGGACGTGATCGATCTCTTCCTGCGCGAGTTCCGTGTCATTGAGATCACGCGGCAGGTTGCGAGGCGGGCGGCCGAGATCCGCCGGCGCACTCGTGTGCGGTTGCCCGATGCGATCATCTGGGCGACGGCGCAGATCGAGTCGGCACAACTGGTGACGCGCAACACGAAGGATTTTCCCGTGGACGATCCCGCGATTCGGATTCCCTACTGATCGGCGCCCCTAAAGGGACGCCCTACCTACCGTCGCGCTGCATATCATCGTGTGATGTCTGTACGTAGGGCGTCCCTTCAGGGGCGCCACATTCGATGACCTACTTGACGACGAACCCGATCTCCCGCGTCGCGGCATCGGGCGCCACGCTGCAACCGACTCGAAGCACGTAACTGCCTGGCAGAAGGTCATTGAGCGGCAAGATGGCGTCGATGACACCAGCCTCATGCGGAGCGAACGCATCGCTCACCTGTTGCGTTTTTCGGTCGATGAGCACGAAGTCCGATTTCTTGAGACCGAGGATCGGCCGGCCGGCCGCGTCACTCACGACCGCGTCAACCTGAACGAGTTCAGTCCGGCTCCTGAATACCGGCTGTGGCGTTGGCTCTCAGCAGCGCGAGGAGCGACAGCGGGTCCACGCGCGCGCCATTCACCCGAACGGTCCAGTGCAGGTGCGGGCCGGTCACACGCCCCGTGGCTCCCACCAGGCACAATATCTCTCCCTGCGCCACATCGTTCCCCGCCTTCGCCAGGATCTTCGACATGTGTGCGAACAGCGAAACCACGCCAAGGCCGTGGTCAACCATGACCGTGCCGCCCGAAAAGTACAGGTTGTCCGCGATGACGACCTTGCCCGGGGCCGGAGCCTTGATGGGCGTGCCGGCCGGGCTCAGGAAGTCTGCGCCGCTGTGCGAATTGCGGGCCTCGCCGTTGAAGATGCTCCGGGTGCCGAACGCTGAATTGGCCTGGTGAACCACGGGCCGAATGAAGGTGAACTCCGCAACAGGATTCGGCCCAGCACTGCCGGCCCATGCGGCGGCCACCGCTGCGGTTTCTCTTTCGATGCGAGCGGTCTCGCTCGCCGGCGGGTTCACGAAATTCGGATCCACCGTCAATCGGCGGGTGGGAAATGCTCTGGTTTTGACTTCCAGGGTGTGCGTCGCCGTCACTGTCCCGGTTGGCCCGGAGGCCGACACCGACACGACATGGTTGCCAGGCTTGACATCGAGATCGAGGCCCACCAACGCAATCCACGAGTGTGGCCGTGACGTTGTTGGCGCCAGCGCCTGCACGCGCTGCGTGTGGTCAAATGCTTTTACTTCGATGGCCGACAGCGCCGCATCCGACACGATGGTGACCACTACCAGTTCGCCCGGCTGAAGCGATCGCGCTTGGTGCGTGATCGTCAGCGTCGGCGCCACTGCTGAACCGCCGACAAGACTCAGCGCGACGAGGAAGGTCACCGACACACGCCACCGCATTCGTTGATTGTATCTGTCGACCCCGGGCCATCGACCTGCCCGCGCTCACGCGCAATAACCGTGAGCGCAAGAAAAATGGCGCCCCTGAAGGGACGCCCTACGTA
>JBKJJZ010000237.1:0-4564 GCA_046597705.1 Vicinamibacterales bacterium | reverse complement strand
CTCGATGCTCTTGCCAGGCGCGCGCAGCAACGCGGCTTCAATCGGCGGCTCACTTCGCTGGTAACGTGGGGCGATTACCTTCAACCCGTGCAGCGCGCGCGCATCGAAGCCGCGTTCAAGGCCCGGGTGTTTGACACGTACGGCTGCGGGGAAGGTATTCAGGTGGCGGCCCAGTGCGGGACCAGCCAGAACTACCACGTTTACAGTCTCGACGTAATCGTCGACTACGTGGACGACGATGGAAATCCTGTGCCTGCGGGGACACCAGGCAATCTCCTGCTGACTCGCCTGCATGCAGGCCCGATGCCGTTGATCCGCTACCGGGTGGGCGATATCGCTACTTCGGGCGTGGGCAGGCAATGTTCCTGCGGCCGCAACTGGGATTTGCTCGAATCTATTCAGGGGAGGATCGCCGATACCATCGAGACTCCGACCGGGAACAAACTGATCGTCCATTTCTTCACCGGTGTGTTCGAGCACTTCCAGGAGATCGATCAGTTCCAGGTGGTTCAAGAAAGGTCCGATGCGATTACCGTGCGCATTCTTCCCACCGCTGCGTGGTCCAACCGATCTGAAGCGGCGATCATTGCCGCGCTTCAACGGCGAGGCGTCGGGCTGGACGTGCACATCGAGCGCGTGAAAGATATTCCGCTCACCCCTGGGGGAAAGCGGCGATTCGTCATCAGCACCCTGCAGTCAGGCACGGCAGGATGAAGAGCCACGACCCTCTCCGGGTTGCATTTGTCGCCGGGACGTTAGGGCAGGGAGGCGCGGAAAAGCAGCTCACGTACATGGTGCGCGCGTTGTTGCAACAGGGCGCTTCGGTCCGGGTGTACACGTTGACGCGCGGCGAGCATTACGAAGCAAACCTGAAGGCACTGGGAGCCGAAGTGCTATGGCTCGGACGATTTTCGAACCCGTGGGGTCGCCTGCCGAGGCTCATCCGTCTGCTGCGACAGTTCAGGCCGCACGTCGTGCAGTCGGCCCATTTCTACACCAACCTGTATTCGTCGATGGCCGCTTCGTTCGCAGGCGCCGTCGCGATCGGTGCGATTCGAAGCGATCTCACGCATGACATGAAGTCGAACCCCTTCTGGGGGAATCTGCTGTTGCGCCGGGCAGGGTCTTTGATAGCCAATTCGCGGCAGGCCGAGCGCAACGCGCACGCGCTTGGCGTACCTGCAGAAAGTGTGAGCTGCCTCCCCAACGCGATTGACCTCGCCGAGTTTGATGAAAAGTCCCAGCAACCTGCGCCGCTGCCGATCGCCGTTTCATTCGACTCACGAATTGTCGTCGCGTCTGTCGGGAGACTCGTACCGCAGAAACGTGTTGACCGCTTCATCGACGTTCTGGCGATGGCACGCCGGCAAGCACCCGAGTTGTTCGGATTGATCGTCGGGGACGGGCCGGAAGGCGACAGGTTGCGCTCTCACGCCAGAGCCAACGGGCTCTTTGAGCAGGACCTGGTGTTTCTGGGACGGCGCGATGACGTGCCCGCCGTTCTCAGGCACGCCCACGTCCTGGCGATGACGTCCGATCATGAGGGCTTCCCCAACGTCCTGCTGGAAGCCATGGCCGGAAGGTTGCCGGTGATTGCGACACCCGCGGGCGACTCGGCGCAACTGGTGCGGGACGGGGTGACGGGGTTCGTGCAGCCGTACGACGACATCGATGGTTTGGTGGCGCGATTGATCGAGCTGGCGCGGTCGGCTCCGTTGCGAACGCGGATGGGACAGGAGGGCCGAATGCAGACTGAGCGGGATCACAGGCCCGACGATCTCGCAGACCGGCTGTTCTCAATCTATCTGCAGGCAGCAAGGCACCGCCACTCGCGCCGGTTGCTCGAGGCCCTTTGAGGTTGATCTGAAGCTTCTGGTTTTCTCTCACAAGCCCTGTTGGCGCAGCGGCAGTTCGCCGACCGGATTTGCCACTGATGGCGGGTTTTCCTTTCAGATGCGCGCCCTGTCGGAATTGTTTGACGAAACGAGACTCCTGGTGCCGGTTCGTGACAGGGGAGCCGCCGCCGGTGAGACGCCGCTTCCCGGCCATCCGTTGACGGTGGTGCCACTGACCGCACGGTCTGGAACGGGCCTTGCCAGCAAGATGAGTTTCGTCCCCTGGTGTCTGCGCAACGGCGCAACCATCCTGCGAGAGCTCAGGTCAGCCGATGCCGTCCACGCGCCCATTCCGGGAGATGTGGGGACCGTAGGGATGATGCTGGGGTGGCTGTCGCGAAAGCCGTTGTTCGTGCGCCATTGTGGCAACTGGACGAAGCCGGTGACCGCAGCCGAGCGATTCTGGCGGTGGTTCATGGAGAGCACCGCGGGCAACCGGAACGTCATGCTCGCGACAGGTGGCCTGCCGCAGCCGCCTTCGACACGTAACGCCAAGGTCAGCTGGGTATTCTCGTCGAGCTTGAGTGACGCGCAGTTGAAGACCTTCGGAGCCGCGAGGTCCCATCCCTTCCGAACTCAGCCACCCGCTGAAGTTTCCTTCCGGCTGATCACGGTTGCGCGCCAGGAGAAGGCGAAGGGCGCTGGCGAGATCATCCGCAGTCTTCCTGCGTTGACGACGCGCTTTCCTTGCGTGAGCCTCGATATCGTGGGTGATGGTCCCGCTGTCCCTGAGTTTCGACAAATTGCGGAAGAATGCGGCGTGGCAGACCGTGTTCATTTCACGGGCCGGCTCCATCACACGGACGTCATGGAGCGATTGAAGAATGCCGCGGTGTTTGTTTTTCCAACGACCTCATCGGAAGGGTTTCCAAAGGCCGTGTTGGAAGCGCTGGCCAGCGGACTGCCGGTGATCGCTACTCCCGTGTCCGTGCTGCCGCACCTGCTTGCCACCGGCTGTGGCATCGTGATCGATGATGCCAGCCCGGCTGCTATCGCAGAGGCGGTCGAAAAAATCCTGGCCTCTGGCTCCACGTATGAATCCATGTCGCGCCAGGCCATTGCCACCGCGCGCCAGTACTCGCTGGAGTCGTGGCGCGACACCATTGGCGTTCATCTCGAGGCCGCCTGGGGCTCGCTGAAGGCGGTGCGCACATGATCCTGTACATCGGGAATTTTCTTGAGCATCACGGTACGAATCCCGGAGTCAACAGGTCCCTCGTCGAAAAACTCCAGCAGCACTTCGTGGTCGAGTTTGCATCACAGAAGCGGAACAAGGCGCTCCGTTTGTTGGACATGTTGAGCAAGGTGCTGCGATTGCGGCGGCGGGCCGAGGTCGTCATCATCGACGTTTTCAGCACCGATGCCTTCTGGTTTGCCTGCTCGACCGCGTGGCTCTGCAGGAAGCTCGAGCTTCCCTACGTGGCCATCCTGCACGGCGGGAATCTGCTCGACCGGCTCGAACGCAGTCCGGGACGCTGCCGCTCGCTCTTCAGCCGGTCGGCGGCGACGGTCTCGCCTTCCATCTATCTCAAGGAGGGCTTCGAAAAAGCGGGATACCCCGTCATCTACATTCCCAATTTCATCGAGCTCGAGCAGTATCCATTCAAGGAGCGGCCGGCTTGTCAGCCGCGGTTGCTGTGGGTCCGGTCGTTTCACAGGATCTACAATCCCACGCTTGCGATAGACGTCCTTCAGCAACTCCTGCCGGCACACACAAACGCCGAGCTCTGCATGGTCGGACCCGATAAGGACGGCACTCTGGCCGACGTTACCAGCCGCGCCGGACAGAGTGGAGTCGATCGCAGTGTGACCATCACCGGCCGTCTGGAGAGGAGCGCGTGGATCGCGCTCGCCGGCGGATACGACATTTTCATAAACACCACTGACTTCGATAACCACCCGGTCAGCGTCATCGAGGCAATGGCCCTTGGCCTGCCCGTGGTTTCGACCAATGTGGGAGGCCTGCCGTTCCTCATCGAGAACGGCACGGACGGCATTCTGGTGCCACCACGGAATCCCGATGCGTTTGTCACGGCTATTGTGGGGTTGTTGCAGGACCCCGCCCGGGCCGCGCGGCTGGCCCGCGAGGGGCGGAAGAAAGTTGAAGGCTTCGACTGGGCGGCCATCAGACCAGAGTGGCTTCGAGTGCTGGGCGCCGCCATGAGGCCGGCGGCTTGACGGGCATGGATACGCCCACCATTCAGATCGCAGCGACGTTCACCGCGGAACCGGTCGAGCCGGCATTGCAGTTCCTCTTGGAGAAACTGGACCTACCGTCGCGCGTGGCCTTTTCCCCGTTCAACCAGGTGTTCCAGGAACTGTTGTCTCCTGCGAGTGCACTCTCCACCAACACGTCCGGCGTCAACGTTGTGCTTGTCAGGATCGAGGATCTTGCCGAGGGTAGCGACAGACAAGCCCAGCTGGTCCGACACGCAGAGGAATTGCATCAGGCCGTGGCGGCGGCCAGTATCAGGAGCCGCGTGCCGATGGTCCTGGCGATCTGCCCCGCGTCGGGAGAGGCGGTTGCCGAAGCCGATTTCGCAGCGCAGCTTGCCGAGGTTGAGGCGAGCCTCCTCCGGAATCTCGAGACACTCAGCGGCGTCCATACTGTCAGCAGCACAGCGCTGGTAATGCAGGATAGTCGTAGCTCGATACCGGTTCCTGCATTA
>JBKJJZ010000284.1:0-3264 GCA_046597705.1 Vicinamibacterales bacterium | reverse complement strand
GTAGGTGACAATCCAGTCCGGGCCCAGATTTGGGTTCACCACGAGCGGTGCGTCAAACGCATCGCGCCCATCGGCGACAGAGGACTTGATCGCCCATTTGCTGCTCGCCGCAGAGCTGGTCCACTGCGTGACGAATCGATATGGGCCCGGCGTCATGTCGGCGAATGTGAATCGGCCCTCCGCGTCCACCCGGCCGCCGCTGTTGCTCAGAAGGGAGCCGCCCGATCCAGGCGCAATGAGCTTGAACGAGAGCGCCTGCAGATCGGCAGCCGACGGCTGCGCACCCTCGAACACGACGCGGCCGTTGATCGTCAGGCCGGGTTGCAGCGCCAGAGGCACATCGAGGTCGCTGCCGTTGACGGTCACATCAACCGCCGCCCACATCGCCAGACCCACCTGCGGTGTCGCGATGCCTCGGCCAGCTCCCGGTGCCGAACTGGCTTTGACCGTATACGAGCCGGGCGCCACGCCGCCAAACACGAACGAGCCATCGGGGCGCAGCGATGTCGATGTCCCGCGGATTCCCGCGCCGGCGAGCAGCTCCGTTTGCTGGCCGGCCGGCACGAGCGAGACCGACAGCATTCGGGGAAGGACACCGGACGGATCGCTGACTTTCCCGGTAATCGTCGCCGTCCGCACGAACTGGATCGAGATATCCGCGGCCGTTCGCTCCTCACTCAACGCGAGCGTGATCGTCGTGGCCGCGCCAATGTCCGTCACGCCAGGATGAAACACAGGCGCGTAGTTCACGCGCGCGACTGATGCTGGGGGCGTCACCGGAACCGGCGTCGCCGCCGCGTTCGTCGCTGCCGCACGAGCCGCACGCATGGCCTGCTGCAGCTCCGCAGAGGTCAGCTGACGAATATCGTCGAGGGCTTGACCGGCGGAACGCCACTGGGGGCCTGGCGTCGCCAGCACGAGATACATACCTGGCGGCAATCCGTACGCGCGATATTCGCCGCGGTCGTCGGTGGTCACCGAACTGCCACCCGACTGCGCGCCCAGCGTCCGTTCACCCGTGAGCGCGTTGAAGCCGAACCGCAGCACACGCACCGGCACGTCTGGAACAGTCTGGCCGCGAGTGTCGCGCACGACGCCGCTGATGACGCCGCCGTGCGCAATCGTGATCGTCACATTGCTGATGACCTCGCCGTCCTTGACGACGATGGGGGTGCCGGCGCGGTCCGGCCGTGAGGCGCCGTAGCTGCCGCGAAGATAGCCGGCCTTGAACGCCCTCAGCTCGAATCGTCCCGGAGGGAGATTGGCAAACGCAAACGCGCCCACGTCATCGGTGGTCGCGGTCTGGCCGGGCAACGCGCCCGACACATCGGCAAGGGTCACCCGCACGCGACGGGCCGGTTGCTTCGGTGATCCGTCCACAAGTACACGACCGGCAATCGTCGAGGTCCCGCTTGGCACCGGTGCGTTGTCGCGTACCTGCTGCCCAGCAACCACGGCGACGAGGGCAAAAGCGATTACGCGCACGGTCATCGAGTCACCTGCAGCGTGAGGTCCACTGTTTTGGTATCGCCGTCAGCAACCGACAGCTTCGTGGCCTGACGCGCCAGTCCCTCGAGGGTCTTCGGATCGATCCAGTCTGCCGATTCAGCGTCGTCAATCGCGATCACGTAATACTCGCCGGGCGGCAGACCCTCGAAGGTGTACGCACCTGTGCGAGACGTCAGCACACTCTTGAGCTGTCGGGGGTTCGTGCCGATACCCACCCAACGTTGCGGCTCAACGGGAAACGCCAGCACCGCAGCTGTGGCGCTGGCAGCCCCGCGCGCGTCTCTGACGACACCGGTCACCTTCGATGCGCGGTCGGTGTAGAGAACGACGATGTTGGCGTCCGCCTGCAGGTCGAAGGCGCGATCCGTGATGTCTTTGCCATCGAGCGTGACGGACTGCACGAACCAGCCACCCCGTTCGTACGGAACGGCGAGGAACCGGCCCGCGGAGCCGAAGGCCACGAACGACCGGCCTCCTTCTCCAGTGGGTTGTCCCACAAATCGCCCCGGTTCGCCGAATGGCGTTTCAAAGATCAGAAGTGGATTAGTCAGAATCCGAGGCGGCGAGAGAGAGCCCGGCGAACTACGGAACTCATTGTGCCCCTCCACGCGCAATGCGGGGCGCAAGGGCACGATTAACTCTGCGATATCCCGGCCACCGACGCTCACAGGCTGTGCGGTCCACCAGCCTTGCCGGCCCTGCATACCAAGCGAGACCAGTGAACTTGCTTGCTTGAGGACGTAATCTCCGGCCGGCACTCCAAGCAGAGTGAAGCGCCCACTCGAATCGCTGACACCGGTGACGGTCTCGAATCCGTCGTCACCCACTTCAGCCGCCGCCTCGCCGATCAGGCGAAGAGACGTCGGCGGAGGTGGTGTGCCGTCCGGCGTGACGAGCCGTCCGGAGATCCGTACAGCCGGGACTGGCCGAACGCCAATCGTCACGCCGGCTTTTTCCTCGCCTGCCTCGACCGTGACCTCGGTGGCTGCGCGCGCGGTCGTCGAGGACGGAAAGTATGTGGTGCGGTACACCTCCATACGGCCCGCCGGAGATGGTGGGGGAGGGATCAGGACGCGATTCAAGGTCAACAGTGCGGCGTCACCGAATTGCTGCGTGCGTGGCTGCCCGAGCGGCGCCACCTCCGCAATTGCCCGGCCGAACTCGAGCCGCACTGCGGGATCCTGAGCGTACGTGCCGAGCATTTTGGCAGGCACCGTGGTTTGCGTCGAAGGCACGACCACGACGTAGCGACCGGGCAACAATCGCGAAAGGCGGAACATGCCGCGATCGTCGGTGGTGCTGGTGAGTCTGAGAAAGGGAGCTTCCTCGCCGGGGCCGTACATCGTCCGGCTGGCGATGACGTTCCTGACGAGCGCATGAACCGAAACGCCAACCACTGGTTCACCAGCCTCGTCGACCACCGTGCCGGCGATGACGCCGAACTTCCACATGGTGAGCCGTTCGTCCACGCGCCGCTCGCCTTCTGCGAGCTGGAAGGGCTGGCCGCGACCGGTCACGCGTCGCTGCCTGTACTCGCCACCGGCGTAGCCTTCTTTGGTGGCCTGAAGGCGGTATTCGCCTGCGGGAAGATCAGAGAAGAAGAAGCGCCCCTCCCCATCAGCCATCACACGGCCCTTCGGGGTGGTCGGCAAATCGGCCGGATACTTCGGCATCGACATCTGGACGATGGCTTCAGGGACGGGTGCGCCGGTTGAGTCCAGGACCTGACCGACAATCATTCCCGTGCGGGGGCCG
>JBKJJZ010000597.1:0-11257 GCA_046597705.1 Vicinamibacterales bacterium | reverse complement strand
GCGGCAGTCACTGACCGCGCTGGCCGGCGTGGACGTCCTGCGGCGTTTCTGGGGCGAGTCCTGGACGGACAACACGATGCTGCTCACCTCGGTGCAACAGCAGTTGCGGATGGTGCGCGGCGTGGGCGCTGTAGAGGTGGACGACGGGTGGCAGCCCACGCGCGACATCTCGGTGCGGGCCGGCAGTTGGAGCTGGTGGGACCTTCGGGCGCTGGTGGAGGAGCACGGCGGCAAGGTGCTGGCGCGGATTCGGCTGCGAGCGCGCCTGACCCGACACAGCCGGCTGGTGTTGTCGGTGCTGGCCCTGCTGCTGCTGGCCTCGGTTACGACGACCGGCCTGCCGGCAACGCTGACCCGGACGCCGGTGCTGGTCACCGCCGCGATCTGGCTGTTTGGCTGGACGTGGCGGTCGGGTCAGACGCTGCGCGCGATCGACCTCGCGCTGCGTCGCGGCACGAAGCAGTGCGGGATGTTGCCGGTGGACGAACCGGCGGCGAGATGACCGGGTCAGGTCGGGCACGACCCGGTCATTACGAGGCCGCCGCGGACGTTGTGAGTGTCATGACGGTCTTTGTGATGCCGGCCGCCATCTGGGCGATCGCTCCACTACCTCTCCATCGTTAAACGGCGGACGCCCGGTGGTCATGCAAGACTCGGGTATGGCGGTCGCCTCCTGGGTCGTGATGGAGAAACCGATCAACAGCCTGAAATCCCGCTTTCAGTAGTCCGGCCTCGACTGCTCCTGACACGGCGCTCGGGCGTCGAGCCTGGCGGGGACGAAGAGCGGCTGATGCAGCACAGCGCTGGCCACGTGCACGGCGACAGTGGAACATGAAACGTCGTGCAGGACGTAACAAGCTCAGCGGTTTATGAGATAGCTTCTAGTCAGGGAGTGTGAGCTGTGGGAAGGAATACCGCGGAGGTGGAGGTGCTGACCGCAGGGCTCGACATTCACCCAGCGTTCACCGCATGGCAGCAGATCCAGCCGACTGGCGGGCCGCCGACGTCTATCGAAGTTCTCACGCCTGCGAAGAGCAAATCAGCTGTGTATCGCCTGCACGGCATTGGTCCTGGTAAAAGGGCCATCATTGCCAAACGGAGCCTTCGGAACGCGATCGATCATGAGGTGACGTTGTACACCGATCTTTTCCCGGCTCTCCAGTTGCCGGGCCTCGAAATGTACGGGTGGCTCGAACTGGACGGCGCGTGGTGGATTTTCCTGGAGGACGCGGGCAACCTCATCTACGAGCCTGACAACCCTGAGCACCGCTCGCTTGCGGTCGACTGGCTTGGGCGTCTGCACTCGAGGTCGGGTCCGAGCCTCGTTCGATTGCGAGATACCGGACCAGACTACTTCCGGACAGTGCTCTCCGACGCCATGACCGGCATGCGTAATGCTCTGATGCATCCAGGCATCTCGACATCCGGCGTCGGCACAATAAGCGCGATCCTGGACACGCTCGACGTGGTCGAGCGCGCATGGCCAAAGGTCGAGTCGGCCTGCGCAGGACTGCCGATCGTTTTGGTGCACGGTGATTTTGTCATCAAGAACGTGCGAGTGCGTGAACGCGGCGGCCGTCTCAGCCTCGCGGTGCTCGACTGGGAGACAGCCGGCGCCGCACCGCCGGCGGCCGACCTCGCCCGCCTTCCGGGCGGCGAGAAGGAACAGCGGGCCTACTGGGCCATCATGCGCCACACCTGGCCGGCCCTCACGTTGGCTGATGTCCATCGAATGAGAGACGTCGGGCAACTGTTCCGGTTGCTCCATTGCGTATTTTGGGAGGGGTGCAGTTTCAAGCACCAGTGGATCGCAGAGGCGATGGGCAGACTCGACGTCTTTCGGCGCAGCCTCGAAACAGCGAGAATTCTCCGCGAGCTTGGCTGACAACCGGGACTTTTGATCACAGCACGGGGGGCATCGTGCCCTTCATGCCGGCGACGTGTTAATGCCGCAAGCGAATGCAACTTCCGCCGTCCTTCTAGCCGATGAAGCCCCGCGGGCGTATTGCCTGCGCCGGGGACCGACACTTGTGGTTCACCAACCTGCAAAATCTATAACTGGTGCCTGTCGGACGGTACGCTCGCCGAGCGTGTCCTCAAGGGAGGGCCGTACATGTACCGGTGGTCCCCCACCAGCGCGAATGCGTGGCGACGGAGTTTTCTGAAGGCGGTGATGCCCATACCGGAGGCTGCCTTCACGAACTACGCCGACAACTACCTTTCTGCGCTGAGCCCCCTGTACGAAACGCATTTGGTGGCCGAACAGCTGACCCCTGTGGCGCCATCACGGTGCGAATAAAACGGTCACCGCAACGATGGTCTCATTCGACGAACGGCTGCGAGCGTGGACCAGACGCTTCGAGGCCTACCGAAGGGCGACAGCCATACACGCCGCCAGACTGGGACTTCCGTTCAATGACGCGACCTGGACTGGCAATTCGTGGTAGCACCGGCTGGACCGCACGGTGGCGGCCGTCGAGCGCTCGATTCCTGTCAGCCGAGCCTTCGCCCTCGTAGACGGAGGAAGTTGGGAGACCGGGGACATCGTGGGCGCCTGCAGGAGTGGTTGTCCTCATCGGCGCTCGACTTGGTCGGTGCGGCTGACGTATGAATCTATACCATGCGGCCGCTGGGCGCCCACAGCGACGCGACGACGACCATGGAGTGAGAGTAGCATTGCTCCGTGCGCCTGCCTCACACACAGCGAATCGGTGACCGTTCCAGTCCCGTTCCCATTTGCCCCTCCCTCCTTTGCGGCCCGCTGTTCGGCTGCGGTCGCTGAACCAGCATGGCGCGTATTATCGTAACCGGGCTCGCCGTTCGAGCCCCCCTTGGCGGCTACCTGTCAATCGTCCTGCAATGGGTGGCGGGCCTGCGCCGCCTCGGCCACGACGTCTGGTTCGTCGAAAAGCCAGGCTGGAAGAAATCCTGTTACGACCCGGTCGCCAACCGGATGAGCGAAGACTGCGGCTACGGCGTGGCCACGTTGTCGACCCTGTTCCGGAAGCACGGCCTCGGGAAGGCTTGGTGCTTCGTGGACGCCCAGGCTCGGTACTACGGCATGAGCGAGGCGTCAGTTCGCGAGGTGTTCCGGAACGCGGATGTGTTCATCGACCTCTCGGCCGACGCCCTGGGCGAACCCTCGATGACCTGGACCGACGACGCGGAGCGCGTCGGCCGGCGTGTTTTCGTGGATGGCGAACCCGGACATTACCAGCCGCGCCTTGAGAAGCTCTGGAACACCGGCCGCGCCAGGATCCACTTCGACCGCTACTACACCGTGGGCCTCAACGTGGGGACGGCAGACTGTTCCGTGCCGACCATCGGCATGGAGTGGCGCCACATCGTGTATCCGGTCCTCATGGACCTCTACCCCACGCCGCAGCCCCCGCCCAGCGACGCCTCGTTTACCACGGTCATGACCTGGCAGGCTCACACGGACAAGGACTTCGCAGCGACGGGCTACAAGCAGAAGAACGCAGAATTCCTGAAGTTCCTGGCCCTGCCGGCCCGGACGTCCACCCGGATGGAGTTGGCTGTCGGTGGCGACCCGCCAAACGAGCTCCTGGAAGAAGCCGGCTGGCACGTTCGCGCGGCCGTGGATGTGTCGCTGTCGCTCGAGGCGTACCTCGCCTACATCTCGGCCTCGCGAGGTGAGTTCAGCGTCTGCAAGAACGTCTACGTCGCCACAAACAGCGGGTGGTTTGGCGATCGAAGCGGCGTCTACCTGGCCAGCGGGCGCCCGGTGGTGATGCAGGACTCGGGATTCGGCCGCCACCTGCCGTGTGGCGAGGGCCTCTTCGCCGTGAAGACGGTGGACGAAGCGGCGGCAGCCATCGACGCGATCCACAGCGACTACCCGCGGCACAGCCAGGCCGCGCGGGCGATCGCCGAACGCTACCTGAGCACGGACGTGGTCCTTTCGCGTTTCCTGTCCGAGATCGGCCTGTGACACCATCGCGCACCATGCCCCGAGTGGTCATCTCCTCGTACGTGATGTGCTACCCGGTCGGCGGTTTCATGTCATGGACCCTGCAATGGCTGCTGGGCATGCACCGGCTGGGCTGCGACGTGTACTTCGTCGAAAAGGCCGGCTCTTGGCCGAAACCCTGCGTCGACCTTGGCACCCTGCTCAACAGCGACGACTGCACAGTCGGGATCGCCGCGTTCCGCAGCGTCCTCGAGCGCTTTGGCCTCAAGGATCGATTCTGCTTTGTGGATGGCCGCGAAGAGTACTTCGGCATGACCCGGAATCAGGTCGAGGACATTATTGTGTCGGCCGACGTCTTCATCGAGATGGGCGGTGGCCCGTTTCTGGATATCAAGGACACCTGGATGGCGGAAGCCAGCCAAGTACCGCTTCGAGTGCTTATCGACAGCGAGCCCGGCTACACGCAGATGAAGATGAGCCATCGTCTGGCGAAAGGCGTCGCCTTGCACGACTACAACCGCTTCTATTCCGTTGGTCTCAACCTCGGCAGCGGTGCGTCTCGAGTTCCCTTGCTCGGCGTGGAGTGGAAACCCATCGTCGACCCGGTCGTCCTCGATCTGTTCACGGTCGCTGCACCACCTGACGATGCGCCATTCACCACGATCATGAACTGGGAGTCGCACGCCACTGTCGAGTACGACGGCATCCGCTACGGACAGAAGAACCTGGAGTTTGAGAAGTTCTTCGAATTGCCGTCCCTGGTGCCAGTACCGTTGGAGATCGCCGCTACCGGAGCGCGCCTGCCGATCGACCGGCTCCGTGCGTCGGGCTGGCGGGTGCGCGACTCCTACGCGGTGACGGGCACGTTTGACGCCTGGCGCTCGTACATCGAAGGTTCACGCGGGGAGTTTGCGGTGGCTAAGAATGTCTTCGTCGCCACGCACAGCGGGTTCTTCAGCGACCGGAGCGCGGCGTACCTGGCCAGCGGCCGCCCTGTGGTGATGCAGGATACGGGATTCAGCGCGCACCTCCCCTGCGGCGAGGGTCTGTTCGCGGTCAGCACGATGGACGAAGCCGCCGGCGCCATTCTCGAGATCACGGCTGACTACGCCAGGCACTCCCGGGCAGCGCGCGGGGTCGCGGAAGAGTACCTGGACGCATCAAAGGTGCTGAATGCGTTCCTGCAGGACCTTGGCGTCGCATAGCTCCCGGTCTGCCGGTCGCAGCAGCGTTCGCCTGAACCAATCAACGCTGGACTCACTTCCTCCACACCCAGTATCGTTGTCGATGCGGCTGTGCGGCATGGGATCTGAGTGCTGGTCCCCGTGTGACGCTGGCCAACACCTGACCTCGCTATGTCGTTAACGCATTCCCCATCTGATTTACGGACGCTGCGCCGGGTGTTCCTACAAGCCCGGGCGTTCTGGCCGCGGGTCGCCCTCGTATACCTCATCGACTTCCTCGCGACGCCGCTGGCGCTTCTCTCGCCGATCCCGCTAAAGATTGCTCTCGATAGCGTCGTAGAGTCGACCCCGGTGCCCCCGGTCATCGCGGCACTGATTCCCAGCACTGTTCTGCAATCCAAGCCTGCCCTGCTCGCTCTGGCCGCCGGCCTCGTCGTGCTGATTGCGGTGATTAACCGATCCCGAGGCCTGTTTGTTTCGCAGTTCAGATCTCGCATCGGCAACAAACTGCAACTGGCGTTCCGATCGGCGCTGTTCGAACACTCACAGCGCCTGTCACTGGCCTACCACGACGAGGCCGGCACCACCGATGCCACCTATCGCATCCTGTACGACACGCCGTCCATCCAGCACCTGACGGTATCGGCCCTCCCTCAGTTGCTGAGCGCCATCATCACGTTCGTGGGCATGGCCTACGTCACCGCGCAGATCAGCCGGGAACTCGCCATGGTCGCCCTGCTGATCAGCCCGATCCTGCTAGGCCTCGGCTGGTGGCACCGGCAAGGGGTGCGCGATCGCTGGCGTGAGGTGAAGCGGCTCGAACAACGCGCGTTCTCCATCGCTCAGGAGTCTTTCAACGAACTGCGCATCGTCAAGGCCTTCGGCCAGGAAAAGCGGGAGCGCGACCGGTTCGTCCACCAGTCGAGCCAAAGCATGGACGCCAATCGTTCGGTGCAGTTCTCGGAGGGGCTGTTCCAGTTGCTGGTGGGCACCACCACGGCCGTGGGCACCGGCGCCGTGCTGTACCTCGGCGTGCAGAGCGTGGTGGAGGGCACGCTGACGGTCGGCGCGCTGCTGGTGGTCACCTCGTATCTGGGTCAGCTCTACGCGCCGCTCGAATCCATCGGCAGCCAAATCACCACCCTCCAAAATTCGCTGGTGATGGCCGACCGCGCGTTTACCCTGCTGGACCGGCAGCCCGACGTGGTGGACCGCGAGAACCCGATCCGTGTCGCCCGCTCGAGAGGCGCCGTGACGTTCGAACACGTCTCGTTCGGCTACAAACAGGACGAACCCATCCTGCGCGACATCAGCTTCAGCGTGCCGCCAGGCACCAGAGTGGGCATTGCCGGCAGAACGGGGGCCGGCAAGACCACGCTGCTGAACCTGATGGTCCGTTTCTACGATCCGCGAGAAGGCCGTGTGCTGCTCGACGGTGTGGACCTCAAAGACTACGCTCTGAAGGACCTGCGGGATCAGTACTCCATCGTGCTGCAGGACACGTTGCTGTTTTCCGTCACGATCGAAGAAAACCTCGTCTACGCCCGGCCCGGCGCAACGCGCGCGCAGGTGGAGGCGGCGGCTCGGGCGGCAGAAGTGCACGACTTCATTGCCGGATTGCCCGAGGGGTATGCCACGAAAGTCGGACAACGGGGCATGCGCCTCTCGGGCGGCGAGCGCCAGCGCATCTCGCTGGCGCGTGCGTTCCTGCGGGATTCGCCACTCCTGATCCTCGACGAGCCAACCAGCGCGGTAGACATCAAGACCGAGCGCAGTATCATCGCGGCCATGGAACGGCTGATGGAAGGCCGCACCACGTTCATGGTGGCGCACCGTCTGAGCACGCTGGCCCAATGCGACTTGCTCCTGGTGATGGATCACGGCCGCCTCATCTCCGTCACCACCGACGTGGCGGGCCTGCTCGACGAAGCGGCACGGCTCGGCAGCGTGGAGGCGGCCGCGCAGGGATGGAAGAAGTGATGCCGGACGCAACCCTCGCGCTCAGAACAGACTATCCACCCGCCACGCGCGGCACCATCGTGGTCTGGGGCCTGATGGCGGCCTTTCCGTTCCCTGGCATGACCTGGCACCGGATGCAGTACCTGGCCGGCATCCGTCGGCTGGGGTTCGACGTCTGGTACGTCGAGGACTCGGATCGCCCCATCCTGGCGCCTGGCACGTTTGAACAAGTCGAGGACTTCACCAGCAACATCGAGTATCTCAATCGATACATGACCGCCATCGGCCTTGAAGACCGATGGATATTCCGGCCACCTGGCGACCTGACTCGATGTTACGGAGGGCGCGACATCCAAGGATTGTGGCGGCTGTACGAAGAAGCTGAGGCCGTCATCAACCATTCAGGGGCCCAGGAACTACGAGCCCGTCATCGAGTTATTAAGAAATTGGTCTACCTGGAGACGGATCCCTCAGCATTCCAGGTCGCCATCGCCAAGGGCGAGGAAATCGCCACGCGGTTTGCCGCCCTCCATCACCACCACCTGACGTTCGGCGAAAACCTCGGCCAACCGGATTGCCTGGTGCCCATCGAGAAATTCAACTGGCTGCCCACGCGTCCCGCGGTCTGCGTCGACTGGTGGGAAACCGCCCGGAAGCCGTTGCCAGACGCGGCGCTCACGACCGTCGGCACGTTTCGGAACCGGGGAAACAACACGACGTGGCAGGGCCAGCGCTGGCTTTGGAGCAAACACGCCGAGTTCCTGAAGTTCATCGATGTCGCCAGGGATACGAGACTGCCCCTCGAGGTGGCGATCGGCGAGATCAGCGACAGGATGCTGGCCCGCTTTGCCAAGAGTGGATGGCGTACAAGGCCCGCCATGGGACTCGAATCACCCGAAGCGTACCGCGACTATATTTGGGATTCCCTCGGCGAGTTCACCGTCGCGAAAGGTCAATACGTCGCGCCAAAGACCGGCTGGTTCAGCGACAGGAGCGCCACGTTCCTGGCCGCAGGTCGGCCAGTGATCACACAGGAGACGGGCTTCAGCAAGTTCATTCCCTCCGGTGAAGGCCTCTTCGGCTTCTCGACTCGCGACCAGGCCCTGGCCGCCATCGACGCCGTGGCCACCGATTACGATCGCCACTCGAAGGCCGCGCACGAGATCGCACAGGAGTACTTCGCCGCAGAAAAGGTCATCCGGCGCGCGTTCGAGTCCATCGGCTTGTTATGATTCACCGGTGAAACCCAAGCGCCTGGTCGTCGTCGGCACGATGGCCGCCAATCCGTACGCCGGCATGGCCTGGATGAACATGCAGATCACCGCAGGGTTCAGGCGGCTCGGCCACGACGTCTACTACTTCGAAACCAGTTCGGATTGGCCCTACGACCCCGACCGCAATTCCAAGGTCTGCGACTCGGACTACGCGGTGCCCTACCTCGACCGCATCACGAAGTCTTTCGGCCTGGACGGCCGCTGGGCCTATCGCCAGAGTTACCTCGATCGCGCCTGGCTGGGTATGGACGCGCAACGCGCCGAGGCACTGCTGGTAGAGGCCGACGCGGTCTTCAATGTCACAGGCGCCACGCAGTTCGGCGAGGACGGCCTGAAGGTGGGTCGCCTGGTCTACCTCGGCACAGACCCGGTGTGGCACGAGGTCACGCTGGCCGAGGGCAACACCACCACGTCATCCATCCTGGACGAACACGACGATGTGGTGACGTATGGGGAGAATATCGGCACACCGGCGTCGCCCATCCCTCCATTGCCCAAACTCCGCGCGCACATGCGGCAGCCGGTTTTGATGGACATGTGGGACTGCGGCGCGCCTTCGCGCCCGGAGTTCACAACCGTCGGTAACTGGGAGCAGGCCGGCCGTGATGTGGTGTTCAAGGGCGAGACGTATTTCTGGAGCAAACATCTCGAATTCGAGAAGTTCCTGGACGTCCCGCTGCGAAGCGGGCAGACCGTCGAATTGGCCACGAACCTGGCCGACCCCGAGTCGTTCAAGTACGGCGAGGGCGCGGCGGTGCGGACGCATGGCATGTCGGTGGCCACCCAGGAACGGCTGCGCCAGAACAGGTGGACGCTTCAGGAAACTCGCGATTTCACCCGCGACCCCTGGCAGTATCGCGACTACGTGCGTGGTTCGCGCGGCGAGTTTACGGTGGCACGCGACCTGAACGTGCGCCTGCGGAGCGGCTGGTTCAGTGAACGGAGCGCGTGTTACCTGGCAGCCGGGCGGCCGGTGGTCACGCAGAATACCGGATTCGGCACCGTGCTGCCCACCGGCGAAGGCCTCTTTGCGTTCGACACCACGGACGAAGCGGTGGAGGCGATCAACGCCATCAACGCCGACTATGCCCGGCACTCGCGCGCGGCCAGGGCCATTGCCGAGGAGTACTTCAAGGCCGAGACCGTGCTGGCCAAATTGCTCAAGGCGCTGAACCTGTGACTGAAGCTACGGTTCTCGTCGTCAATGCGGACGACTTCGGCCAGTCGCCTGCGGTGAACGAGGGCATTCTCAAAGCCCATCGCGACGGGATTGTGACCAGTACGAGCCTGATGGTCCGGTGGCCCGCAGCCGAGGAAGCCGTGGCTGCCGCACGGTTGTGCCCGGCGCTGGCGATTGGCCTGCATGTGGACCTTGGCGAATGGCGATGCGACGCCGGCGAATGGCACCCGCTCTACGAGGTGGTCGATCCGGAAGACGGGACCCTGGCCCGTCAGGAATTTCAGAAGCAACTGGATCAGTTTCGCTCGCTGATGGGTCGCGACCCGTCACATCTGGATTCGCATCAGCACGTCCATCGCCGGGAACCGGTCCAGGCGATTCTTCGCGAGGCCGGACGCGCCATGGGTATTCCCGTGAGACACTTCTCACCCTTCGCCTATGTCGGAGATTTTTACGGGCAGTCCGACGACGGAGCACGGTTGCCAGGCACGCTGACCGAAGAGCACATGCTGGGAATTCTCGGGAAGCTGACACCAGGGTGCTGGGAACTGGCGTGCCACCCCGCTGCCGGCCCAACGCCATCGTCAATGTATTCGCAGGAGCGGGTCCAGGAACTGGCGACGCTCACGTCGGAGCGCATTCGGCAGGCCGTGGCCGATCTGGGTATCTCTCTGGTCCCCTTCCCGCCGAGGACACGGGCATGAGCCTCACGCCACTGGTAGTGTACGACTGGTTTACCAAGCCGGGGTTCCTGGCCTTCACGGTCACCGGCACACCGCGCGTCCTGAAGGCCGCGGTGCGAGACACCGCGGACCAGGTGCTGACCAACGTGCCTGAAGACACAGCCGCATTCTTGTTCCACATCAACTGCACCAGGACACACAACTTCCCAGTAGAGCGGTCCGCTCTGATTCAGGGCCTGACCGTGCGGGGCATTCGCGTCCTGAACGGCGGCGCGACCGATATCTCGAAGGCCTTCATCCAGGCGCGGTGCCAGGCCCTGGGACTGCCCTCGGTACACACGTCCCCTGCCGAGGGTGAGCCTGAAGACCGAATCATGGTCAAGAGCAACCTGAACTACGGGGGCGCGAACGAGTGGGCGCTGACCCAGGAGGAGCGCGACATCCTTGGCGTGGGTGCCGGCAGCACGATGATTTACGAACCGAACCACTATCTGGTGATGCCGCGCCGGGAGGTGCAACCCGAGTGGTGGATGGACGGCCAACTGGTGTGCGAGCGGTTTGTCGGCAACCCCGAGGGCCGGTGGCTGAGGGGGTTCATTTTCGAGAACCGCGTCGTCCTGTGTGAGATGGAGTCGCAGGAGGACGTCAAGAAAGTGGGCGCGAGCCGCCTGCTGCGGTCGTGGATGATGACGCTGGATCTGGAGGAGTCATTTCCCGAAGACCCGGTGGCGGCGCGGACCGTCAGGGACATGGCGCGGCTGGCCGCGGACCTGGGGCTGAATTTCGGGGCGATTGACGCGATGGTGGACGCCAACGGCACGCCCTACGTCATCGATGTGAACACAACGCCCGCGTATTATAGTCCGGCACCAGGTTTAGCGGACCACCTCCGCGGTGGACTTGAAGGATAGGGCGATGAGTGAACTGACTCGGAGACATTTCATCAGGAACGTCGGCATGGGCAGCGCGTTGGGCCTGCTGCCTTCGGGTCCGCTGCGTGACCTCGAGTTCCTGTGGCAGGCCGCCGGAACGGATGAGTCACTGGC